>CAXUHF010000268.1:0-2075 GCA_964250765.1 uncultured Ktedonobacteraceae bacterium | reverse complement strand
GGACGCGATAAATCGGTCCCTACTAGACGTTAGCCACGGGGTATGATACCCTAAGACGGTGAATTTGAGGAAGACAGGCAATCGCGGGCGCATGCGTCCGAGGAAAGTCCGAACTCCATAGAGCGGAATGCTGGTTAACGGCCAGTGAGGGCGATCTCAAGGAAAGTGCCACAGAAACATACCGCCCGACAGCATGTTATACGTCGGGTAAGGGCGAAATGGTGAGGTAAGAGCTCACCAGCAGCCGAGTGATCGGTTGGCTGGGTAAACCCCATTCGGAGCAAGACCAAATAGAAGGGCTAGCATGTCCGCATGCTTGCAGGCTGCTCGTCTGTAAACCTTCGGGTTGGTTGCATGAGGCGTTGAGCAATCAACGTCCTAGATAGATGGTTGCCGCTAGCGTTGTCGAGAGGCGACACTGGTACAAAATTCGGCTTACGGCTTCCTCAACTTCACACCCACACGAATAATGTGTTGACAAATTACGGACGCCCACAAGGGGCTACCCTACTATATAACGTTTGTACGTGCGTCGCACATTGTGTATAGTAGGGACGCCCCTTGTGGGCGCCCGTTTGCATGTGTATATCTATATTATCTACTGATGCGATCATGGTCGATGAGCCAGCGCACGAAATCGAGACGGCGGCTCTCAGCGACGATCTCACGATATTCGGGATGCTCAGAAACGTTGTCTTTCATATGGATAAGCCGCTCGGCTTCATTATCGGAGAAACCCATTGAAAGGAGACGTTCGAGGTCCGAGTCTTCAGTCGCATAAAATTGTTCTGGCATAAGTTCGTTGCTCCCTATTGAATAATAAACGGATTACGGGAACGAGACATGAATTGCAAGACCGCTTTTAGTCTTGCTAGTATATACGTTCAAACCCTCCTCTTAGATACAACATTCTTCTTAGACATAAAATTTCAGGAAACAGGGTCAATAATCTGATATAACCAACACACATGCTGTAGGGACGCAATTCATTGCGCCCCTACAGCATGTGTGTTGGTTATATCAGATTGGATTTGCACACCCTGCACATCTGCACTATACTAGGCACAGAAGACAAAAATTCTCGCTCTATTTTTCTCTATATGGAGTCTTATATTATGTTCGCTGGTCTCTCACTTGCTTGGCCTTTTAATCCAGGCGTCATACTGTTTTTGTTGTTGCTTGTCGCGCTTTATGTATTAGGGTTGCGACGAGTGCGACAACATCCCGTGCAAGATGATGTAGTCAATCGGCGTCAAATCACAGCCTTTTTTTTGGCTATTGCGATTATGGCAATAGTACTACTTACGCCCGTTGATACCATCGCTAGAACGCAACTCTTCTCTGTCCATATGGCACAACTTGTGTTATTAACGACACTCTGTGCTCCATTAATTCTATTTAGTGCACCCGCATCATTGCTTCGCCCACTTGTGGAACTACCAGTAATACGTCAGATTCTACATCTATTTACACGCCCATTGGTTGCCTCGGTCCTCTTCAATCTGCTCTTTCTGTTCTGGCATGTGCCGAAAATATTGCGTTTCATGTTAGACAATAATACGTTGTATCATGTTCAGGTCTTGAGTATATTTGTGGCAGCGTTGCTCAATTGGTGGCCTCTACTCGGCTCTGTACGCGAACTACGTCCCATGAGTTACCCTATACAGATGTTGTACGCCTTCTTTGATGGGCAGCCCGTCGATATCTTCGCGTTCATTCTTGTATTTACAGGCGTCACTATCTATACGTTCTATCGCATTCCTCCACAACTCGGCCTCTCCACCTTCGCGGATCAGGCTATTGGTGGTGCCTTATTGCTCGTTCCTGGCCTTGTCGATCTCGTCGTCATGACGCCGCTTTTCTTTCGTTGGCTCGGTCAAATCGAAGCTCAAACGAAACGAGCCGACGAGGAACGCCTCGCCGACGATGAGGAAGAATATGAATATGAAGAGGATGAAGTTGAAGCGTAGTTGGCACGCTATAAGATGGGAGGCATGACAGGGCTTGCCCCTGTCATGTCGATTTGTCCTGTCCAGTCTCACGTGCACCCCTCATATTTTTTAATCTGACCACGC
>CAXUHF010000267.1:0-2229 GCA_964250765.1 uncultured Ktedonobacteraceae bacterium | reverse complement strand
TTTATGCGTTGGTTAGAATTGACGGTACAGGCCCACCCGGAGGCGATTGAGTCGGTGAGCGAGCTTTTGAGCCAGCACACCTCTGGTGGGGTAGCGATTGAGGAGCCGATTGAGCTATTTGACGAGGGACAGGAATATCGCGTGGTCACGGGGCAACCTGTGCTTGTACATGCCTACCTGCCAATTGATGGCAAAGAAGAGGCGGCGCGTCAGAGGATTGCCGAAGGTCTCTGGCATTTTTCCAGTCTTGGCTCGCACTTTGTGGGTGAGTTGACGACGCGCACGGTGAACGAGGAAGATTGGGCGAATGCATGGAAAGATTATTTTCACGTTACACACATTGGGCAACGCCTTGTTATTCGTCCCTCGTGGCGGGAGTATACGCCCAAGCCACAAGAGGTCGTGCTGACTCTTGACCCAGGCATGGCCTTTGGTACTGGTCTCCATCCAACGACGCGTATGTGCCTTGAGCAGGTAGAACAGCGTGTTCATGCTGGTATGAAGGTGCTTGACGTTGGCACAGGATCGGGCATCCTGGCGATAGCGGCGGCGAAACTAGGCGCGGAAAGCGTCTACGCTATTGACAATAGCAGTGTCGCGGTTGAGAGTACACTTGCGAATACAGAGATGAATAACCTGCAAGACCGCATTCGAGTTGTGCTCGGTGTCCTTGACGATGCAGAGGCCACTCGTATGGCAGGACAATATGATTTTGTCATTGCGAACATCATTGCACACATCATTGGTTCTATCGCGTCACAGCTTGCACAGGTCGTTTCACCAACAGGCTTGCTTGTCGTGAGTGGTATTATCGAAGCTCGCCTCCACGATGCTCTGGACCCACTGTTGGCGGCAGGACTGGAACTGGTCGAGCAGGTCATGATCGACGATTGGATGGCTCTTGTACTGCGCAAGGGATAAACGGACGCCCACAAGGGGCTACCCTACTATATGACGCTCTTACGTCTCCGCACGTTATATATAGTAGGGTAGCCCCTTGTGGGCGTCCGTTTATTGCCATCACACCTTTCATTTACTTTTTTAAATTGCCTTGGGAGCTATCATGCATCGCTTTTTTGTACATGACACTGGCCTGGAACTACAAGCAACATCGGTTGGAACCACTCTTACGCTCCCAGAAAAAGTTGCCCATCAAGTACGCGATGTACTGCACCTGCATAGCGGCGAACAACTCGTACTACTCGATAATAGCGGCGAAGAGTTTGTGGCGGAGGTCACACGAACCGAGCGCAAACTTGTCGAAGTGCGGTTAGTAGAGCGACGTGCAGGGAAAAGTGAGTCACCTGTACACATTGTGTTGTGTCAAGGACTGCTCAAGTCCGCTCGTTTTGAGTGGATACTAGAAAAAGGGACAGAGCTTGGCGTATCTGTGTTTGTGCCGATACTCTGTCGTCGCTCTACCACAGGTTTGGAGGATGCGGGGCCATCAAAAATAGCGCGTTGGCAACGCATTATTCAGGAGGCAACAGAGCAATGTGGACGTTCACGTTTGCCGGAACTCCTGCCTATTCGCCCATTAAAGCAGGCACTGAATGAGGTACCATCCGATGCCCTCGCGCTTATGCCGTGGGAGGAAGAACATGGTCAGAGTTTGCGTGATGCACTACACGCTCAGGAGTCTCAGGAGAAAACCGTTGTGCTGTTCATCGGACCAGAGGGTGGGCTGACATCCGAAGAGATACAGCTAGCACAGCAACAAGGTGTACTGTCGGTAACATTGGGGCAACGTATATTAAGAGCAGAAACTGCCGCGCTCGCGGCTGTAGCAAATGTTATGTACCAATTAGAATAAAAAATGGGTGACGAATATTCGTCACCCATTTTTTATTCTAATACTCTGCTGCGCCTTCGCCGTTAAGTACGGCGTGGACATACTCTTCGACATAGTGTCGCTCGTCAACACCGTCGATAATCATACACTCTGCCACGGATACGATTTGTGGCGCGACTTCGTGCAGAACACTCACAATAGCACGATCATTGCGATTGTCAGCGTTTGGGTCTGTGACAAACGCATAAAGCTCGTCGGTGAATTTCTCTTGATCTGCAAGCAATTTAAAAATGTTAGACATGGGTACTTATAGCCTTTCCTATGACGGAAACATACTCCTCTATGATATACACTACGTGTTTTGTGCTTAAGGGATGTTATACAAGTAATACTATTAATAGTACGAGCAATATGACAGTAGTGTCAAGGGAGAAGTG
>CAXUHF010000266.1:0-2250 GCA_964250765.1 uncultured Ktedonobacteraceae bacterium | reverse complement strand
GGCCATAATTCATTACGCCCTTTTCACAACGCACACGTTCTGAGAACACGGGAATGCCAACATCAATACCTTCATCTGGCTGATTCATCGGGAACAGGGCGTAATGAATTATGGCCCCTACAGAAATTTTACCCTGACTTACATCAAATATTTTGCTATGTTTCTGCATATCAACATGAATCCCCTTCCCACTATACACTGTACCCGTCCTTCCAACTTTCAGCATAGCAAAGCGTACAATTTTTAGCAGGATAGTAAGCCAGCAATACCTTTCTTTATTCCATCCCATGTGGGAGGGAGCCACTTATGCAACGCGCTCTACAGATTTTCTTACAAATAATCCGTTTTCTCAGGCCCGCCCCTGGCGTCTTTCTCTTTTTTATCGCCCCAATCGTGGGAGAACTGCTATCGGGTTCGACACCGCCAAATAGTTTTTTTAATCCGTTGACGCTACTCTTCTTATGTTTTCTTTATGGTGGGGGCGCGATTATCGCACGAGAACTGACACTCTATTGGGGTAAAGGCTGGCTCACGCTTCTTGCGCTTGGCGCAACGTTTGGTATTATTGAAGAGGGACTACTGGTCAAAAGCTTTTTTGATCCACATTGGAAAGACCTGGGACTGCTGGGCACATATGGTCGTGTCCTGGGTGTCAATTGGGTGTGGAGTGTGCAACTCATCATCTTTCATGCCATCTTCAGTATCGCTATTCCTATTCTGATTGTAAATTTGCTCTTTCCCAAACGTCGTGCGGAACGCTGGGCTGGTCCACGCGCACTATTGCTGCTTATATTCATGTTTATCCTGGTGGTTGTGTTAGGCTCTCTATTCCTTTTCCCCTACCGTCCAGCACTATTGCCTTATCTGATAACAGTTGCTATCGGCGCGGCACTCGTTCTACTCGCTCGCTTCCTGCCACGTGCTCTTACCGTCACGAAAAGTACCTATGTGCCTCAACCGTTGCGTTTCGGACTCGTTGGGTTTCTGGGAACATTGACCCTGTACCTTATAAATTGGATACTGCCTACAACGCTTACACCGTTCTGGGTCACAATTCTGTTGACTCTGCTCCTCGCTGGTGCCGTAAGTTTTGTGCTGCTACATATGTCGGGCAACGGCATAGGCTGGACCGAGCGACATCAGGTCGCGCTGGTCTCCGGTGCGCTAGCCTTTTTCGTTCTCCTCGCGCCCATTGTCGAGATCACACAAAGGCAGCGCGATCATACCGGCCTCACCTTTGTAGCATTGGTCATCGCTGGTCTGCTCTACCTGCTTACACGTCGCATTCGTAAACGCGAACAAAAACAACAACAGCAGCAATTGCAACAACAACGTGTGGTGATATGAGTTAGCATGCCCCTTGACGCCATCACTCAAAATACATACAATCAGGATGCACATATTACTGTACAATGACTACCACTATTCTCAGGAGGATTCATGTCTACATCACAGGCAGGGGAAGAGTGGATTAGTTTAAGCGAGGCGGCTGACTTGCTAGGCATTCATCCTGCAACGGTTCGCTTGTGGGCGGACCGCAACGAACTCCCTTCGCGTCGCACGAACGGCGGACATCGACGCTTTCGCCGCACTGATATCGAGGCGCGTCTGCGGCAAGATAGTGAGCCGAGAACTAATCCAGCCGCGCAACTGCTCATTCAAAGCGTGCTTGGACGTGTGCGGTTTGCCTTTACCGATGGCACACTCAACACGCTGCCGTGGTACGAACACTTTGACGAACAAGCGCGTGAAGCCTATCGACTTCTAGGACGACGTGTGCTGGAATTGCTCCTACGTGCTGTTACCGACGGCACGCACAAAGATGAACTGCGCCGCGAAGCCATCCAGCTTGGCACAGAATATGGCTCAATTACCAATCGCTCAAACGTGCCGGTTGCCGACGCTGTACGTGCATTCCTCTATTTCCGCACACTCATCGACGAAAGTGTCCTTCAGCTTGCCGAGGTACGCGGAACTCGTGACCATCAAGATATTCCCTGGCTTGAGAGCCTCAACCAAATCCAAACCATCACCAACGAAATATTGCCTGCATTGATCGAAGCCGCGCAAAACGCACCCTAGGAACCAATTATGCGGTTCGATAAAAAAAATATGGGGAACACGCCAACCGTAGGGGTCTAATTCTATTACACCCTGTAGGCATTCGACAATATTGGAAGGTATGTTGTAACGTTTCATCTATCCTATAACCATTGTCGAATGCCTACAGGGTGTAATAGAATTAGACCC
>CAXUHF010000265.1:0-2380 GCA_964250765.1 uncultured Ktedonobacteraceae bacterium | reverse complement strand
GGTCTAATTCTATTACACCCTCGTCGGCAATTGATAATGTCCACAGGATTGATGAAGCGTTACAACATATATTCCAACATTGTTTATTGTCAAAGGGCGTACTAGAATTAGACCCCTACGACGGTGATGTTGTAAGAGATTCGTTCAAAAATTCCAACACATATTTGCTGAACTCATCGGGTCGCTCTACATTGGACAGGTGCGCCACGTCATTGAATATTTTAATTCGACTATATGAAATACTGGCGTGTAGTTCATGTGATTGCGCGAGTGGTGTGGATTCGTCCAATGCACTTCCTATAATAAGCGACGGTGTATGTATTGCGGATATTTTAGCTCGCAGGTCCGCGTCACGTAGGGCTGCGCATGCTCCAATATAGCCTACAGGGTTGGTAGACTCGATCATATTGCCAATCTCCTGCGCCGTTTCGGGGTGCTGCTGACGAAAGTTCGCACTGAGGAAACGTGCAAGCACTGCATCGCGTATTCCAGCCATGCCACCCGTTTTTACGGCTTCGATACGTGCGTCCCAGCTTTCCGTTGTCCCGATACGTGCGGCAGTATTTGCGAACACAGCACGAGCAATACGATGAGGATAAGCGATAGCAAGCCATAAGGCAGTAATACCACCAAGCGAGAGACCACAGATATTCGCTTGTTCAATCTGCAATTCGTCGAGCAGTGCGAGGAGATCAAGACCGAGTTGGTCAAGCGTGTAGGAACCAGGAGGCGCATCGGAGGCTCCATGCCCACGAGTGTCATAGCGAACGATACGTAGCGCATGACTGAGACGCTCGACCTGTGCATCCCACATAGAGAGGTTTGAGCCTATCGAGTTGACCAAAACGAGCGTTGGAGCATTCTCTGGCCCATCAACTTGATATGCAAGACGGATACCGGCAGGAGTTACAAAGTTCATACAGCACCTCGTAAAGACTGGACCGCATGATAGGACGCAAGGGCACGATCAATGAATGTGTTTGTACTGCCCAAATAGTTAACAGGATCAAGAGCAGAGTCGATCTCTTCGGTAGAGAAAACAGAATGTACACGCTTCTCTACCATAACTACCTCCCTCAGATGCGTACCTGACTTCGCGGATTGTGCGCACATTGCCTGGACGAGCGTATGAGCTTCGGACTTCCCTATATGGCGCGCAAGTGCCATTGTCAAAGACTCAGCCATAACCAGTCCGTTCGTCATATTCAGATTCGCGATCATGCGTTGCGTATCGACCTCAAGGCCACTTACCGCAAGTCGAACATGTTCAACGGCACTTGCGGTAAAGCGGAACAGATTGGGAATTGCGACCCACTCAGCTTGCCACCCACCAACAGCGCGTTCATGTTCCTGCGTCATGGCAGATAATAGCACAGGCACTTCTCCAATCGCCAGCCGTGCCGATGCAAGCGCGTTCACTGCATCGACAGGATTATGCTTTTGTGGCATGGCAGACGACCCGCCTTTTCCTGGTCCTGCACCCTCAGTAACTTCGCCAACCTCCGTTTGTGCAAGGAGCACGATATCACCTGCAACCTTTGACATCGCACCAGCAACCACCCCAAGAGATGTCGCAATCTCAGCAATCCGATCACGTTCCGTATGCCACGGCATCTCTGGCACTGGCAACCCTAGCTCTTCAGCAAGTAGTTCAACTATACGAAGGCCATCTTGCCCTAAAGAGGCAAGCGTTCCTGCCGCTCCTCCAAATTGTACAGCTAACGTTCGTTCCCGACGCTCCTGTAATGCATGCATCTGACGTAACGTAAGGGACAGCCATCGTGCGGCTTTGAGTCCAAAGGTGATCGGCACAGCTTGCTGTAGAAGCGTTCGTCCAATCATGAGGGTGGAACGGTGTTGTTCAGCAAGTCTTGCACAGGCAGCACATACACCGTAGAGACCATGTATCAACAAGTCCAGCCCTTGCCGCATTTGGAGCATCAGAGCGGTATCAATCGCGTCCTGACTTGTGGCACCCCAATGGACAAAGTTCTTTGCATCGCCCTCAACCTGTGCCGTGAGCATACGGACAAGCGGAATTGCAGGTGTGCCAGCCGTCACAGCTTCACGGTACAGTGCAGCAACATCAAAACGTTCCACGTTGCATACAGCCTCAATCTGTGCAGCCTGTTCCTGTGAAAGTATGCCCACGCGAGCCTCTGCCCGTGCAAGTGCGGCCTCAAATGTCAACATCGCCTGCACATGTGCTTCATAGGAGAATACAGAAGACATCTTTGGCGTACTAAAGAGGTCAATCTGCTGTGACATATAGGTGTTGCCTTTCCTGTGGTGCATTGACGTATTACCATAGGGACCACATTTATGGCGTCCGAGGGCGCAATTCATTGCGCGAGACCCTGTTATAAAACCGAGAGAGAAC
>CAXUHF010000264.1:0-2445 GCA_964250765.1 uncultured Ktedonobacteraceae bacterium | reverse complement strand
GGGTCTCATTCTATGACACCCTGTTGGCGATTGACCATGTTTGCAAGATTGATGAGACGTTACACCATTCCCTTCAACATAGTTGATTGCCACGAGGGTGTAATAGAATGAGACCCCTACGGGATTTTCATATCCTGGCTAATTTGTTCAACCTCATTATCGCGTCCGTGTGTGCAATAAATTGCGCACACGGACGCGATAAATATGGTCCCTACGAAATGTCGCCAGAAACGGGTTTAGTTTAATGGTATGTCAAGCTATATTAATCATGTACTTGTTTTCAGTAGTAACGCTCTCTACTTCTCTATAGAATAGAAGGGCAAAGGAAGGATTTGTAGCATGAGGAGATTTTTCGCCTCACGTCCCCTGCTCAAACGAGGACTTTTGTGGATGAGCGTCTTCGGTCTCGTATTTGTGCTCTTTGGCGGTCTACTCCGTTTCTTTCAACCATCAAGTACCATCACTATGCGGTCTTCGACTGCCAGTGTCAGCCCTTTGCTGAATGAGTTTGCTGACTCAACGGCAACCACTACTCCTAGTATGACACCAAGCCCAAGCGGAACCGCAGGTACAACGCCAACATCTAGCACAACAGCAACGACATCATCATTGCCCCACTTCGATCATGTTGTTGTTGTGATCGAGGAAAATCATGGTTACTCAGAGATTATTGGTGCGAACTCGGCACCCTATATCAACTCGCTCGCCGCACAAGGTATGTCGTTTACTAACTCACATGCGGTTACGCACCCAAGTGAGCCAAACTATCTTGACCTGTTCTCTGGCTCCGATCAAGGTGTTTTAGGCGATGCATGTGATTCTTCGGTCTATGCACCACCCGATCTCGGTGGTCAACTTATCGGCGCGAAGTATAGCTTCTCAGGCTACTCCGAGGGCTTGCCAGCAGCAGGCGACACAAGTTGCACTAATTCGGCAACGAAATACGCACGCAAGCATGTTCCATGGGCAAACTTCAGCGATACCAACGGACCAACGACCAACCTGCCCTATACCAGTTTTCCAACAACGATGGCAGGATATAGTTCGTTACCAACGGTTTCCTTTGTTATTCCCAACCTCAACGATGACATGCACGATGGCACGATTCAGCAAGGGGATACATGGTTAAAGCAGAATATGGATGCCTATGCACAATGGGCCAAAACGCATAATAGCCTTCTGCTTGTCACATGGGATGAGAATGATACAAGCACTGGCGACGCGTCCAATCAAATCGCCACAATCTTTGTAGGACAGCACGTTCAGGTTGGTACCAACAATACCAGTATCAACCACTTTAATGTGTTGCGTACCCTTGAAGATATGTATGGTCTATCACCCGCGAACAATGCCGCGAACGCCTCAGACATTCTCGGTGTCTGGAATTAACAAACAATGAAAGAGGCATGGATGGCGCTGTGCGACCACAACGCCATCCATGCCTCTTTCATTGTTTGTTAGTAAGGACGCCCCGTACGGGCATAATTTGTCATGCTCATGAAGACAAACACATTTGATATCTGCCCAATGTTGATGTTGGCCCAACTAAAGGTTTTGCCGACCTTTTTCACAATCACCTGCCCTTGTTTGATATCCACACTCTGTACCTCGTTCCAGGGCAATAGCTCACGCCCATTACTCAAACCCTGCTGACCTAGTGTTAACGGTCCAAAATTCACAGGACTACCAGCGTTGTATGCCGCCATCGCTCGCGGCATGTGCGCCTGCAAAACCGCCGTTTGAATCGTCTGAATCAGTTGTCCAACATGCTGTACCGTACTATTGAACTTGAATACCGCACCGTCATTTCGCTGTACCGTGACACTATGAGGTGTGCCGTTTCTGTTAGCAAATGCAGCCGCGATAACACCACCTAACGCATAGTAGTAGCCGCGGCGGCGTACATTCTGTACCACGAACGCAACTGCATCCCAGCGAATCACGTCAACGTGCTCGCCCTTCACGCGAACCAGCCCATGCTCGAACTGATAGACGCGTAAATTGGCGTCTAGCAACGCGTAAATACCATAAATGATAGCCACGATTGGAATAACAATCAGAATGTAAAAAAGATAGCCAGTTGCTACAAGAATAGCATACAGTAGAACAATGTCTGCGATAGTAACACCCACCATCATACCTATAGCTGCAAGCGCGTTCGGCAGCAAGGGTTTATACGTTGTACCTTGCGCTCCTAGCTGATACGCCATTGCCTGTGCATACACATTTTGTGGTGTGTCGTTGTGGGCCTGAACCTGATGTTGTTGAAGCACGATGATTTCCTCGTTTACCTACTACGTATGAATGTTCGATAAGCACTTACTATCAAAACGTATTATCGTCAAATCAGTATCGTGTCTATACCTCAATACTATTCAAATAATTCCGACGGACGCCCACGAGGGGCTACCCTACTATACTTTCTAGTGTGCTACGCACATAGTG
>CAXUHF010000263.1:0-2477 GCA_964250765.1 uncultured Ktedonobacteraceae bacterium | reverse complement strand
GGGTGTAATAGAATTAGACCCCTACGAGCGGTTCGTATAATTAAATTTTGAGTTCCCTAGTGGCAGTTTGTTTCTGTTGGTTCTATGGCATCCGCGAGGTACTTATCGCCGAAATTCTGCATAGCTTTGATGATGTCAACGAGTGCATAACCTTTGTCGGTAAGATGATATTCGACACGTGGTGGAATCTCCGCATATGCTGTGCGTTCGACAAATTTGACGGACTCCAGCATCTTGAGACGTTGTGAAAGCGTTTTGGGACTTACATTTCCCAACACATCCAATAATTCACCAAAACGCTTGGTGCCATTCATCAGGTTGTAGACAATCATCAGAGTCCACATATCCCCAATAAGATGCAGAGTGCGGTTCATCGTGCGACTCATCCCGCAATCATCGGTGTGCTCTTCAGTTGTATGAGGTTGCTTGGCTGTACTCATAGCATCAAGTATAGCACATTTTCTTATTTATAATAAAGGGAATTTGACAGGCCAAATTTTACTATGTATATTTATTTCCTTAAAGGAATTAAAGACTTTGTGGTAATGTTACCTGTAGGGACCAATCTAGTGCGTCCCGATGGTAGTTGAGTACCGACAGAAGCGCGGTACATCAGCTTACACACATTGTATAGAGTGAGGATAGTACACATGGCACAAACACAAACAGTTCACTTTCCCTTTGCAACCGAGCAACGCCCTGGCTATTTAGCACGTCCTGATGGAGAGGGACCATTTCCAGGCGTGGTCGTCATTCACGAAATATTTGGTCTGAATGAGAATATTAAGGAAATCGCCGACCGTTTCGCAGCTGAAGGTTATGTCGCGCTCGCCGTTGATCTCTTTGCTGAACGCAACCGCGCGCTTTGCATATTCAATGTTTTGCGCTCTCAATTGTTTAGCCCACTTGAGAATGGGGGTATACGAGAATTAAAGAGTGCCTTGACATATCTTGAGGAACAGCCGGAGGTGGATGCGAAGCGTGTCGGGGCGATTGGTTTCTGCATGGGTGGTGGCTTTGCCATTGCATGGGCGTCTACGGATAACCGACTGCAAGCGATTGCACCCTACTATGGGGCAAATCCACGTCCGTTAGAAGCCGTGAAGCGTTCCTGTCCCGTTGTCGGCTCCTACCCAGAAAAAGACTTCACTGCGGGTGCGGGGCGCAAACTCGACACGGAACTCACAAAAAACAACATTGAACATGATATCAAAATTTATCCGAATGCACGCCACTCCTTCTTCAACGACAAAGGACCTGCTTATAATGCTGAGGCCGCGCAGGATTCTTGGAGCCGTGTTCTAACCTTCTTTAGCGTGCATTTAATTTGATTATCAGAGATAGATGAGCGGTAGGGGCAGCAATTCATTGCGCCCAAAGATGGGTTGCGAGGGGAACAAGCTGGCATAGAAGACGTTTTGGGAATGTTTGTCCTCTGCTCCCATCTTTAGACGCAATGAATTGCTGCCCCTCCCGTATTGATGTGGTACACTGTATACTCTATAGGAAACATACGAGGACACGGAAATGTTGAGGTAATTCCAGTTGGGTATTTTGCTAGGCTTGACCGCCGCACTATGTTGGGGGTCAGCCGATTTTTTTGCGCGTTATGCCACTCGGATCGTCGGGACCTATCGTACGCTCTTCTTCATGCAGTTTTTTGGCGTTGTACTCTTGAGCTTGTATGTGTTGCTGTCGGGCACGTGGCATCGTCTCTTGCTCACAGTAAGTTGGCAAACGTGGCTCTGGACGCTCATAGCGATTGCGCTCAACATTATTAGTTCGTTGGCATTATATCGTGCATTTGAGGTTGGTGTTCTCACTATCGTTTCGCCAATTGCAGCAAGCTATGCAGCTATTACAGTGTTACTCGCGGTACTTGCAGGAGAGGTCATCAGTCAGATACATGGCATAGGCATAGCTGCATCGCTGGTTGGGGTTGTATTAGCGGCAACACCGATTACCTGGAAACTAGGCACCCAAACACATACAAGTGTACCTAAACCGCCTCGTACTTCAAAATGGGCGAGCGGCATTGGCCTGGCAATTCTGGCCTCATTAGGATATGGTATAGCTTTCTGGCTCTTTGGCTTTCGCGTCACTCCTGTTTTAGGCGGCATCATCCCTGTATGGCTTGTACGTCTCGTGACGCCATGCGTGCTGCTCGCGTTCGCTCCTCTTACTCATCAGAATATCAGCATTCCTCGTGGACGTGTCTGGTGGTATCTCACAGGCGTTGGAATACTTGATACAGCCGCATTTGTGGCTGCAACCGTTGGCTATACTACTGCACAAGTCTCTATTGTCAGTGTCCTCGCCTCACTCTTTAGTGCTGTAACGGTCTTGCTCGCCTGGTTATTTCTGCATGATCGTCTGCAATGGAATCAGTGGTTTGGCATAGGCATTATCTTCATAGGCGTAGCTCTAGTCAATATTTGACAACAAAAACGGTAGGGGTAGCAATGCATTGCTGCCCC
>CAXUHF010000262.1:0-2549 GCA_964250765.1 uncultured Ktedonobacteraceae bacterium | reverse complement strand
TATAAAATATCTCAATCTGGGCTCCAAAATTAAAATGCCATGCTTTTTCCATTGTCCAGCACTCTTTCTTCCAATATAACCAGTACCCTTGCTCATATGTTACATGTTTGTTATACTGCTCACGTTCTCTTTATTATGAATACTACTTTCCTATAAAAATTTCTGAGGACTTTATGGCAACAGAAAACGTAAAAATAGAACAGACACCTGTTTCTACAACTACAGCTCCTTCTAAAACGTCACCATCTAGTTTAGGTCGCGCACGTCTCGCGCTTGCGATATCCGCAGGCAAACTAGCAGGTGCTTCCGGTCGTTTCTTTCGTATCGGTGGCGGAACAAGTCTTCCCGGCATGATTGCACGGCGCATCGACCCGAACGTACTTAAGTCGGTGGTAGGCGCAAGTAAGGCGAAGAAGATTGTGATAACGGGCAGCAATGGCAAGACCACCACGGCCCGTATGACTGCCGCGATTGCCGATGCGAACGGCAGACGTGTTTCGCAAAATCGCACTGGCTCGAACCTGATACAAGGTATTACCTCTGTTGCCGTCAATTTCGCGGACGTGTTTGGGCGACTTGATAGCGATGTGTTACTGTTTGAAATCGACGAGGCTACGATTCCGCTTGCGGTTCCTGAAATTCAGCCCGATGTGGTTGTTATCACGAATATCTTCCGCGATCAACTTGACCGTTATGGCGAACTCTATGCGGTTGCAAGAGCGTTAAACACGATGCTCGAAAACCTGCCTGAAACTTCCACCATTTTGCTCAATGGCAATGACCCACAGGTCGCTAGTTTTGGACAGAATGCGAAAGCTCAGCGACTCTTCTTCGGCCTGGAAACGATGGAAGTTGGTACACCAGTGCCGGAGCAATCAGCGGATATAATTCGATGCATTCAGTGTAACGAAGACCTGAACTACAAAGTGGCGTATATGTCACATCTCGGCATCTATAGCTGCCCCAACTGTGGTTATACACTCCCGAAGCTCGATATTGCAGTGACCTCTGTCAAGCTTGCAAGCGATGGCGAGGGTCCCACCCATATCCACATGCGTACTCCACAAGGCGAGATGGAGCTTGATATTCCTTTACCTGGTTTGCATAACGTGTATAATGCTGCGGTTGCCGTAGGCGCAGCACTCGCGGCTGGCTTCTCAAAAGAGAAGGTACAGGCAGGTTTGAGTGGTATCAAAACAGCTTTCGGACGCTTAGAGAAAATCCAGGCGGGCGACAAGACGGTCTACCTTTCCTTTGTGAAAAATCCAACGTCGTTCAATCTGATGCTGCGTTTGATTGCACAACACGTCGGCGAGAAGCATCTGCTATTAGCGGCAAGCAATACAGTTGTTGATGGCGAGGATTTCGCGTGGCTATGGGATGTGGAGATTGAAGAGATTGCCGACACCATTGTAGATGTCGTGTGTAGCGGCAACAAAGCGGAAGAGATTGCGATGCGTCTGAAATATGCCGAGGTGCCAACCGATAAGGTGACAATTGTGCATGATCGTGAGGAAGCTCTTGACGCAGCCCTGAAAAACGTTCCATCCGGTGGAACGCTCTATATTATGTGCGGCTATACTCCAACTCACGAACTGCGGCGCGTCATGCAGAAGCGCGGCTGGGTCAAGCACTTCTGGGAGGAATAGAAGAGAACAATGAGCAAAGATGTAAAAGATACTGGTATGGTGTTGAAGATTGGGCATCTCTATCCAACATTGATGAGTGTGGCGGCGGATCGTGGCAATCTGTACTCGATAGAGAAACGCTGTAAGTGGCGCGGCATCGCTACTGAAGTTGAGCAAATTTTTGTCCGACAAACACCTGACTTCACGAAGTATGATTTGATTCTTGTGCATGGTGCCGCTGACCGCGAAATGGAGATTGCCTCGCTTGATATCCAGGCAAAGGGACCATCATTGCGCGAAGCTGCAGAAGCGGACGTGACCTTTTTGAGTGTGTGCGCAGGCTTCCAACTGCTCGGTCACTACTACAAGCCATTCGAGGGACCTGAGTTAAAAGGGGTAGGATTGCTCGACCTACATACAGATGGTGGTGGCACACGCTTTATGACACATATGGCCTTGGAATGCTCTTTCGAGGAGACGGGAACACAGGTACTTGTTGGATATGAAAACCATAGTGGACGTACCTATCTCGGCTCAAAGGCGGAACCACTTGGCAAGGTACTTGCTGGCTGGGGCAACAATGGTAAAGATGGCGGCGAGGGTGCGCTCTACAAAAATGTCTTTGGTACCTACCTACATGGGCCAGTACTACCTAAAAATCCCTGGTTCACCGATCTGCTCATTCAGCGTAGCCTTGAACGTCGCTATGGAAAGATTGAGCTAGCACCATTGGACGATACGACCGAGAATGCCGCCCATGATGCAGCGCTCAAACTAGCAATGGAGTTCAAAGGCACCATGTCCGCTATCGAGGCTGTGTCCTGGAAGAAATAAATATTACACGAGAAGTTCAAGCTGTTTAGGCGGTGGCGCAAAAGCGTGAACATCTGGTGTTGTTGATAAGAATTAAGAGATTTTTTT
>CAXUHF010000261.1:0-2587 GCA_964250765.1 uncultured Ktedonobacteraceae bacterium | reverse complement strand
TGCAGATTTCTCCTTGTAGGATGCGTCGGCGCATTAAATAGAGAACGTCCAATCGGTGTTACAGCACTACAGGGCAAATATATTCACGTATTGAACAGATAGACGCGCTTTCGGTAAGCAATGTTCAATGTGCGAATATGAACATAAAAATGTTTCTATTGAACACGTTAACACAAAAAAAGGTCAATTACAAGAGTTATTATGGTAATATTGCTTTTTAGTACCAAAGTGTGTTACTCTTTTGTTACAAAATGTTACTCTTTCACCGTGAGAAAGTCTTTTTATGGAGAGAAAACGTCAGTACAATGCAACTGATAGACATACACAGTTGATAGCCCTACTCAAGGAGCGCGGTTATAGCTCGGTTGCAGAGATGAGCAATGTGCTCAATGTCTCGCCGATGACCGTTCGACGCGATTTACATATATTGCATGAGAAACAGATTGTAGAGGTAACTCACGGAGGTGCTCGCTTCATAGCATTGGAACAAACTGAACCTCATTTCGATATTCGTACACACGAACACCTGATCGCTAAGCAAGCTATCGGTAAGCACGCAACAGAACTGTTTATAGAAGCAGGAGATGTTATAGGTATTGATAGTGGTAGCACTGCTCTTGAGGTTGCTCGGAATTTGCCGGATGTTCCCTTAACTGTTGTTACTCAGTCTCTTCCTGTTGCAACTCTTGTTGCACAGAACAAGCTGTATCAGTTGATTATGCTCGGAGGCGTGCTACAATCTAGTTCCAATTATTTCTATGGTTCTCAAGCCATTGCCACACTGCAAGAGGTATATATCAATAAGCTTTTTCTTGCAACTAGTGGCTTACTCATTCCCGAAGGTCTCTCTTCCAGTTATCTCTCTGATGCCGAAATTAAACAGGCTATGATTAAAGCGTCGCGCAAGGTTATCCTCTGTATGGATAGTAGTAAGATAGGGCGTGTCTTTCTGGCTCGGTTTGCTCCGCTCGATGTCATTGATACGGTGCTTACTGATAGTGGCATCTCGGACGAGAGTTGTGAGGCTTTACAAAAGCAGCATATACAGGTAATCGTAGTGCCTACAGAGGGTCAAGCCTCTTTTCCTGAACGAGAGCCATTTAGGGACGATGTTGCTGTATGATGCTCAGGGGTAGTGCTATCAGTATGTTGACAAAACCAGATCAGTCAACAAAATCATGAGTATGTAACTGTGTACCAGATGACTCACGCACAATCAACTGCGTCGGCAAGCGTATCTCTACTGGTGCTCTTTCCCGGTTTCGTAGTCGGTCAAAGAGGAGGCGAGCCGATTGTTGACCGATTTCATATGTCGGTTGGTCTACGACTGTCAAACGAGGGTGCATCACGGATGCCCACACAAAATCGTCGAAACACACAAGGGCAACGTCTTCTGGACACCGTAGCCCAAGCTTTGTTAGTGTTTGGAGCGCGCCAATGACCATTGTTCCGTCCATCATAAATAGTGCTGTCGGTCGGTCTTTGCGTGTGAGCAGCTGCATCGCCCCACGCTCACCTCCGTCTACACGCGCACGCGTTGTGGCGATCAGGGAAGGGTCGATGGCGATACCGTGCTTTTCGAGAGCCTCCGTGTATCCTACCAGACGTTCCTCGGTTGGTGTGATGCCACGTGCTCCGGTTAGTAGGCCAATACGCCGATGACCGAGCGCAAGTAGATGCTCTACTGCGGTCCGTGTGCCCTCTTTATTCTCTACCATAACGGTGTCAATGCCTAAATCAAAGAGCGAGCGGTCAACACCGACCAGAGCGAGATTTTGAATGGGGAGCGATTGCAAGTATGGATAACTACGGTCTGTTATAGCAATGATGAGACCGTCTGCTTGTTTACTTTCTAAGAGTTGAAGATATTTTTTCTCCTTCTCTGGGTCTTCATCGGTATTGCCGAGAATCAAAGAATAATTGTGAGCGTGCGCGACATCTTCTACGCCACGAGCGATGTTTGTGTAGAATGGGTTCATGATGTCGGGGACAATGAGTCCTATACAGTGGCTTACCTGAGTCTTTAAACCGCGTGCAAAGCTATTTCTTCGGTAGCCCAGAAAGGCGATGCTTGCTTGTACCCGTTGAGCGAGTTCAGGACTGACATATTTGTTTTGATTGATGACAGCAGATACCGTTGCGACAGAAACAGCAGCGTGAGTGGCAACATCTTTAATCGTTGCTGAACGGTCAGCAGATATCGTCATAAGAATTCCTCTCAGTTCCGTACATAACGAGGCGCCTCCCAGAGTGAATCATTATGTCGATTATTTTCTTGAACGTATCATAGATATGTTCTTCTGTCAAGCAAAAGTGAACGGGCAATAGCCTTACTAAGAGCTATTAGCACCCTTGACAAACACCAATTTTGTATGTTACTGTTAGTGAAACGATTAGCTAATCGTTTCACTAACAGTAGAGCATAGTTCGACTGGAGAAATTAATCTATTTCTCAAGAGAAAGGAGGTATGTTTTTCTTGAAGTTCTCGCGGACGAGAACTTTCCTTCCATTAATTCCGCACTTTTGCGACAACGAGACGTTCTCTTTCTAACTGCATCGATGCATTTGAACAAGGAGAAATCTACT
>CAXUHF010000260.1:0-2609 GCA_964250765.1 uncultured Ktedonobacteraceae bacterium | reverse complement strand
TGCCTCCCAGCCATCTGTCATTCATTTATTCACCTGTGTTACAACTTTGCCTATTTCCCAAACCAAAAACATGATTCACGATAGGTTGAATATTTTCGCAACGTGGGAGTAACACGTCTTGTTTTGCTCCAAGTGATGGATCGTTTACGCTTGCAAGGTCGCCATAATCTTGTGTGCCTGTTCCTGGTCCCAATGTAACATGTTGAATAGCTGAACTTGCTAATGTACGTCCGAAGTTTGCGAACGCAATTAGCTCTTGTTCGTTCAAATCTGTATAGACTGTACCTGTCAGGTCTTTTACGAGTTGTGGCATGTCTGTAAGGAGCTTGTCAATCGTCAATTTCTTTTTGAGTGCCTCTAACACCTGCTGCTGACGTTGTGTACGCCCGATGTCACCAATCAGGTCGGCATGACGCGAACGCACATATTCCAGGGCTTGTAATCCATTCAGGTGTTGCAAGCCTGGGGCAAGTGAGATGCGTTTGAGCGCGTAAGGATCGTTGGGATTAGCACCATCACCTGTATCGTCGGGATAGTTATCATCGACAATGGGATGAATCACGTCAACATCAACACCACCAAGCGTGTCAATGACCTTCGCAAAGCCACTGAGTCCTACCCATGCGTAGCGGTCGATGGGAATGCCATAATCTTTTTCTATCGTGAGCCGAGCCGAGCGCACACCATCGTCAAAGCTATTGTGTTGTGTCGCGCCCAGAAAAAACGCTTGGTCGATCTTATGCATGCCACCTATCTCTGGCACTTGCACCCACGAGTCACGTGGAATCGAGACCATTGAGACACTACCTGTAACAGTATCAATATGCACGACCATCATCACCTGTGTGAGTACATCTGGGAACGTATATTTCCCATCATTGTCGCTCCCCATGAGCAAAATATTCCAGGAACGCCCCATAATGACATTGTACGATGGGGTGACGTTCAACGCCGGCTCTTCCACACTGCGACGCACAGGATGAATAAACTTCTTCAATGGTGTATGAACATTTGTGTTGTAGTAAGAATAGCCATATGCGAGAATGCCGCCTGTGATGCAAATAAAGAGGAGCACTATGCTGAGTAGAAATCGAGAAGTACGCTTGCGTTGCTTTCCCTCTTTCTTTCCTTGCTTGATGACTGGTATGATAACAGTCGGCTGTGTATCATGTTTATGCTGATAGATACGCACTGGAAGAGTGTGCATCTGAAAAAGTGCTTCTTTACTATTTTGTGATCGAGAAGATGCGCTTGAAAGTTGAACCGTTGCAGTTTCATCAAGGGAAGGCTGCTTTTGTAGAGGGGGTATTTTGTGTTGGCGTGATAACGAGGATACAAGACGGGCCTTCTTGAATGAAACCGCGTTTTCTACTTTACTTCGTGCTGACCATTTTTTATTTTGCTCATCTTGCATCATATTTATTTCCTACATTCACATCTAATTACAGCATGAATTTCTGTAGGGACCGATTTATCACGCCCTGGTTCGACATCTCACAATGTTAGGAAATACGCGAAAACGTTTTACACATTCTTCGAGATAGGTTATTGGGGACAAGGACGTGATAAATCGGTCCCTACACGCCTTTGAAGTCAGTATAGCGACCAAGGCCAAAAAGGATTGTTAGTAGGGATGTATGTTGCAAGATGATACAATACCTTATGGTTTATTTTGAGTGTCATGCTTCTCGGAAGGACATATAGATGGATATTGAACGCATTCAACAGGCGTTGCAGGACGAGCATATAGATGGCTGGCTCTTTTATGATTTTCGTAAATCGAATCCTATTGCCTATCAGGTGCTGGCACTGCCACGTCAGGATATGTATACACGTCGCTGGTTCTATTTCGTGCCAGCACAGGGTGCACCAACCGCAATTATCAGTGCCGTCGAGTCTCATGTGCTAGGCTCACTTGCAGGAGCACGACTCGTATTTCGTACATGGGAAGAGATGCAGCAGCATGTACGAAGCCTGTTTCGATCAGGGATGCGGGTTGCAATGGAGTATTCACCACTAAACGCAATTCCATATATTTCGCGTGTGGATGCTGGTACGGTTGAACTGATACGCTCGTTTGGTGTCGAGGTGGTAACTTCTGCTAACCTTTCGCAACGCTTTGTGGCGCAATTAACTTCTGAGCAGATCGAGAGTCACCGTGAAGCGGGTCGTCGCCTTATTTCCGCGAAAGACCAACTGTTCACAGAACTCACACACGACTTGCATATCAGTACAGAGCTTGACGAGTTTATGGTGCAACAACGCTTTGAAGCCCTTATTCAACAAGCGGGACTTATAACACCCGAACCGCCAATCGTCGCGGTAAACGCTCATAGTGGTAATCCACATTATGCACCGACAGAACAACAGCACGCGCCTATTCAGCGTGGCGACCTCATCTTATTCGACTTCTGGGCCAAGTTGCCACAGGACGGTGCTATCTTTGCCGACTATACATGGATGGCATTCGCAGGAACACGCGACGAAATTCCCCAAAGGCAGCGCGAGGTATTTGAGATCGTGCGCCGCGCACGCGATACAGGTATCGCGTTTGTACGAGAACGTTTGGCGGCTGGCGAGCGCGTAGAGGGGCGCCAGGTCGATGATGT
>CAXUHF010000259.1:0-2613 GCA_964250765.1 uncultured Ktedonobacteraceae bacterium | reverse complement strand
TCATCTATCCTATAACCATTGTCGAATGCCTACAGGGTGTAATAGAATTAGACCCCTACAAATGTTTCGTACCCTGATTATTTTGCACTATCACACAATGAGTCCCCACAATATCAGATGCAATTATTCGTCCTCTTTTGCGTTTATCTAAGATAGGATGAGCAATACCCATTAATACTTATTGTAAAGTAGCACACTAATATGGTATGGTTTATGGAAGAGCCTGATGTACAGGAACAGGTAGGTCATAAGGAGTATCGCTATGCCAGCAGAGAACCAGAGACCAGACGAGTCCGATACACATGTTGACATCGCTACACGGAAGACGCTTACCTTAGCAAAAGATACTCCTCTTCCTGCATCCGTCGGGCATACTCCGATGACCTCAACTGCTATCACAGCACAACTTCCGCTTCTAAAGCGGCGCAAAAAGCTGTTGCTCCGCCACCTTTCACGCAAAAATCTACGCGTCACACGCCGCGATGACCGTCGCAAGGTACAACGCCTCTGGCTTACTTTTGGCAGTACCACTCTCTCGCTGCTTGTAATATTTCTTTCGCTGAGTAGTGCGGGTGTGTATGCCGCCTACCGTTTCTACAGTGACACGCAATATAAATATATTCCACAGGTTGCATCACTACATGATCTGTTACCAAAAGACAATCTCAAGATGTACGATAGCAAGGGCGTCTTTCTTGGAGAGTTAACCGATCAAGGTGTACATACAACGGTTTCGCTCGACAATGTATCGCCAGATTTAATTAGCGCAACCATCGCCACTGAGGACAAGAATTTCTGGACCAACCCCGGCGTCGATATTCTGCGCATTATTCGTGCTGCGATTGACGATGTACAAAGCGGGCATGTGGTCGAGGGTGGGAGTACTATTACGCAACAATTGATCAAAAATCTGGTGGTCGGCAACGAAACCTCTTTTGTCCGCAAGTTGCAAGAGATTGCCCTGACGCCAGAGGTCAATAGTCGCTATAGCAAGCGTGATATTCTACAAATGTACCTGAACAGTATCTTCTATGGCGATCAGGCATACGGTGTGGACGCGGCTGCCAATCTCTATTTTGGACTGGAAGATACGCCCGGAGGAAAACCAGCCTCGGCGAAACTTGACCTGGCGCAGTCCGCGATGTTGGCAGGCTTGCCAAACTCACCCGATTCTTACTCCCCTTCGCGCCATCCGCAAGCCGCTATTAATCGCTGTGAACTTGTGCTGGGCCTCATGGTGAGCCAGCAATATATCACGCAGGTACAAGCAAATGATGCCATGAAAGAGGTGAGAGGTCCGCACTTCTTTAAGCATCCCGCGAGCCTGACGAATCGTGCGCCACACTTTTTCAATTTCGTGTTGACACAACTTGAGTCAATATATCATCTCAAGCGAGAGCAGTTGTCACGCTCGGATATGATCGTCTACACAACGCTGGATATCGCGTTACAGGACAAAATTCAAAAGATCGCACAGGCCCATGTCGCGGACCTATATAACAATGGACACAATGTAAGTAATGCTGCTGAGGTGCTGATTGACTATCATACAGGTGCAATCCGCTCGTTGCTTGGAAGTATTGACTATAATGATGCCAGCATCGACGGTCAGTTCGATGTTGCCACACAAGGCTATCGACAGCCCGGCTCATCATTCAAGCCTTACGTCTACGTGACCGCTTTCGAGCAAGGAGCTTCACCAGCGCAAGCGATTGCAGATACACCCTTGACCATCAATTTGCCGGATTCAGACCCATCAACGTTTACGCCAGAAAACTACGACCTGCGCTTTCATGGACATATGACGCTACGCTGTGCCTTGCAAAACTCGCTCAACGTGCCAGCCGTGAAGGTGTTGCAGCATGTTGGCATCAATAACGCGATGAAAACTGCGCACGATATGGGCGTCACCAGTTACGAGGGAACGCCCGGCTACTCACTGGTGCTTGGTGGTTTGGGCGTCAAGTTGCTCGATCATACCTCGGCCTTTGGTACCTTTGCCAATGGCGGGACGCATGTGCCCTACTATGCGGTCAGCAAAGTCGTCTTCGCTAGCACAAATCAGACCTTTGGGCATGCAGCTATCAAGGGTACGAAGGTGTTAAGCCCACAACTTGCCTACATGATGACCAGCGTATTGAGCGATAACGAGTCCCGTAAGCCCGAATTTTATGATTGTAACGTGCTACAACTCTTCTCGAACTCACGTGATGACTGTTGGGCAGGCAACCGAGGCACAGTACGACCAGCCGCCGCCAAAACTGGTACCACTACGGATTTCCGCGACAACTGGACAATGGGCTATACCACAGACTATGTGATGGGCGTCTGGGTTGGCAACGACAATAACACGCCGATGAACAACGTACTTGGCGTTGACGGGGCGGCTCCTATTTGGCACGACTCAATGCTTGTCGCGGAACAAGGTCAGCCTGTCCGTGACTTCGTAAATCCAGGTGGACTGGAACAAGCAACTGTGACGTATCCTGATGGTGTACGCTCAACCGATTGGTTTATGCCAGGAACAGTGCCATCATTCGCACCAGTTACGCAACCTACACAAACGATTAAACCACCTACCACAGACGCACTCAGCTTAAACTCGCCAAAGCC
>CAXUHF010000258.1:0-2653 GCA_964250765.1 uncultured Ktedonobacteraceae bacterium | reverse complement strand
AAATCACGGGTCAGCCGCAACGTAAGCCGAACAACACGATGCGTGCATGGAGTAGTATTCCCGTGACTCTCTACCCTGCTGTCTCTTTATAGCAATGTGAGCATGCTGCGCAAACATTCAAGCAGATTTTCTTGCTCACTTAGAATATCCCATGAGAGTGTGGTACGGGCATGTGCTAATTGATAGCGATGCCCAAGCGCACCACACAGAGCTGCAAGTGGATGAGCTTTCTTCACTGCTGAACGAAGGACCTCTAATGGGGCGATATCGCTCCAAACTTCCAAATATTTATCTGTAAGCCGTTGCCCTGTATCTGTATCCCAATCGCTCATGGGCAACCAGAGACTCAAGAAGGGATGAGTGACTCCAACAAAGCCGGACCAATCAAGCAATGTACATGTTGTTTCGTTGACAAGAATGTTTCCGCGATGGAAGTCTCCGTGATGCAAACTTGTGGGAATACCAAGTTGCAATAATTCAACGCACAGCGTTTTCAGATGAGGAATAACGGATTGAAATGCTTCTTGCTCCTCATGAGTTAAAGGGTTGCGTGCACCTTGCAGGATAGCGTCTAGTTCGGCAAAGAAGGGATCAATATCTTTAATCAGCTTTTCCAATCGCCAATCATAACATCCTAACGCTAGTAGTATCCCTATGTGTTTCGTATAGTCTTGCTGCATTTGCGCATACGTGTAAAGCAATGTTTCTAAGCGTCCAATATACTCAGCTGGATTTGCATTTGGTACTACTTTCTTTCCGACAACAGCTTTCATAAGCACCCATCTTTTTTCCTCGTGTACTGCAAGCACAGGTGGTGCGAGTGTTAAGTACTGCGATGCTAGCATCTTTGTCAGAAGTGGTTCATGGACATCCGTTGCGGGAACTGCCTTGAAATAAACCTCTCCAAGGGTAGTTGGAAGACGCAGCAGAGACGAAATAAACCAGGAGCGTGCTTGCTCAATGGGTCCAGTTGCGCTAATACCTTGCTCGTGAAGTTGCATGTGTATCCACACCGAAGCCTCTTCAAACCATCCATCTTGTGTCCAAGGAAGTTCATCGGTGGCGTGAGACCGTATTTTCATCTCCCATCGTTCAAGTAGAGGACGATGCTCTGGTATTGCGAGCGGAAGTGTCGCTAACTTCTCATACAAGACCCATGCAGCGTGAGGAGGCAAGACCCAATTGTGGTCATGGTTGCTCATCGCAAAGACACTGCTACCATGCTGACCGAGAGTCGGAAAGGGACTGACAAAGAGACATTCAAGTACAGTAATCGTGATACCTAGTGATTGCTGAAATGCAGCGTTAACGCGGAATGCATCACGCCATCTTCCATCGTCAGGAAAAAGCGGAACTGTTGCCTGTGGTAACATCCATCCGTGCTCACTCTCTAGCAACAAGACGTGGTCGTTGTCGCTTGGATGAGGAATGATTGCGTAGTAATCGTCGAAGCGAACAGGTAATATTGTGTCATTGCTCATCGTTATCTCCTTTTACTATACGTAGTTTTCGCTCAAAGCGAGTGTTTGTCAAACTGCAAGACGAGGGAAATTAAGCGGTAGGTGTGGAATTCTGTTTCAACGCATTTTATGTTATATATTTGCATATGACACGATGATCGATCTACACACGTTTCGATAGGAGGCATGTCTGTGAAGATTCACTATGCTTTGAGAGGAAAGTATAGCATATTTTTATTACGTCAAATAATAAGTATGAGCTTACTGGGAGTTCTTTTTACTTATCTGATTAGCTGTGGGAGCATGCCTCCTGCCTCAACGAAAGGATATGCCTCGACGACTACAAAGCAAAGCGTGTGTAATGCTGAGCATCTTTCTGCTTGTCATATTCTCGTATTCTCAAAAACAGGAGCCTTTCGTCATGGATCTATCCCTGATGCGCTTGCATCTCTTCATAAACTGGGGATGAGTCAGCATGTCGTAATTGACTTCACCGAGAATGCATCAGCCTTTACTGATGAAAACCTTTCACGCTATAATGCTGTCGTTTTTCTGCTTACAACCGGCAATATCCTAAATACAAGCCAGAAAGTAGCCTTTGAACACTACATCCGCCACGGCGGAGGATACGCTGGCGTACATTCTGCGAGCGATACTGAATATGGCTGGTCGTGGTATGGACAATTGGTAGGAGCATATTTTGATCGGGTGCATGGACATTCACGGGTGGTGCAGGCAAGCGTTCACGTTCTCGACTCCACTCATCCCTCGACTCGCATGTTGCCAAGTCTATGGATAAGGACCGACGAGTGGTATAACTTCGCGTCCAATCCATCTAGTGTTGTGCATGTCTTGATGACGGTTGACGAGAAAACCTACGTAGGAGGTGTCATGGGAGTCGATCATCCAATAGCATGGTATCACACCTTTGATGGTGGTCGTTCCTGGTATACCGCGATGGGCCATACCTCCGAGAGCTACAAAGAACCTTTATTTCTTGCCCATCTTTGGGGAGGTATTCTTTATGCAGCAGGGGCAAGTGAAGCACGTTAGTTGTCGCTGTTTACCGTACCTACTCCATTTTTTTAATATTTTTCTTCAGGGAAATATAACTATACTATAACGATGGTCGTCATACATGCACAAGGGAGTTTCAAGTGAGTGTTTCTGAACCAACGTCTTACTGGCAGCAC
>CAXUHF010000257.1:0-2658 GCA_964250765.1 uncultured Ktedonobacteraceae bacterium | reverse complement strand
TGGTGATTGATGCTCATGGTGAGATACAGCGTTTGTATGATAAGCGTGCCGAACGGAATGCCTTTGTCGAAGGACAGGCAGGCAACCAGCTAATTGCGTATGAAGATAGGTCGCTCAACTTCGATGCCTGGGACATCGACCTGTTCTATGAGGAAAAACCGTATCCACTGCAAGGTACTCCTGTTCTTCGTATAGTCGAAGAGGGGCCTGTACGTGTAACTGTTGAGATAGAACATTCCTATCTGTCTTCACGTGTCACACAGCGCATCTCGCTCTGGCGTGACTCTCCACGTATTGATATTGCTACTGAAATAGACTGGCATCAACACCAGACAGTGTTGAAAGCTGTCTTTCCGCTTGCAATTAATAGTGCGCGAGCAACCTATGAAATTCAATTTGGCAGTGTTGAACGTCCAACGCATCGTAATACTTCGTGGGACATGGCGCGTTTCGAGGTGTGTGCTCATCGTTGGGCTGATGTCAGCGAGGGTGGCTATGGTGTAAGCTTGCTTAACGATAGCAAATATGGGCATGATTGCCATGATAACGTGCTTCGGCTGACGTTACTCAAATCGGGAGTCTATCCAGACCCGAACGCAGATCAGGGCATACATCGCTTTACCTATAGCTTGTTGCCACATTCAGGTGATTGGCGCGACGCTCAAACAGTACGTCGTGCTTACGAATTGAACGCACCCGCATTTGTGTTAAGTAATGCGCCTGCTGAAAAGCCGTCCGAACCTGTACAGGACGTGTTGACCATTGAAGCGTATTCTCTCGTCTACACTGATTGCGACCACGTTGTCGTTGAAACCGTGAAGCCTGCTGAAGATGGAGATGGACTGATTGTTCGTTTGTATGAAGCGCACAATCAGCGTGGACGCGGAAACTTGACGTTCGCTACAACAATTTCCGCAGTACAGGAATGCAACCTGTTGGAGTCGCCACTACAGGAAGTACCGCACCTGGACAACAGTTTTGCGTTCCAGGTGCGGCCCTTCGAGATAAAGACATTCCGTGTACATCTTAATCGTGCGTAACTGTGTTTTTACTTACTCTGTTTGCCAGCAAGGAACTGTTCAGCTGTAATGTTACGCACGTCGCCGATGTGAGGCACGGTAATATCTGGCACAAAGCCATCGGGAAACTTTTCTAGCGAATACTTGCCTTGCTGCACAAACACGACGGTGAGTTTCTCGCCCATGATTCGCTTTGAATCGACGAGTATCTGTGGTTTATCGTCGATCATGACATAATGATCGGCAGGATAATTCTTCATGATGTCGTCGATTTTTTCTTGTTTGTGTGTGTAAATCAGGACACGTCCGCCTACTGCGTCGGCAAGATGGCTATTTACAATCTTTTCGGCCTGGAAAATCAGATCGCCATCCGAGACAACAACGGTTGTGCCGAGTGTTTTTAAATATGCTAGTGTATCAAAAACATAGGGGTACAGTTTGTTGAAAAAAGGATAGTTATCAAAGATCGAATGTACATGCAGATAGGTCTGCTCATCCAATTCTGAAAGCGGTACCTGTTCACGTAGCCGTTTGAGTGAAAGCGGAATATCAACGACGCTCTCTTCGTGGCGTACCTGCTCATAAATAGCCCAGAAGCGTTGTGTAAGTGCTGGTCCTAACTCTACCTGAAGATGTTCATCAAAATCTTTCTTCACGTCATCGTTCGCTAACAATGTATTATCGACATCAAGTAAAAAAGCAAGTGTTGGCATTATGTCCCTCCTATTACGCTTACGGACCAGGGCATCCCCTTGCGGGTGCCCTGGTCCCTATATATTTGTATCACGGTTGAGAGCATTGCAATGATGAACTCATTGTGATGCTTTACTTGGACACAGGGTTTCTTGTAACCATTATGACACACATGATTGATCGCTTTCATAGTCCCTACTAGTCTGTCAGTCAATACGTGTCTGGAAGAGAAACATGGAGCTGGTGAACCCTTGTATGGGTCTGCTTCAGCACACCCTCTCAGCAATCGAGAACATTTGAGGATGTAACGTGACATCACGTTCTCTAAAATTGTGTGCTGCCAAGAGGGTGTGCTGAAGCAGACCCGTACAGGGATTCTGCCACAGGAGCGTTGACAATCTACTACCACAATCGTGCGTTCTACGTTATACTAGTGAGCACATTTGGAATGCAATGCAAAAAATAAATGTTATGACGACATAAGGTATATTCTCATGAAAGTAGTTTTTCGCAGTAAGGATTTTGTCAGTGTTACGGCTGCTGGCTTAGGCTTTAATAACCGACGACCTATGGCAGACTCGTGGCACTATCAGGGCCGAGTACAACACCGCGATTGGAAAGGTACATTCGAGTGCTATTGGGATGGTGGCGGAGATACGACAAAACGCACACCAACAGAACTCGTATGGACCGTTCGTGGTGATGCTCGACTTTTTGGGCTAGCTGCTGCCCTCAAATCACTTGGCTTTAGCGTAGATGTCTTTCAAGACGAGGCATAGTAATTGTATGAATAACGAAGAGAAAACACAAAAACGTATCTTGCTACTCATGTCGCCTGCCACCTATCGTGCTGGTGCTTTTTTGAGCGCGGCACGTCAATTACAACTTGACGTTGTGGTTGGTATCGACCTTCCTGAAACACTTTCGGACTACTGGCATGTTCCGC
>CAXUHF010000256.1:0-2769 GCA_964250765.1 uncultured Ktedonobacteraceae bacterium | reverse complement strand
CCCTTTGTTGGACGCAGTAAGCCAAGTGCTTGCTTCACCAACGTCGTTTTTCCTGAGCCATTGGGTCCAAGCAATGCGATGGTCTCGCCTGGATGTACGTTGAAAGAGATACCATGCAGTATCTCTTCCGAAAAACTCGAATAGCGAAAATGCACATTCTCAAATGACAGAATAGGAGTGTTTTGCTGTACCAGTGCCTCATCGCCTCTATGACGCGTTTTAATGGGATGAATAAGCTGACTACGCACGTCTGTGGCGTTATTCAGAACACGCAATGTAGCCTCAACAGGCAACTTGACTTGCGTGGGATCGGCAAAACGCAGGAACTCATCCGCGTTGCCGAAAAATACTTGAGTACCATCGCGCATGAGCAATACTTTGTCTGGCCTGAGCGTCAGGGCTTCCTCGACACGATGTTCGACGAGAATAATCGTGTGTCCCTCTTTACGTAGTGCCGCAATTAAGCCTTCTAACTCGTCAATTGCGCGTGCATCAAGATTTGCGAACGGTTCATCAAAGAGAAAAATAGAGGGTTGCATCACCAGCAGACCCGCCGCCGCAACTTGTTGGCGTTGCCCACCTGATAGAGCATGTGTAGCTTGCCTACGGTAGTGCTCTAAGTGCAGGCGTGTCAGCACGTCGGTAATACGTTCGCGCATCTCGGCGCGTGGCGTGTTGAGGTTCTCCATACCGAAGGCGATTTCTTGCTCAACGGTGCTCCCGATAATCTGTTTATCGGGGTCTTGAAGCATCGTGCCAATTTGTTGCGCTAAGTCCCGCAAAGCCAGACCAGGAATTGAACGTCCCTCAAGTTGAATGTCACCCGTTAATGTTCCCTTGTAACTATTGGGAATAAGGCCATTCAGACATTTGAGCAACGTGCTTTTACCACAACCACTGGGTCCTGCGATAAGCAACAGTTCGCCTTTTAGCAAACTGAAAGAAATGTCCTTGATGGCTAATGCTTGCTCTGTAGTCGGCGTTGAAACAACAGTTTTTGCGTCATCATCAGAATCATCGTCGAAGGCACGATAACGGAAACTCAAATTCTCGACAAACACTGCTGGAACAGGTTTTGTTGTCGTGTCATCATACGTACTGTTGCCTACTACCATGTTACACAACTCTAGTGTCTTACCCAATGAAGGGATTGAATGATTAGGGGGATGTAACTTTTGTTACATGCTTACATTTTAATAGGGTATAGTGTTTTTTGTCAATGTTTGTGCAGAACAGCTTTGCCTCAGTTTACAGTGTCTCATGATTTCCATAACTGAAACGAATGCTTAAAAAAGTTGATTGTAGAAGAGAAAAAAATGTATGAGATGAGCGTGTTGCATATATAGAGAACATTTCTCTATCTCTTCAAAAAATGGCGGAGGACGTATGAGCATCTCATCATCAACAGGGAAGCAAGGACACACAAGAGTAGTAACACAAGAGCCTACAGCAACATCAACTGCTCCTATTACACTGAGCGAAGGAAGTTTAGTAACACTAGCCCTCGTTCGCGTTTTCTTTGGCTATCTCTGGTTTCAGGAACTCTTCTGGAAATTACCCCCTAATTTCGCGGGACTACATGGCTATGTGGTTGAAGAGGGAAAATATACCTTTATACCAGGCTATACATTTATTATTCAACATGTTTTTTTACCAAATTTTATTCTGTTAGGTGCTGGAACATGGATAGCTGAATTACTGATCTCAATTAGCCTTCTCTTTGGCATCTTCAGTCGTTTAGGAGCTTTAATTGCGCTCGTGCTGACAATACAATTGTACGTCGGTCTCGCAGTCGCCCCCGGCGAGTGGTACTGGACATATGGCATGCTTGTGTTGCTTTCAATCGTTTTTGTGGCGTTTCCATCGGGCCGCCGCCTGGGTTTTGATCAATGGCTCGCACCACGGCTCTATGCGACGACAAGTAGTACACGTTTTATGCAGTTCGTGCGTTGGTTAGTGTGAAGAAAGACCTCAAGGAGATATTAGTATGCAACGTATACAAAATGGACTGATGGCGGGGCTACTCGCTGGACTGATACTTGCCATCCTCTTTTTTACAGACTATGGTCCTGGTGGCCTTCTTCATAGTCCTGCCATTTGGCTTGCACTCGACAGTAAAGACGCAGGAAAATTTGTTGGGTTTTCCCTGCTCATTGTTCTGGGTGGTATATTCGGTCTTGCTTTTGGTGCTGTTGAAGGAAGAAGGGAAACGACTCTCGGACGTTCTCTTCTACTTGGAGCCGTAACAGGAGTAATTTTCTGGATTATTGTTCGTTTGCTCTTTGGAGCAATCATTAATCATGTGCAGATTGACTTAGGAAGCTTTCTCTACTCATTTGTTCCGCTTGTCCTCTATGGCGTACTCCTTGGAGCTATCTCCTTTCAAAGAGGCGCAAGGGCAGAGTATATACAACGCTTGAGATACTGAGGCAAACGAGTAGAGATAAGTGGTAAATGACCTACCAAGTGAGCAAGTTTTGCCCTCAAACGTTAGCACTTGCCCTGAAACATGATTGCTGAAGGGAATAAAGCTGAGGAAACTGCTATCGGCTTGCTCATCACGCTGCTCGGATTTGGGCTCAGCACTACAAACTGGTTGAGTCTGTTGGTTCTGATGGACATTTGATTTATCAAACTCGTAACGGCTTGCGGGTCTCTTTCAATAGACGCGTAACCGAAAAATAATTCTCGAACCTTGGGAGAATGCATAAGGATATTACTAGTGCAATAATAGAGTCGTGGGGGGGGGGGGGGGGGGGGGGGGGGGGG
>CAXUHF010000255.1:0-2862 GCA_964250765.1 uncultured Ktedonobacteraceae bacterium | reverse complement strand
ACACAAACTACAGCTTATATAGTAACAGGTCTACTATGCCTTAATCTTTTTATCGAACTACTGATCTTTGGCGTGACAGGGTACATTGTTGGAAGAGCGGTAGTACAACGTCGTCTTGGTTTTCTAGCGGGCGTAATTGGTGGCACGATTGCATATCTCGCCAGTTTCCTGGTACGCTACATTCCGAACTACCCCGGCAACACCGCCACAAGTGGTGCCACAAATGCTGCTACAATCGGCGTTGCACTCATATTCGTGCTTGTATCAGCTATTCTTGGTGGCCTCATCAGCCTCTTCGGAGCATGGCTTGCCACACGTAGACATCCATACTATACAGCATAATAATAGAGAGTATGAAAAAGGTCCATGTGTAGAGTACATGGACCTTTTTCATACTCTCTATTATTACGACGCTTTTTTCTTGCTTAACTTGAATGATGCATGAACACGGACTGCGCGATCAGAAGACCACATTGTCCACGGTGCCATTATTAACCCTGCTAGATGAATCAGCACACTGTCATAGTTGACACGCCAACCGCGAAAATCGCGCCATGCTTGTTCGCGGTCAGGCTTGAGCGGCACACCTGCCTCGGCAAGCTTGTCATACACGTCGTCAAACTCTTCCTGTGCAATACTAATGGGATCGTCTGGTTTAGGATGCGCATTGTAGGGAATTCCAAAAAAATCGCAGATATGACGAAGCGCAAGAAATCCTGCGCGAATACACAAATCCGTCTGCGCATCTCTCGGAACATCCACCGTTGAAGAAACTAGTGCAGCAGCATCTAAGACGGTACCGGCCGCCGTTATCCATGAGCGTTCCGGTTGTGGCGAACGGAAGAAGGAGAGTGCAGCAAGTGATGTATGGCTCTCGTCTATATCCACAAACCACAGTTCCCATGTCACCCATAATTCGCCTAGTTTATCCAGACGGTTCAAGCGATGGAAGCGCGAGATCATTTCAAGGGCTGAAGGTGGTGAGCCAGCTCGTACCTCTAGCATCGTCACGGCGATCTCACGCTTCGAGAACGCGGCATACATCGTTGGGAGATAGGCAATCAGCAAGGCCACAAGAAAAAGACCAATGGCGGCTTCGGTAAAAATCAATGAGGTTGTTACGACATCATCAACAACAGCATAGCCTAGGGTGAACAACGAGGAGCCGCTAATCTTATACAGCGCGTAAAGCGGCTGACCAGTCGTCGCCCAGAACATTGCCATATAGCCTGCTAAGACACAGACGAGCCAAACCGCTGGAAGAATGACAAGCGTAAATGGCGCATAGAGTGCCATGATTTCGTCGCGCCGCTCGTATTCTTGCTCAAGGCTGATACGCAGATCAAAAATTCTGCGCATCACAATAAAGACAAGACGCACAAGCTTATCAGGTGCACTACGCGGCAACACAAATGTACGAATGACAGAGACCAGCACATAAAACACTATGGAGAAGCCGACCAGAAAAGAAAGCACACGTAAAGGAAATAGTATGTAGAACGACATGAAGTACCTCTTAAAAAAAGCCCAAATGGGATTAGGGACCCTATGTTGCACCTGTTACACACGAGGCGAGGGAGTGTGACATTGCAAGCAAATATTCTGTTTGAGTAATGATACAACAGAAGTGGGACGCGGTGCTATTACTATGATAGAATAACTGTATAAGAGTATGAAGGGAGAGTGCAAGAACATGTTCAATGACTACCTTGATAAAGCAATGAGTCATGCTCAATACGAACAAATTGAGGACGGAACATACTTTGGTCGTATTCCAGGCTTCAAGGGAGTATGGGCAAACACACCAACCGAGCAAAGCTGCCACAAAGAACTACGTGACGTTTTGGAGATGGGTTCTTCTTAACATCGCTGATCACACTCCTTTACCTGTGATTTCATAGAATAATGAGGAGATGAAACGCCCGTAGGCGTTTCATCGCTTAAAAAGACCTTCTACTCCCTAAAGTTTACTCCTCTAGGCGCAAGAGGTAACTCCGCCCCTACTTGCTGCAGAAGACCCTCTAAACCGCCACCGACAACGGGTTGCATCTCCATGCGCGTTACTTTATTCTCGTTATTGACAGAATAGGTTGTTTTCGTCTGTGCAAGCGTCACAGCTAGTCCCGTTGGCTCGATTGGTTGTATGCCCAGTGCAGGCAGTTCAAGTTGATTCAGATGTGTCCCTGTAATCTCTATCTCGACCTGCACAGTACCGTTTTCTTCGTTTAGCTCGTCCGCCATGTTAAAGGAGAGGTCAGGCATGGATGCAAGCAGGTTGCTATAAGTCGAGAGAAATTGGTTTTTGTTGAGTTCTTTGGGCGCAAAGCCACTCATCACAAAGTCATCGGACATAGTATCTGCCGCTAACTCGATATCGCCCGATTGGAGCGCGGTCATATAAGTATTTACAGCGTCTATAGCACTCATAAAATAACCCTTCTTTCGTTTTCATTCTTACTAGTATACACGTTTGAGGAACGGGAAGAGAGGCAAAACGCATTTGTGATAATAATCTTCCTGTTGTACGATGTACACCTGATGAACGTTGACAATCGGACACGTAATAGCGGTAGGAGCAGCAATTCATTGCGCCCATACCAAGAAGAGAAGAATTACCGTTTTTGGTTGTCAAGGTTCATTAGGGACTAGATTATCGTCTTTGACCAAATAATCAGGATAGAAAGCGTCCGTAGGGGTCTAATTCTATTACACCCTGTGGGCAATTGAGGTTGTTCGAGGACGTATCGCAACATTGCGTCAATTCCTTTAGCATGGTCAATTGCCCACAGGGTGTAATAGAATTAGACCCCATACGCATCAGGATAAGGTTTCTGTTCAGAAAAATGTGCCAGTCCCTCCCCC
>CAXUHF010000254.1:0-2956 GCA_964250765.1 uncultured Ktedonobacteraceae bacterium | reverse complement strand
TCGAGGCCGAAGAGAAAATCAAGGTCGAAGACATCTCCGAAATCGTCGTTCGCGCGATGGAGAGTAAATAGTAAGAATAAGTGTGAAACTGTGAAACGCCGATGGCGTTTCACAGTTTCACACTTATTCTTACTATTATGTTTAAAATATCTTCCAATCAACAATCTCGAATTGTCCATCCTGCTTTGTATGCACACGGCATAACACGTCAAAACCCTCCTCAAACGAGGGAAGCACCATTCGCCTAGAGGTAATGTAAATGACTTTATCAGGTACTCGTGCTTTACCAACACGTTCGCGGTTGCGTGCAAGACAATCGCTTACGGGAGCGTCGAAATAGTATCCTATCACTGTAGCATTGTGAAGATGTCCCAAGCGGATAAGCAGTTCTCGGTCTTCTTTCGTTGAATTCGTGTTATCAACTACAACAGAGCGACCTGCTCGTAGAGCCTCTTCGAGCAGCATATTTTGTTTTGTTGACTTGTTCATCGTCTTGCTAGGGTGTAGGGCGTCTTTGCTGATATAGGTATGCGTTGTAGCAAAATAGGTTTGGTAGAAGGTACTTTTACCCGCACCTTGTAGCCCGATAAAAATGATCACGTCCATTAGAATTTGTTTTTGTGGTGTATGGTGTAATGAAACGCACACGTTTCATTACACCATACACCACAAAATCCTTTACACCCCCGTTTTACTAATCACAAAACGCCCCTCTTGCACACGTGGTGTGTCCATATCGGTACGATAGCGTTCATTGGCCCACGAAGTGAGACGCTGTGCGGCGGGTACGAAGATCGAATCGGGAACGCTCCACGTGTTGGACCAGATGCGCTGGGTGATGTTTTCGACAATCTGACGTGGCGTGACCGAACGTTCCCAACTCACAGCTTGTATTTTCTGTGTCTGTAAGCCGTGGTTGGTAAGCCACTCGGTCACAAAATGTACCGAGGATGCTCCAGGCCGCCGTGTGTCACCACCGAGCGAAGTGAGTATGCGTTGCCATTCCTGTGAAATGTCCTGTACGTCCAGTTTCCCATGCTCGTCCCAACAATGAAGTAACACACCACCGGGACGCAATGCCTGTAATACCTCCTGCACGGCACGTTGCCATCCATCGACAAGATGAAAAATGTGTACTGCAACAGCGACATCAAACGATGCACTGCGAAATGGGAGATTCGTTATATCGGCCATGACCAGACGCAACGACGCAGACTGGTCAGGGTTTATGTAACGTCGTACTACTGATGGCTGTTTGCTATCCTCATCTGACACACTACCCCACGGTTGATGCTGCTCTTGCCAGTGTGCGACATGCATTTTCTCCTGTAACTGCTCAACCATTTTTTCTGAAATATCGACCCCTGTGTATATATGACCGCGCGAAGCTAGAGGGAAAGCGATACGACCAGTTCCAACCCCTACCTCTAAAAACCGTGTTTGCGCTGTGGCGTTAGCGACGCGTTCGATAGCCGCGGCTATCTGGTGTGCGACAGCATCTGGATAACCACGTGTAGCATCATATGCGTGAGCAACCTGATCAAAAGAAAGCGATGGCATGAAGTTTCTCCATGAATATGAGGTCAAAAACAGGGAGACCGCTAGGGTCTCCCTGTTTTAGTGGGCTGTCAGTAAGGCACGTGCGATAACCAGACGCTGTATCTGGTTCGTGCCTTCGTAAATCTGCGTGATCTTGGCGTCACGCATCATACGTTCCGCAGGATACTCTGTGATATAGCCGTAGCCACCAAGCACCTGAATCGCGTCATTTGTGACCTCCATCGCAGCATCAGAGGCAAACAGTTTCGCCATCGACGAATACTTGCTAAAGTTCTTCTCACCGCGATCAATCATCTCAGCCACGTTATACACTAGCAGACGGGCCGCCTCAACCTTTGTCGCCATATCCGCTAGCATAAACTGGATGCCTTGATTTTCAGCGATTGGCTTGTTGAATTGTACACGTTGCTTTGCATACTCAACAGCAAGGTCAAGTGCTCCCTGTGCAATGCCAACTGCCTGTGCTCCGATACCTGGACGTGTACGATCAAGTGTGCCCATCGCAATCTTGAAACCATCGCCCTCACGTCCAAGAATATTTTCGGCTGGAACCTCACAGTCGGTGAAGATAAGTTCCGCCGTTTGCGAGCCTCTAATGCCCATCTTGTCTTCGACACGCCCGACGGAGAAGCCAGGGAAATCGCGCTCAACGATAAAAGCACTGATGCCGCGCGTCCCCTGTGTAGGATCGGTAATCGCCATAACAGAATTTACTTGTGCCAGACCGCCATTGGTAATAAAGCGTTTCGAGCCATTAAGAATATACTTGTCACCCTTGCGTACCGCCATCGTTCGCATCGCTGCCGCGTCGGAACCGGAATCGGATTCGGTCAAGCCATAGGCAGCTAACCATTCACCGCTTGCTAAATTCGGGAAGTATTTGCGCTTCTGCTCATCTGTGCCTGCTAGTAGAATTGGAGTGGACCCTAGTTGCTGCACAGCGAGCAGTAAGCCAGTAGTCGCACAACAACGCGAAAGCTCTTCAATCGCCATCACAATTGATAACTCGCTCGCACCAATACCACCGTATTCAACGGGAAACGGCATCGCTAGAATATCCTGTTGCGCCAGCAGTTCCTTCATATCCCACGGAAACTCGCCCGTACGGTCAATCTCCGCTGCACGTGGTGCCACGCGCTCCTGTGCCAGTTCTCGAATCGCCTCTATAAGTGCCTTTTCGTCCTCAATGACATGAGACACAGCCATAGTATAAGCTCCTTTTGTCGCTGCTTGTCATAATATACATATTCTGTAAAAGTATATCATATCCTGGTTTCTCCTATGTTGTGGAGAATATAATTATGTAGATGAACACGTGAGCAAGGGGGATATGAAACGCTCGTAGTAGTCCGACCATCGTCATTTGAACCTTTTTGGATGCTATAGCGCAAAGAAC
>CAXUHF010000253.1:0-3105 GCA_964250765.1 uncultured Ktedonobacteraceae bacterium | reverse complement strand
ATATGCTTTTTGGTTGGTATAAGAAAGATGCTAGCAATGCTTGTAGCATAGATGACTTGTAGGGACCGATGTATCGCGTCCTTATCGCCTCTTCAATTGCCGCCAAGGACGCGATACATCGGTCCCTACAAATGCAAAGAAGGCAAGATACCTATCGAGGTACCTCACCTTCTTTTATGGAAGTGCATGGGGTCTAATTATACTGTTCGTTCATTCCTGCTGTAGGTTCGCTGCTCTCATAAGGGAGTGGCGAACAAATACTGCTTAATGGCTGATGAACGTGACGCCTGGGCCGGGAGCGAACTCCCAATCTACAACGGAATATGGATTTGCGCCCCAACTCATGTTGCTGGCGATCACATGCCCATTGCCCAGTACTTGCTCAACTAATCCGACGTGTCCTCCGCCATAGGCACCCTGTACCCACGGCTGTAGGTCGATGATCGACCCTACTTTCGGTTGCGTGGAGACCTGCCATCCAAAATCGTGCGCACGGTCTTTCCACTGCCACGCCATTGCATTTGTGGTCCACGGTACATAAGAACCGTGCCACTGCGAATAGCGCTGATTGGCCCACCATGTGCAGGCCGGATACGGAAACACATTCCCTCGACTCTCGGAATGTAACACAGACGTGTTGACAACAGGAACGGTTTGCTCAACTGCCGTCTTCGTCAATGATTGTGCATGCGCCCCCGCAGCATGTACATTGAGTGTTGTTCCTAAGAATAGCAGTCCCATCACTGCTACTACTGTCATCTTAACTACGAAACTACCTACGTTGTACTGTTGTAAGAACTTCCTATTGTTCTGCTGTGTATACAATGCATCCTCTTTCGATATACAACTTGCAGACCCCTTGCCATGCGTTCGTTCCCACATTAGCACACAACACAGTAACATGTTGTAACATGTAGTGAAATGTGGGGACTGACATATAATACCACTAGACATAATAAGTGTCATGAAATGCCCTGATACATAGTACAAATTGGCTAATTTAGATATTTACCTGTTTCTATAAAAATTGTCCGCTAAGTGCAGGCTCTATATTTTTTACATTTCTTTACATTGTGAGACATTAGTACCGATAATGCAGAAAATGTATGGAAAAGGTTTGCGTTTATGTATAATGCTCAATATTCCTAACCATTTAGGTACATCATTTGAGGAAATTTCTATCATGTTACTGCTAAGACGAGAAAATGAGTTTCGTGTGCAATGAGTTTATCCCACATCCCACGCACGTTTACACGGCGTATGACCATACTCTATATCAGTGTTCTTTGTATTCTTGCTTTGCTTGCATTACTTTGTCAGATCGTAATGCAAATTGAGTTACAGCAACACTTGAACGATGCGCATCTCATCAATATAGCGAGTGATCAACGTATGCTCAGTCAAGAGGTAAGCAAAACAGTATTGGAGATTGTTGCGAGTACTACAGCGATAGACCGAGCGTCCCGTGTTAATGCCCTAAAGGAGATACTCGTAGAGTGGCAACAAGTGCAGAATGGTCTGCAACATGGCGATGCCAAACTAGGATTGTTGGGCAAGAACAGTGCAGAGATTAGCCATTTATTCCAAGTAGTCACACCCAGTTTTACCACTATTGTACGTGCAGGTGAACAGGTAATAGTATTGGCTGCACAGAATGGGACAGATGGAAGAAAATCGCCCAAAGACGATATGCGCTCCTCAGTACAAATCATTCTCAATGCTGATCCTAAATTTCTCATTGTTATGGAGAGCATTGTTGCGCAATACGAGCAAGAAGCTATGCAACATACAGCATTGATGCAAGAAACGGAGCTTGTGCTGTTCCTGGTGACAATCTTTGTTTTACTATTCGTGGGTGTAGTGATCTTCCGTCCTACTGTTGCTCGCATTACAAAGGATGTTACTGAAATTATGCATTTGGAAGAACGAGTGGCGTATATGACCGAGGTGCAACGTAGAAATCAAGCACATGAAAGAGCCTTACATGAGTCGCAGAATGCACTTGTCACATTAAACTATCCTATCCAAGTCCTGGCTCCAGGACGTTATCAGGTACAAGACGAGCATGAGTGTACATATCTCGTCACTGCTCAAGAACATCATGTGGAACAGTTGCGCTGCGAATGCGAATTATACAAGCGTACTTTGACCTGTTCTCATTTTGTCGTCGCTTCATCCTTACATGCCTCGCTACTCGAACGTGAGTAATCCGTGGAAGCAACAAATTAATGTGTAGGAACATATCCCCCTATTCATTTATCAAATTGCATCATCTGATTTCTCCCATTTTGATGTCTACTGTATTCTGAACATAGTACGAAATATACAATTCGAGGAGTATGAAGCACATGGAAACAGAGTACAGTAAAGCATACTATAAAGCTATTGGAGAAGAACGTACACGCATTGCTCGTGAACTACATGATGGACCTATTCAAACCATGACACATATAGGGCACAAACTCGAATTTGTGCAAGCTCTACTGGCGAAACAGGCGGTAGAGGCTGCCCAAATTGAGCTACGTCAAGCACGTGTCATATTGCAAACATGTCTGCACTCGTTGCGCAACGATATTTCATTACTCATGACAACGAACATTGCTCCACAAGACATTGGCAACGCGTTACAAGCCTTACTCGACGAATATCGAGAGAGTGAGTCTACTCTCAAGTTTACCTATACACTTGATACGCCTACTCAGAATATACTTGAGCAACTACCAGCACCTGTGATACATCCACTTTTTCGCTTTGTACAAGAGGCATTGCATAATGTGCGCAAACATGCACAGGCAACGACCGTGAACCTTCATGTATATAGCAATGCAACATCCCTACTTGCAGAAGTATGTGATAATGGTATTGGCGTAACGGCTGCTGCACAACAACAAGACAAAAAAAGCGAACAACATATGGGTATGCGCATCATGCGGAATCGTGTGCAGGAGGTAGGTGGTAGCGTGGAATTTGAGAGCAGTTCAGGTAAAGGTACCTGTGTAAGAGCTATTTTTCCTCTTGTTGTTGCGTGATGACCACGTTGTACGTTTATGTATGTGGATTTATGATACGATTTAACAAAAGAGTCAGGATATGAAACGTCTGTAG
>CAXUHF010000252.1:0-3161 GCA_964250765.1 uncultured Ktedonobacteraceae bacterium | reverse complement strand
GGGGTCTAATTCTATTACACCCTCGTGGCGATCAACAATTTGGAAGGAATGTTGTAACATTACCTCAATCCTGTGAACATGATCGATTGCTAAAAGGGTGTAATAGAATTAGACCCCTACGAGACGTTTTATATCCAAATTCGTTTATTAAACTGCATCATGATACCCTCGCATCATACATTAAAGCTCCTACTTTGGGGTTGCCTGGTTATTAATATATCGTTCAACAAAATCGCCGACGAAGGGCATTTTGTAGTAGCGACCACGGAAGGCATTGACTATGCCCATGAACCAACCCGCGATAGCCATAAGCATAAGCAATATAAAGGCAATCACCGCGACGATAAGAGGAACGAACAAGACAGAGCCGAATGAACTATTATAGGACATGCCAAAGTTGATAATGATACCTGCCACAGTGCCAAGTACACTTATCCCTCCAAAGAAGAGGAACGATTGCAGGGCGTGAAAGCGCACAAAACGGTTACGCTTCTCCGCGAAGATAAAAAAGATGAAGCCAGTAGCCCATGCAAAGCTATAGCTTATCACGGCTGCAAACCGTTGTCCAATGGGAATAGTGGGAACGTAGTGCATGCCGAAACCATTGTTGGAAAGGTGGCTATACTGCTGTTGGGCTTGTGATTGTTGTGCGGAATAGCCATATTCATGATCGTACGGTTGCTGTTGTTGAGCGCGTCCGATCTGTATATGTTGTAGCTCCTGCTCGAAGCTTGGATTCCAGTCCATGAGCGTTCTCCTTACTTGATAGCATTCCTTAATATATATGTTCATAGTGTATGTTAGAAAGCTCGGAAATACAAGTAGCGTATAGATATGTAGAGGGTTATTCAGAAGCTACGTGACGATATGACAGGGGCTCTGCCCCTGTCATGCAAACAACATCAGCTTCAACGACTCATTATCATAGCAGTTTCTTACTTTGCAGGTACGCTTGCGCGACCTCTTTGACCGCTTCTGCGGCAGACATACCACTTTTTTGCTTGTCACTGACCTGTGCGCGCCACTGAATACTGTCTTGTGTGGTTAAGTAGGGTGCGAGTGGGTTAAGTGCATTCGCAATACCTGGATATTTCGCCAAGACCGAGTCACGGACGATTGGCGCGGGATTAAAGGCAGGGAAACCGTTCTTGTCGTCTTTAAGAAAAATGAAGCCTTGTTGCTCTACGCCACCATCAGTTGTATAGCAGACATTGATTTGAGCCTGATCATCTTTGACTGCTGGAAATCCAAGCGAGTAATCAACCTTTGTGACGCTCTTGAAGCTGCTACTACTGAAGCCATAGACCGCTTGCAAGTCGTCTATATAAGGAATGCCATCACTAGTTGCAGCAAGTTTTAGCTGCGATGCCTTCTTGGTCAGGTCTGCAAGTGATGTAATACCATACTTTTGAGAAGACGCTTTCGAGGTACAAAGGGCATAGGTATCGTTCAATGGTGAGGGATTCAGCCATGTGATCTTGAACTGCTTCTCAAAGCCAGCTTTTACTGTCTGATAATCTTTCTGTGGATCGTGTGATGATTTGAGATGAAGCACGTTAAGGCCCGTAACAGTAAATTCTGGATAAAGATCAATTGCATTGCTTTTAATCGCATTAAAAACAACCGGACTGTCGCCAAATGCAAGTTTCTCAGTCACTGTGAAACCTGCATGTGTGAGTAGCAAGGAGTCCATCTTACTCAAAACCTGTGCTTCAACATCCTGTTTGCCACTCACAATGATGGGACCTTTAGAGGCTGAACCTGAACTTCCACCTCCAGTATTTGCAACACCTGTACATGCCGAAAAAACGACGAGTGGAATAAATGCAAAGAGTGCAAGCAACTTTACAGGAAACAAACGACTAAAAAAACGCATTTTTTCTCCTTTAAACATATAGATGTGTTAAAAAGCGTAACTACCTGTTGTAATACGACGATTGTTCATAAATACTCACAAGTAGGCTTTGTATGAGTCTCAGGAGGATGCTTGTAGGGATCGATTTATCACATCGTTCTTGAATTTCGATCATTAATGAGGATTTGTCAAATCGGTCATTACAGGCAATTCACGTATAAATTAAGAACTAGTGTTAAAGCGAGGCGTGTCGCGGTTATGGTAACTATAGAAGAGAAATGCGCGATTGTGGTATGTACCTCTGAAGCTTACCTGCGCGTAGGCGGGCGAAAATGTTGCAATATCGTTGCGTCTCTTGCTGATTTGTGGTCGCTATACAATTGCCCAGTTGTAAGTCTTCATACATGAATGTTTCCCATGCGATAACACCATTGGCCTCGACCAGAAAATTCTTTTTGAGATCATTAAAAACTGAATTGCTATGTAGCCAATAGACTTCGACTCCTATTTTACATTGCCTATCCAGAACTTCTTGTATCTCTGGCGCGTTGAGGTCGTCACTATCGCGCACAAAGAAAATGCGCATAAGTTTGCCTCCACTTTTCTGAATAAAATCTTCTATCGCGCTTTCCACGTCGGGATCGTTCCACAGATAGCTCACTTTTAGAAAACCCGCTGCATAAAACGTTGCCCCTGGAAAGGCTTGCAACGTGCTGATGTAGTAGTGACGATATTGATCTCCACTGTCAACCGTGACCTTCCCATCTTTCACAGCCTCTTTGAACCGCACTATAAGTTGCATAAGGCGATCCTCAAAAATCTTTCTGAGGATAGGGTTCATCTGTTTAAGCGAGGTTTGCATATGTTCTATTTCAGTATCCGAAGAGACACGATACAACTCTTGTTGCAGTTCAGTAATTTTACTTTGGATGAAGGCTATTGAGCCGAGTATGAGCGCAACAAGGAGTAGGACAGTAGAGGCAATACTACTTTGTGGCAGGAAGTTACTGAAAGGTGGGAAGTAACTTATAACGGAGCAAACAAAGGCAATCAAGGCAATAATCGGAAGAAAGAGACGCTCTACCCGTTGCATAAACTTTGGCATACGTTGCCTCCGACACAACTAAAGGGTCAGACAACAAGCATACATGCCTATCATTTTCAGACAACGTTGGCTGTAACGAAGGGGCAGCATATAACGATATGTCAAAGTATATCTAAAATATCCATGAATTGTCAATAATATCTTTATAGAAAGAGTTTTTAGGGCTGAGGAACAGTAGCGATGCATGGTATGCATCGCTAC
>CAXUHF010000251.1:0-3164 GCA_964250765.1 uncultured Ktedonobacteraceae bacterium | reverse complement strand
CGGTAGCCTTTGTCTGATGCTAACTATGCTTGGCTTCGACCTGATGGGCGTACTGATTCTGTGCACGCGCTAGTAATCGGTGGGTGCTGTATTTGGTTTCTTACGGATGAAAAATTTTGTGCTGTCTGGTCTCTCACAACCATTGTTGGAATACGTACTCTATAGTAGAGAAAAATATATGTAACCCTAGCATTCTCTCTTTCTCTTCGTGTAGAATGGCAACATGATAGAAAACACCTGAGGTTTTTTTAAAGAAATACTTCAGGCTGTGAGCGGAAGAGAGGCACTATGGGCGATCTCGGACGGGCACTTGGCTATTTACGCAAATATTGGGCCACGGCGTTAGGTGCGTTTCTTAGCCTCCTCATTGTCACCGCGACAAATCTTGTTACTCCACAAATTCTGCGCATCGTGATCGATCAAGGCATTAGCGCAAAAAATTTGGCAATCGTGTTGTACGCATCACTCGGTTTACTTGCCATCGCTATTGTTCGTGACCTCTGCTCATTTACACAGAGCTATTGGAGCGAGAAGGCGAGTCAGGGCGCGACCTACGATATACGTAACGCGATTTTTACGCGTCTTGAACGCCTCAGTTTCAGCTACCATGATAAGGCACAAACAGGCCAATTGATGACGCGCATCACAAGCGACGTGGAGAACGTGCGCAATTTTACAGGTGCGGGCATTCTGCAGCTTCTCAATGCCATCGTGATGTTGCTGGGTAGTGCCACCATTCTGCTCGTCTCTAACTGGCGACTGGCATCGCTTGCCTTGCTCATGGTTCCTGCTATTTTCGCCGTGTTCTTTGTGTTTTTGATACGTGTCGGACCACGTTTTCGTATCGTGCAGCAAAAGCTAGGCAACCTCAATACCATTTTACAGGAAAATCTGGCGGGTGTGCGTGTCGTCAAAGCATTTGTGCGTGAACCATACGAGCATGATCGTTACTTCACAGCGAATGACGACCTGCTACAGGAAAATCTGGGTATTGTGCGCAGTTCCTCGTTGGCCTTTCCGCTTATCTTCTTTATTTCCAACCTCGGCACTCTGGCGGTCATCTGGTTTGGTGGCTCACAGGTCATTAGTGGTAGTCTCAGTATTGGCGCATTAGTAGCCTTTAACAGTTACCTTAGTTTTCTGCTCATGCCTGTCTTTATTCTTGGTAGCACCATTACGTCACTCACGCAGTCCGCAGCCTCCGCGAAACGCGTCTTCGAGGTCGTCGATGCTCCGATTGAAGTCAAAGATGCGTCTGACGCGATTACATTGCCACCCCTACAGGGACGTGTCAACTTTGAAAAAGTGGTCTTCCGTTATGCGGGTAGCGAGACACTCACGCTTGACGATATCTCGTTCGTAGCACAACCTGGGCAAACCGTGGCTATCCTGGGACGTACAGGTTCTGGTAAATCGAGTATCATCAATCTCATTCCGCGCTTCTACGATGTCACAGAGGGCCGCGTACTGGTCGATGGTGACGATGTACGCACGGTCACACTTGCAAGTTTGCGTTCACAAATCGGCATTGTATTACAGGAAACCAATCTTTTTAGCGGCACCATCCGCGATAATATCGCATATGGTCGTCCCGACGCGACTCAACAAGAGGTTGAGGACGCCGCACAAGCCGCGCAAGCACATAGCTTCATTATGAGTTTTCCCGCAGGCTATGACACGCTCGTAGGTGAGCGAGGTGTCGGACTAAGCGGTGGACAGAAACAGCGTATCGCCATTGCACGTGCGCTTATACTCAACCCCGCGCTACTCATTCTGGATGATAGCACGTCAGCCGTCGATGCCGAGACCGAATTTCAAATTCAGCAAGCGCTGTTGCATCTGATGAAGAATCGTACCTCCTTTATTATCGCTCAACGCATTAGCACAGTGCGTAACGCTGACCTTGTACTTCTCATTGACGGTGGCAAAATCGTAGCACAGGGCACGCATGAAGAGCTACAAAGAACAAGCGGCCTATATTGCGAATTGCTCGAATCGCAACTCGTGAACAACGAGAAATTAGAGGCAGTGGGAGCGTGATGATGGATATTCGCGTCATCCCTGTACGGGTCTGCTTCAGCACACGCTCTTGGCGACGCACATATTTGGCGGAACGTGAAATGCATTTCGATATATTCCTAACGAGTTCAATCGCCAGGAGGGTGTGCTGAAGCAGACCCGTACAGGAATTGTTGATACAAAGGATAAACACGCATGAGTCAGCGCATCGTAGCCGAAGACAAGACACATTTTTATGGTCCGACGCAGGACAAGGCTTCCGATGGTGAGCGCGTCAACACAGGTGCCGTCTTAGGTCGATTACTCACCTATTTCGCGCCATTTCGTGTGCAACTACTAGGGGCGTTGGTACTTGTCATCATTTCGGCGGGAACGCAAGCGGTGGGACCAGCACTGATTGGACAAGCGATTGACGTGTATATCACAGGCAAAAATGGTGCTGGCTTAGCACAGATTATGCTGCTCCTGCTCGGCGTCTACATTGTGGGCTTTGCGTCACAATTTGGACAAACATCTTTGATTGGTAGGATCGGTCAACGCTTCCTCTCGGCATTACGTACACAAATATTTGATAAGGTGCAATCGCTCTCAATCGCTTTTTTTGACCAGAATAAAGCTGGCGACCTTATGTCGCGTCTCGTCAACGATATCCAGGTTATCAACCAACTGCTTAGCCAGGGTGTAACGCAGGTGATTGGTAGCGTCTTCTCGCTTGTTGGCATTCTCATCGCAATGCTTGTCCTCAATGTGCCGTTAGCACTGTTAAGCTTTTTGACTGTCCCAATTATGGTATGGATCACAATTCTCTTCGCGCAACGCTCACGGAGTGCCTTTCGTGATACGCGCTCTGTCATTGGTATCGTCTCTTCGGAGTTAGAGGAGGAACTGGTTGGAGTGCGTGTCGCGCAAGCGTTCAACCGCACGGATGCTAATATCGAACACTTCGCGGCACACAACGCGGTTAATCGTGATGTCAATGTGCATGCCGTGGCAATCACCTCGGCCTTTACGCCCACCATCGACATCATCAGTACACTGGCAACGGCTATCGTCGCGGGCTTTGGTGGCTGGCTCGCCATTCGTGGCACGATTCCTGTGGGCGTGGTTGTCGCGTTTTTCATCTACGTACAACAGTTTTTCCGTCC
>CAXUHF010000250.1:0-3168 GCA_964250765.1 uncultured Ktedonobacteraceae bacterium | reverse complement strand
GACGAAGACGCACTCATCGAGTGGCAGCGTTTAGATCGGCATCGTATGGAGTTTGCTGTTACGATGCGTGCGTTAAATGATCATCTTCCTTCGGCTCCCCAAACTGTACTTGATGTTGGTAGTGGACCTGGAAGATATGCGTTAGCTCTTTCCTCACTTGACTATCAAGTCACGCTTCTCGACCTTTCACAGAGCAATCTCAACTTCGCACGGCAAAAAGCGCGTGAGAGCAATCTTTCTATTCAGCAGTATGTACATGGAAATGCACTTCATCTCTCAACTCTTTATTTAGGGGTATTTGATGCTGTGCTACTGCTTGGACCCTTGTACCACTTGCTGACTTATCAAGAACGACAGCAAGCCGTTCGTGAAGCTTGGCAAGTGCTTTGTCCAGGTGGCCTCATTTTTGCCGCTTTTGTTACGCGCTATGCTGCTTTCCGTGATCTTGCCACAAACTCACCCCTCACTTTGCTCGAACAGAGAACCGTATGGGAAGAGATACTCCGTACTGGAGTCTATCATGCTGGTCAAGGAGTTGGGTTCACAGATGCCTACTTCGCTCATCCTGGCGAAATCAAACCATTTATGGAAGAGATGAGTTTTGAGACGCTCAATCTTATTGGTTGTGAAGGAATTATTGCTCGTAACGAAGAGCAGGTCAATCAACTCTCTGGTGAGGCGTGGCAAGCATGGGTTAAGTTGAACTATCAGCTTGGTAAAGAACCATCACTTCACGGTGCTGCCGATCATCTACTTTATGTTGGCAGAAAGCCTAATGTATGATATTTGTAAACATGCGTGCATTACTGGGTCTCCGTCCTTTAGGGGGAAACGGGTGAAAATGTAGGGGAGACCCTTGCGGTCTCCCCTACATTTTCACAGGTCACTACATGTAGGGGAGACCCTTGCGGTCTCCCTGTTTCCCTCTAAAGGATGGGGAACCGTATTACTAAAGACATCTAAAATTTTTGGTCTTGCTTAAAATAAATAGAAGGAATCCCGTATGTCGCTTACTACACAAAAACTCCAAGCCCGTATTGCTGAACTAGGTGTTGTTGCCGAAGGCCAGTCACAAATTGTTACCCCTGTCTATATCGCTCCGGCTGCTAATTCAATGGTGTCACCACCATCAGCACCATTTACTGATACTGCTCAGTGGCAGCAGGTAGAAGTGGGTCAGACATGGGGCAAGACGCATAGCACCAGTTGGCTTGCTTTTCAGCTTTCTGCAACAACTGTTCCCACAACGATACATTTAGACTGGAATACGAGCCAAGATGATAGCTTACTTCTGGTTGTGGAGGCAACGGTATTTCTTGATGGTCAGGCTATTGGTGGACTCGACTATCGCCACCTCTTTCTACTGCTTCCTGAACAAGCTTACGATGGACAACCTCACATCGTCACAATACAGGCATACACAGGCGTACCACTCCTATTTAGTGGCATCACCTTGCGTCCCAGAAATATCGCGCTTTGGCAACTCTATTTTCTGATGCTCACCGTTTTTGAAGCACACAGCGTTATGGGTGAACACGATCCTGTCCGCCATGCTTTGTTAGAACAGCTCAACAACGCGTACACTGTCCTTGACCTTCGAGAAGGGTGGTACAGTGACCGCTTCCGCGCCTCCGCGTCTTTGGCGTATGACTACTTACAATCTGCCCTTCATGAGTATCCAGAGGCAACGAATCAACCGAGCATTACTCTGAGCGGACACGCACATCTCGATCTTGGCTGGATGTGGCCTTATTGGAGGACGCGTCAGAAAATCGCTCATACCGTCTCAAATGTACTTAACCTGATGGACCGCTATCCAGAACTACACTACAGTCAGAGTCAGCCACAAGTGTTGCAATGGCTAAAAGAGGATATGCCCGAAATCTATGCGCGGGTCAAGCAGCGTGTAGCCGAAGGACGCTTTGAGCCAGTCGGTGCGATGTGGGTTGAGGCTGATTGTAATCTAACCTCAGGCGAATCGCTTGTACGCCAGATACTACATGGCATACGTTTTACGCAACAGGAATTTGGCATCACACCGCGTCATATCTGGTTGCCGGATGTCTTCGGCTATAGTGCGGCCTTGCCACAAATCATGCGAGGCTGCAATATTCCAGTCTTTATGACTACAAAGATAAGTTGGAATCAGTTCAATCGTATGCCCTGCGATACCTTTCGCTGGCGTGGCATTGATGGGTCCGAAGTCTTGACCCATTTTGTGACTGCACCAGACCCTCACGCCAGAAATACATACTATACCTATAATGGACCTTTACGTGCCAGTGATATGACAGGAACATGGGCTAACTATCGTCAACAAGCGTTGAACGATGATTTGCTCTATCTGGCTGGTTGGGGTGATGGTGGTGGCGGTCCAACAGAAGAGATGCTGCAAACCTCACAAGTTCTTGCTGACACGCCAAATTTTCCCTCAGTCCATTGGGGCAGTGTTGATACATACTTCACCTCGCTCTACGAGCGTCTATGGGAACAGCCACAACTGCCACGCTGGGTTGGGGAGTTATATCTTGAGTATCATCGTGGTACTTATACATCGCAAGCGCGTATAAAGCAACTCAACCGACGTTCGGAACTGCTCTATCGAGAAACAGAGTTACTCAACTCATGGGCAATTCTCTATGGTATGCCTTCACGTCAAGAACAATTAAATATCGGCTGGCAACTTCTGTTACTCAATCAATTTCATGATGTGCTCCCCGGTTCCTCCATTCGTGAGGTATACGATGATGCCGAGCGTATCTATGCCGATGTGAGGCGCATTGCCGAGGAGATTCGCAGTGAAGCCCTGAATGTGCTGAGCGAACAATTCGGGCTAGCAGAACGCGGCATTGCCTTCTTCAATACATTGCCGTGGGAGAGGACGGAACCGCTACAAATTCCAGGGGTGGTTATGGCTGATGTGGCTGGAACGCAGAAGACAATAGACTGGGATGGCAATCCTCTTGTGCTTGTCGATGGTGTATCCATGCCTCCTTGTGGCGTCAGCATTTTTTCTGAACCAAGCATTGCTCCTGACGAATCATCTGCACAAATGTGTTCGATAAACAGGACAAGCGAGGGCCATGTCACGCTTCATAATGCCTACTATGAATTGGTGATTGATGCTCATGGTGAGATACAGCGTTTGTATGATAAGCGTGCCGAACG
>CAXUHF010000249.1:0-3341 GCA_964250765.1 uncultured Ktedonobacteraceae bacterium | reverse complement strand
CCCCTACATCTCCTTCTCCAAAAAACAGTAGATGATGAAGACGCTCTATTCCCTATACACGAATATCCACGCCACTTCGTCATATGGAGGAGGCTTATGTTTCACTGCCTCGTTCTCATCCTCTCTATGATGATTTCACAACTCTGCACGGACGCGCTATACAGGAGTCTTTATGTCTTATCTGCGCCATATACTACAACACCTTGTGCCTCGCTTTGGGCTGGTGTTTTTCATTATGCTCATCGTGCCGAGTGTTGCATACGCTCACGAGAAGTGGTTTACCGATGGCAGTAAGTATCCGCCACAATTTGGACTCATTTTCACATTGCCTGTTTTGGGCATGATTGGGCTTTCGTTCCTGGGTATCGGTGTGCTTGTGCTGCTACGTCGGCTCGTCGGAGGCGATAATCGCTTTCCACAGATCGGCTTCCTGCGCTATTATGACCGTTCTAATCAAGTCATCCTCGCGGTACAAACAGCCATTAGTTTAATTGCAGTAGCAGTAACACTACACATTTTCGCGCCTAATCTGTATAGTGGTTCGGGTGTCTTAGGCTTTCTTCTTGCGAGTGTCGAGGTATTTGTTGCCTTCACGTTTATCAGTGGCGTTTTGACGCGGGTTGGAGCGATTGCGCTGATCGTGCTTTTCTTGTTCTCATTCTTTTTATATCCTGTGTGGGAAGTGCTAGAGCAAACCGTATACGTAGGTATCGCCATCTACCTGCTCATCATGGGCCGTGGTTTAGTCAGACCTGGACCACATAGAGAGCCGCTTTCTCGTTTCGCTCGCTATTGGCGTATGGCACCCTTCATACTACGAACAGGTGTGGGCATCTCTATCGTCGTCCTGGCCTTCACCGAAAAACTCGTTGATCCCGCGCTTGCGTTGGCGTTCCTCAAGACACATCCAAACTTCAACGTTGCTCAGCTTATCGGCTTGACATGGTTTACCAACGAACGCTTTATCCTTGCTGCCGGTGCTGTCGAGCTAACAATTGGCTTAGCCTTGATTAGCGGCATTCTGCCCAAGATTGTGATCTTCGGCATGTTTGTGCCCTTCAACCTGACGCTGCCATTTCTACCACCAACGGAACTGCTTGGACACCTGCCCATCTTCGCCGTGATGTACACTCTCCTCTTCCTGCCGCCCATTAGCGAACAGACGATTGATGGCACCAGTCTGGAAGAACACCCACATGTCGAGGCACTACCACCAGTAGAGGCGCAACTGCTGCGATCATAAATACATCTGTAGGGACCGATAACGTGATGTAACAAATTCATGTGAATACGTCAATTGTAGGGGTCTAATTCATTACACCCTGCGGGCAATGCACACCTTGAGCGAATATGGATCAGCATTTCAACACTCGCTGACATTGTTCATTGCCCGCAGGGTGTAATGAATTAGACCCCTACTTTTTTGTCTCCATCATCATAATCTCATAACGAAGACGTTTAATACGGTAACGATAGGCATCTTCGGGCTGGCGATAGCCAAGTTTTGGTTTGTCGCCCATGCTAACATGCCATTTGCGGAAGGCCAAGCCAATCTCGGTCTGATACAGCTCCTGCACACGCATCCACTGCTTGATGCCGCAACGCCTCAAAACGCGCCGTTCTTGCCGTGTGCGCTGAAACGAATTTTGTAACAACGCGTACTCATCCACACGCACAACTCCATTACTCACTTCCGATGCCAGAAATTCACGGATAACCGCGACCTCGTGCGCAAGAGCTTTAATCAAAAAGTATAGTAGAACAATCTGTGCGATAAACGGCGGTATGTAGTCCCCGATTACCGCGATAAGCGAGTAGTGTGCTACAGTCGGATTGTTGGGCGAGGCAATAACGGTTGCGTTGGCGTAGATATCCACAAAGTCAAAGATACTATGTAGCGCAACCGCGACAAGATAGCCCAGAAGTGGTACAACAAAATGTCGCCAGCGCACATTTGTGTGCCGCACGTAGCCGAGGGCCGCTCCGAAACAGACGGTGAAGGTTGAGTGGCTGAGCCAGCCAAGCACAATACGCCCGACAATCAGGAAGAGCAGAAAGTCTTTCGAGTTTTGCGCGAAATAGCTAAAGTTTTCAACCATCGCAAAACCAGCACCAATCAACGCGCCATAGACAATGCCATCAGTCACGTTATCGAACTCGTCTCGCAAGACAAAAAAGAGCAATAATAATCCCAAACCCTTGACCGTCTCCTCGGTTACGCCTGCATTCAAACCCAGCAATGCTGAACGCAAAAGCATGTTTGAGTCTCGCCCCAATGCGTTTTGAATAAGCGTTTGCACATTCGTTTCTATAAACAGCGTAGGTGGAATAGCGATAATAGCTCCCCATAGAAACGCGGCGAGTCGCAGAAACCACGGTTCGCGCTCGAAGCGATCAATAAAGTTTACAAGCAGGTTGATCCCAAGTGCTGGAATGATGGGAATAGTCAGGGCCGCGAGAATGCTTGAGGGACCATTCTGCGTCAATGAAGCAAAACCAACCACGCTACTCAGGACAATCGTAATAATCGCGCTGACAATTAAAATGGCAAAACCGACTCCCGCAATTAACCAGCGTGTACGTGTACCCATACGTTGTGGCAATGCAAATTGCATTGTAATACCCGCACCAAGTACATCATCCTCTTCATCATTCCACGCCTGTGCTACCAGTTCTGGTTCTGGCTGTTCAGGTAATGACAACAGGGAAGGACGCGGCACCGACGGAAAATTTGGATACTGTACGTGTCCATTCCCCTGTACACGAACGGGCGTGGGCTGAGCATCTAACGCTTGTTGCCCTCCAGAAGATGATTGCGAACTCTGCTGCGGTAAAGGAGTTTTAGGACGAGATGCAAGGAGTTCAGTTGGTTGCTCACTTGCTTCTCGATAGGGTAGCACATGACGTGGCGCGATGAGTTGTAACATGGTGCTACCCAGGACAAGCACATCCTGCGATTTCATCGCCACGCTTACACCGCTTGGCACAGGATGCCCGTTAACACGCACAATGTTGTTCACGGTCAAATTTTGTACATGCCAGCCATATTCATCAAGTACCAGACGCGCATGCTCGCGTGACGCCGTAGGGTCCATGAGGAGAATGTCATTGCTCAGCGCACGTCCAATCGTCGTCACTTGACGTGTCAGCAGGTGTACCAGTTGCTCTTCTGGCAACCATCCGCTTGGATAGCGTTCCTGAATATCCGCAGTCGCATTAGCTGGTGGGCGCACACGGACCACCCGCAACACTCCGTAGTTCTGGCTCATAGCTCATTCCTGGCACGAGAAATTACACACCCTTGTATGTTTCACACATGATAGTATCTATTGTACACCATC
>CAXUHF010000248.1:0-3381 GCA_964250765.1 uncultured Ktedonobacteraceae bacterium | reverse complement strand
GGCTGTACACAGGATGAAACGGGCGTATCGGCATACTTCGCTGATGGGAAAGTGGCACGGGGAGACCTGTTAGTTGGAGCCGATGGTTTGCACTCCACTATTCGTTCTCAGTTATTTGGGGCAACAAAACCTCGATATGCTGGATACGCGTGTTGGCGCGGTATCGCCCGTACAACAAGAAAAGATATTGAGACGTGGGCCTGGGGAAAGAACGCTCAATTCGGCATTACTCCTATGAGCAATGGGCGTGTTTACTGGTTCGCTCAACGCAACGTTCCTGAGGGGGAGCGAGAGAAACGAGTTGGGAGAAAGCGCGAAATTCTGGACCTGTTCGGCGATTGGCATGACCCTATTCCAGAGATCATCGAGGCGACAGAAGAAACTTCTCTCCTCCGTCATGACGTGTACGAAAGTCCATTGTTATCCCATTGGAGCCGTGGTCGCGTGACGCTCCTGGGTGATGCGGCTCATACGATGACGCCTAATTTAGGGCAAGGAGCATGTATTGCGATTGAGGATGCTGTTGTATTAGCCGATTGCTTGAAAACCGAAGTGGATGTGGTTGCGGGCTTACGTCTGTACGAAAAGCGGCGTGTGACCCGCGCAAATACAATTGCCCGCCTTGCTAGATTGATTGGACAGGCGGTGCAACTGGAAAATCCTCTCGTAGCAATGCTACGAAATGCCGTGCTCAAAAGGATACCTTCTCATGTACCATTACAGCAACTGATGTGGATTTTGGACTACCAAGTGTAATTTTCCCTGTATCAGTTCTCGAACTAGGAAATGCTCATTTTAATCGAAGTATGAAGGCTTTTGACTCTCCATTATGTGTTACGATATACATGATAACAAAACACTTTTCAAACTCTTGTAAAGAGTGAAGCAAACAAGGGAAGCATATGATAGAAACATCCATTCCACAAGGACTTGAACGCCGTACAGAAGATTTTGGACTGATTACGGGCCGTTCTCACTACGTCGATGACATACGTCCAGCAGAAGGACGCCCCGCTGCGCTGCACATGGTTGTGGTTCGTAGCCCTTACGCCCACGCGAAAATTCTTGATATACAACTGGACGAGGCGCGAGCCGTTCCTGGCGTTTTTGCCGTCTTTACGAGCGCGGAACTGGTGCAGGGAATGCGTACGCTTGATACCATGCCTGTTCCCAATTTGAAGAAACCAGAGCGACGCCCGATGGCGGTAGACATTGTGCGCTATGTCGGTGATCCAGTCGCGGTTGTGTTAGCCGAGACCATGTATGCCGCTATTGATGCGCGGAATCTGGTTGATATCGACTACGAACCGCTTCCCTCTGTTACCGACCCGGAGGCCGCGCTTGCTCCTGACGCTCCCCTCCTCTACGATGAATTTGGCTCGAATGTGGCATTCCGTCACTACGTGAGTGGTGGAGACATCCAGAAAGCGTTTGAGCGGGCAGACCGAACTGTGAAGCTTCGTATCGTCAATCAGCGTGTCGCTCCTAGCTCATTGGAGGCACGGGCTTGTCTGTTCGACTACGACGCGGAAAGTGAACACCTTTCGGCATGGTCCTCATCGCAAGCTATCTACACGCTACGCACCCTTCTTGCCTCGTTCTTGAATTTGAAGCCTGAGCAGATTCGGGTACGCAACGCGCAAGTAGGTGGTGGTTTTGGCGCAAAGACTTCGCCTTTAGGTGAGGAAATTATCGCCGCATCCCTTGCGCTCAAACTTGCACGTCCTGTGAAATGGATAGAGGACCGCAGCGAGAATCTGATTGCTCATACACATGGTCGTGGGCAAATCAACTACATCGAGGCGGCGGTGCAAAACGATGGACGGCTCCTGGGCCTCAAAGTTCACACGATAGCTGATCTGGGTGCGTTCCTTGCGAATACAACATCTATGGTTCCGACGGGAACGCCGCATATGCTCAACGGCCCTTATCGGATTGAAGCCGTAGAGAGTCAGGTTGTGGGCGCGTTTACCAACAAGGTTCCAACCGCCGCATATCGTGGCGCGGGACGACCAGAGGCCACCTACATTCTCGAACGTACCATAGATCGTATTGCCGATGAACTTGGCCTGGACCCTGCTGAGGTGCGTCGTCGCAATGTGATTGCACCGAATGCCTTCCCATATCATGCTGTGACCGGAATGCAGTATGATAGCGGCAATTATGAGGCAGCACTGGACAAGGCACTTGAACTGGTTGACTACACGGGATGGCGTGCGAAACAGCGCGAACAACGGAAAAACGATGGCTCACGACTCTTAGGCATTGGTCTCGCAACCTTTATTGAGATTACAGGTGGGGGTGGTCCTGCGCGTCCAGGAGTTCCAAAAGAGGCTGCGACGGTACGCATCCGCCGCGACGGAACTATTCTTGTGCAAAGTGGTGTCGCTCACAACGGTCAAGGACACTTCACAGCGTTCGCACAGATTGCCGCACAGGTCTTTCATCTGCCTGGATCAAAGATCGAAGTGCAGATGAACGATACAGCACTTCCAGGTTTTGGTATCGGAACCTTTGGAAGTCGCACAACGGCGGCGGCTGGCTCAGTCGTGTTGCTGGCGGCGGAAGCGGTGCGCGAGAAGGCATTGCACCTTGCTGCTCAACAGCTAGAGGCCGCCCCTGATGACCTTGTGCTAGAGGATGGCAAGTTTACGGTACGCGGCGTGCCACAGCGTTCAATTAATTTAGGCACATTGGCCCAAAGCGTGGAGGAACAACCTGACCTGATTTCGCATGAGGCTCCTAATCCTGCAAATGGTGTTGCAATCGAAGGACTGGCGGCATGGCATGACTTTACGCCATCTGGTCCTGGCTTCTCATCTGGAACGCACATCGCGGTGGTCGAGGTAGATACTACTACAGGTGAGACGGACGTTCTCACATATGTCGCTGTAGACGATGGTGGTCGCATCCTCAACTCCTACTTAGCCGAGGCCCAGATACATGGCGCAATCGCACAAGGAATTGGACAGGCTCTCTATGAAGAGGTGGCGTATGATGAGAACGGACAACCGCTCACCAGCACGTTTCAGGACTATGCTCTGCCAAATGCCGAGCAGGTTCCCGAAATCACTACAGGGAACGTGGAGTCACCCTCGCCAACAAACCCGCTTGGTGCGAAGGGCGTAGGAGAAGCAGGCTGTATCGCTGCTCCACCCGCCGTTGTGAATGCAGTGCTTGATGCCCTCTCAGTACATGGTATCACGTCGATTGATATGCCGCTCAAACCAGAAAAGGTATGGGCATTGCTACAAGCAGCTTCAGCGGGAACGCTAAAGCAGGACGATCCAACGCCGCCACCTGTGTTTGTGGATGCAAAGCAGGTGCAGGAGAAGAATGATAATGGAGAGACGCCGACGTTCGCGTAATACATAATTCAGA
>CAXUHF010000247.1:0-3480 GCA_964250765.1 uncultured Ktedonobacteraceae bacterium | reverse complement strand
AACCGACTTGCGCGTGATCTGCATGATAGTGTGAAACAGCAAATCTTCGCTATCTCGATGCAAGTCGGCGCGGTAAAAGTGCTGCTTGGACGCGATGTGACTGCCGCACGGAAACGGTTAGATGAGACTGAGCTGTTAGTACGGCAGGCACAACAGGAGCTTACCACGCTGATTAAGGAATTACGCCCTGCCGCACTTGAAGGCAAAGGCTTGGTTGAGGCTCTGCGCGATCTTATGACACAATGGATGCAGCAGACAGGTATTATCGCAAAATTACAGGTTGAAGGACAGCAAACTCTGCCGCTTGTGGTAGAAGAGGCATTGTTCCGAGTTGCGCAAGAAGCACTCTCGAACGTTGCGCGTCACACTCATGCAACTCTTGTACATATGAAACTTGTTGTGAGTGGCGATACCGTCACGCTAACTCTTGAGGATAACGGACAAGGCTTCGATAATACGCAAAACAATGAGCAAGGTGTTGGTTTGCACTCTATGCAAGAGCGCATGAAAGTACTTGGGGGTGATGTACATATAGAAAGTAGCCCTGGCAAAGGGACACAGGTTGTTGTGTACTGCGAAAAACTTGGTGTACACAGAAGCAATTCTGTGAGTCCAGCACATGTATAGAAAGCGGGTGGTCTGGTGACTGAACAAATCACGGTTCTTATTACCGACGATCACGCCCTTGTCAGAAATGGTGTGCGCACATTCCTGGAACTGCAACCCGACCTGCTTGTTGTGGGTGAAGCCGACTCTGGCGAAACTGCTGTGCGTATGGCGGCTGAACTTGTGCCTGATGTGGTGCTGATGGACCTTGTGATGAGCGGCATGGGTGGCGTGGAGGCGACACGGCAAGTAAAGCAGGCCAGCCCACATTCGCAGGTCATTGTTCTGACCTCCTATCATGAAGATGAATATATCTTCCCGGCCCTACGCGCTGGTGCCCTCTCCTATGTCCTCAAGGATGTTGGACCAGACGAACTTGCAGAGACAGTACGTAAAGCTGCACGTGGTGAATCTGTACTACATCCACGTGTTGCGGCTCGTGTCGTCCAGGAGATTCGAGGCGCGCGACGCGATACGCCAAATCTCTTTACCGATTTAAGTGACCGTGAGTTAGATGTACTACGTCTTATAGCTGATGGCCTTTCAAATGCCGCCATTGCCGAAAAGCTTGTCATCAGCGAAAAAACGGTAAAGGGGCATGTTAGCAATATATTAGGCAAATTGCATATGCTGGACCGCACACAGGCTGCGGTCTATGCATGGCAACAAGGGTTAATGGCACGCCGTGATCCTTAAATGTAATTGTCAGTCAATCTTCTGCCAACTTTTAGAAGCAGGGATGCAAGGGGCAGCCGCCCCTTGACTGGGGTCTGGGGCTGTGCCCAGTTTCCTCTTCCCACTCGCCGCCGGAGGCGGCGAGTGACAAATAAAGGAGTATTCTATTTCATGCAACCGCAATCAAGTTCTCTTCGTGTGGGTGTTATTGGTCTAGGCTATGGTGGAGAAATGGCTCTCAAGGGCTATAGCCAGCTTCCAAATGTAGAGATTGTGGCGTTAGCTGGCCTTGAAGAAGAGAAATTACACAGCCTCGGCACGACCTACGCTATTCCAAACCTCTATCACTATCATCATGAACTCCTGTCACGCGACGACCTTGATGCCGTAAGCGTGTGTGTTCCCAATTATTTGCATGCCCCTATTGCTATCGAAGCACTTGGACGCGGTATGCATGTTCTCTGCGAAAAACCTCTTGCACGTACTACCGAAGAGGCTACGACAATGGTCGAAGCAGCGACAAAAGCGAATCGTGTGTTGCAGGTTGTCTTCAATCATCGCGTTCGTGGCGATGTGCAGGTGCTCAAACGCTATGCCGACGAAGGGAAGCTAGGCAATGTCTACTATGCGAAGGCGTCCTGGATGCGCCGACGTGGTATTCCAGGGGCGGGTACATGGTTCGTCAGCAAAGAAAAGGCTGGCGGTGGTCCACTGATTGACTTGGGTGTACATGCCCTCGATATGGCTCTGTATCTCCTCGGCGAACCTGAAATTTTAACGGTAAGTGCATCGACCTATGCTGAGCTTGGCAAGAGCGGCAAAGGAGTAGACCTACGATCTCGAAAGTCTGGTTCAGGCAATGCCTTTGAGGTGGAGGATCTCGCAACCGCATTTCTGCGTCTCTCAAATGGTGCGACTCTTCTGCTTGAAGCAAGTTGGGCAACAAACAGCAGTGCAGGTGATGACTTTGGTGTCACGCTCTATGGAACCGATGGAGGAGCGGAACTCAAAGTAAAGAACTATAACTGGCAAGATACGCTCGATATCTACACGGATGTTGCAGGTGTCCCTGCAACAATTCATCCTCAAGTACCAAAAGGTGAAGGTCACATCACCGTCGTTCACGATTTTGTGCAAAACATTACAGAGGGCAACTGGTCATTGCATAACGGTACTGAGGGTTTACGCCGTGTGCGCGTAATCGACGCATGTTATGCCTCTGCACAGCAAGGGCGTGAAGTCGTGCTGCAAGAGAGCAAGTAAATGAGTGTTTCTACAAAGGTTGCGCTTATCACTGGTGGCTCTCGTGGTATTGGTGCAGCGACTGCACTAGCGTTGGCAGAGCGAGATTATGATATTGCGCTCACTTATCGCAATAAGGCGGCCCGTGCAGATGAGGTTGCCGCTCAAGTAACAACACGGAATCAACATGCTCTACCAATTAGGTGTGATATCACCCAACCTGATGAGGTGCAACGTCTCTTCGCAACATTGACGGAATGGCGTAATGTCCTTGATATTCTCGTGTTGAATGCCTCCGGTGGACTGGAACGTGATCTCCTTGCCCTCGATCCTGAGTATCCCATGCATATTAATCACGATGCACAACTCGCACTCGTGGAGAGTGCTCTTCCACTTATGACTCATGGAGGAACAATTGTCTTCATTACAAGTCATTGGGCGCATTTGTATGGGCAGATGAAACAGATACCCGCGTACGAACTTGTTGCTGAGTCAAAGCATGCTGGTGAACGAGCTATTCGTGGTCAGCAAGAAATGTTGGCTACACGGAGCATTCGTCTACTTGTTGTGACTGGTGATCTTATAGAGGGCACCATCACGCCAAAACTCCTGGAACGCGGTGCACCAGGACTGACCGAGCACAGGCGCGCTACCATAGGCCCCTTACCTACCGCTACCGAAATGGGCGAAGTCATCGCGCAAGCCGCAACAGACCTCTCGCTTCCCAGTGGACACACGGTAGTCGTGGGCGGCTCATTGGAATCACAGCTAATGATGGATTCACAATAACTGTGACGTGTTGACTGTAGGGGTCTAATTCCATTACACCCTTGTAGCAATTGACACGTTGGCAGGGATGTTGAAACGTTTCTTATCATCTGCATGCATTGTGAATTGCCAAGAGGGTGTAATAGAATTAGACCCCATAGGCGTCAAGTTAAGCAAAGATGAGCTTAT
>CAXUHF010000246.1:0-3520 GCA_964250765.1 uncultured Ktedonobacteraceae bacterium | reverse complement strand
GGTCATAGACCCACGGACGTTTGCCGCGTTCTCTTCTCCACATTAAAAACTTGACAAGAAGTGACTCAAAGTTTATACTAGGATAGCAGTAAATCTTGTATAAGCAACGCATTTTTACGATACATATCTTCAATCAAATAAGGAGTACAACTTATGGAGGACGCACAGGGAATGTCTGCTGAACAACCAACATTTAACAATATAAACGATATAGCTCGTATCGCTGAACTAGAGTCACAACTTGCTCAGGCGCGCCAAGAGGCGTCGGACAACTGGAACAAGTTTTTACGCGAACGGGCCGATATGGAAAACTTCCGCAAACGCCAGGAACGTGTGTTGATAGATCGGGTCTATAATCAGAAGAAGGCACTTATCAATAAGTTTCTTGGTGTGATTGACAATGTGGACCGCGCAATGGTGTATCAGGAGACGATGAGTCGCCAGGATTTGCAGCAAGCGTTACGCATGGTGCAGTGGCAAATGAGCGAAGTGATGCGCGGCGAGGGCGTCAACGCAGTGCCTACCGTAGGTGAGGCGTTCAATCCCTACCTGCATGAGGCAATCGAGGCGATAGAGAACAGCGATAAGCCCGAAGGAACCATTGTAGAAGAGGTGCTTAAGGGCTATACTCTCGGCGATGAAACTCTTCGTCCGGCCCGTGTCAAAGTGAGCATGGGAAACAAGTAATATTCATTCTCATGTGTACTCAGAGAGGCATCGGGTATGCCTCTCTTCTACAAAATAAAGGGCTAGCCATATGGAATATAAGGATTATTATAAAGTACTTGGTGTTGCGAGAGGCGCGAGCGCGGATGAGATCAAGAAGGCTTTTCGTAAGCTGGCCCGCAAATATCATCCCGACGTAAACCCAGGCGATAAGAAAGCCGAGGCAAAGTTTAAAGAGATTAACGAAGCCTACGAGGTGCTTTCGGACGCAGAGAAGCGCAACAAATATGATACACTTGGACCAAACTGGCAAGAACAATTTGGCCCCAGCATGTCTAATTCCCGTCGTGCATATAGTACGGGTAATGGACGCACGCAACAGCAATTTGAGTTCGATCAGGGCAACTTCTCGGACTTCTTCGAGACACTGTTCGGGCGTAGTAGCGGCTTTGGTTCGGCAGGCAGCACAACGGGACGCACCACAGGTGTACGTGACGATATGCGCCGACGTACAGGTGACGATATCGAGCAGCCTGTAGAGGTCACGCTGCAAGAGGCGTATGCTGGTGGGGCGCGCACCTTCAATATTCAATCGACGGAGGTATGTCCTACCTGTCAAGGAACGGGTGAGGTAAGTGGCAGAGTGTGCTCAACTTGTAGCGGTCAGGGCATGGTGCCACGCAACAAGCGTATTCAGGTGAAGATACCTGCTGGCGTAGATAACGGCTCAAAGATTCGTGTTGGAGGCGAGGGTCAGCCTGGTATTGGCGGTGGTCCACGCGGTGATCTGTATCTGGTCATCAGTGTCAAGCCCGATCCAACTTTTGAACGTAAAGGCGACGATCTGAACGTCGATATTGATGTCGAATTAGTGACCGCGCTCTTGGGTGGTGAGGTGCCTGTTCCTTTACTTGACGGGCGCAAAGTGATGCTCACGATTCCTGCGGAGACGCAGAACAATCGTGTCTTTCGCCTTGGCGGGAAGGGTATGCCACGATTACGTGCTGAGGGGAGCGGCAATCTATACGCACGTGTGCGTATCTTGTTGCCAACACACCTCTCACAAGAGGAACGTAGCTTGTTCGAGAAGTTCGCGCGTGGGCGTAGTGCGGAGGTACATTTCTAGCGAGAAAGGAGGTGAGTAGAGATGCCTCATATATCTGAGACCGATGGCGCATGGTATATCATCAGTGTCGCAGCGCAACGAGCCGATGTGCATGAGCAAACGTTGCGTCATTATGAGCGTTTAGGATTAATCTCACCAGCTCGCAAAGGCGAAAGTCCACATAGCCCACGCCTGTACACAGAGCGCGATATCGAGCGCGTTGTGCAGATACGTGGACTGATGCGCGACCTCGGCGTAAATCTAGCTGGAGTCGAGGCCATTCTGCATATGAAGGATCGTATGGAGGAGTTGCAGGAAAAGCTAGAGCAAGAGATGCTCAACCTGCGTATGCAGCACGAAGCTGAAACGCGACGACTGAAAGAGATTATCGAACGTCTGCAGCGTGGTTCAATATAGAATAAACAAAAACAGAGATGCGTCTGGTGGGGGTATACCCCACCAGACGCCTAACAGTTTTTTTTTATTCTGCTAAAGTGTAGCCCTGTGCTTGTGCTTCGTCTGCTGTGGCGAAGTACACTACGTCTAGTGCTGCGTCTCCGGCGGAGTGAAGTTCGGTTAGGGGTGTTTCGATTGGATAATAACGCTTAGTGTTCACAACGCCAAGAAAGGTTGCATCCGTAATAGGTGTTGCTGTGACCGCCTCTTCTGGTGTGCTAACTTCTTCCTGTCCTGACGGTACTTCTGGAGTTGAATACGCTTTAACGGCTGCCTGAATCGAGATAGATGGCAATTTCTCAGTTGCCGACTCGCCGTCCTCTAGCTCTGGCTCCGTGACGATGGGTGCATCAGCCGTCACCTCTTCGGTTACAGGTTCAGCGAGTGTAAGTGCGGGTGTAGTGACCTCTGGCGTGGAGGTCTCGGCGGATTTAGTGGCAAGTGATGGCTGATTGGCGGAATACGTTGCACCGCTTGTTGTACTCTTGGCTGTACCATTGAGAGAGCCATTCAATGCAATGTGCGCTTGTTGTCTATCCTGTTTATTTTGTTGTAGACGTTTTCTGACGATAAGATAGACTGCCACTCCCGCGGCTGTTAGACCCATACTAAAGCTAGTCACAGCCCAGAAGGGAGAGCTTTGACGGGCGTTCGGTTGTGTGAGTTGCTCTGTACGCTTTGCGAGTTCGCGTTGTGCTTTCAGGCTACGTTTGCGCATCTCTTTGGCGGCCTTTTGACTACGCTTTGTTACTTCTCTGGAGACTTTCGCGCCACGTTTCGTGATCTCTTTAGAAACTTGTTCACTTCGCTTGGCGAGTTCTTGTGATACTTTTTCGCTGCGTTCTGTGAGTTCTTGCAGGACATCATCGCCACGGTCAGCAACAACCTGAGTCGTTTTATTACTATGCTCGGCGAGATCGCGTCTAACTTGTTTATTGCGTGTAGCGAAAGTCCGGGCCAGCTTGCTACTACGATCTACAAGGTTTTCTGTCAAACTGTTGCTGCGTTTTGTTGTTTCTCCTCGGCGTTCCTCGGTACGTGTACGTAGCCGTGACGATAGCGTGTTAATAACAGGACCGAGAACGGAGACGGCCATGAAGCCAATACGAACCCAACGGCTCGTTTCCTGAATAATTTTTCTATTATTGTTACTCATAAAGATTTGCCTTTCAATGTATATATAGTATTTACACGTTTGATATGAAAGAACGGAAACATATCTGTAGGGGTCTAATTCCATTACACCCTGTTGGCGTTCACGAATGTTGAAGAGGAATGTAATGCGTTTCCACA
>CAXUHF010000245.1:2477-3572 GCA_964250765.1 uncultured Ktedonobacteraceae bacterium | reverse complement strand
GAGCCACCTGTCACTACTATACACGAACTAGCGTGGCAAGCCACGCAGTGGCGGTCCGTATAGTAGTGACAGGTGGCTCTGCCCCTATCATGCCCAACTCCTCGTGTTAGCTCATTGATTTCCATTTTATGCAACGCCTCGACAAACGCATGTGTTTTTTGTTCAAAGCGTAGGAGACCTGCACGATGTAAAAGTTTCTCTTGTTCCATAGTGCTCAAAGTTCGCATCACAGTATGACAAGGCCATACCTCACTATCTACATCGTCATTTTCGGAAACAACGACTATAAGAAGATCGTAGAGTGAGCATGTCGGTATGGTGTATCCATCCTGACGTGTCGTGTGAGGATCATCGCAGAGCAGCACCACATGCAGCATAACGTTGTTGTAACGTGGGTCGGTGGCATGCTTATGCGCTACCCAATCGCTGGCACGGACATGAAATTCAATATCACCTGTGTACTGTTCTCCATCAGGAAAGAGCAATACAGCATCACGCACGTCTGGTCCTGCCGAGCCACCAGAACGCCCTGCAAAGATAAGCTGGCACGTTCCGCCATCTATTAAGGGTAAATGTGTGCCCTGCGGCAGTGACCACCAGCGTTGAACAACGACATCTTCCTGTGGAAGAGACGACTCAGCAACTATGGGTACTACCACATCACGTCCTACCGCAGAATCAAATGCTAACAAGGACGCGATAAATCGGTCCCTACAGGCTAGGACGCACAATGGGAACCTCTATGGTATCTTCGTCTTCCAGGGATTTCTCGGTTGTGTTTTGGGCGAGACGTTCTATCTCACCTGTATCGCCTATATGTTGCTGACCCTCAAGAATTGAAGAGGAGGGAGATTCCTCTTCGCGCCGCATCTCGTCGTGCTCGCTGCGGTCTCCAGTGGCAAAGGCCATACCTTCGGCGACTTCCGCTTCCGCTTCCGCCTCCATAGCGGCACGGCGTGCGCGTTCCTCGGCAACCTCGGCATCGGCAAGCGTGGCATGAGCATGAGTAGCGTCACGTTCCGCATCGAACAGAATTGCCTCTGCCGCATCACCAGATGAAGTACCACTACGAATCGCGGCACGGATACGCTCAAG
>CAXUHF010000245.1:0-2377 GCA_964250765.1 uncultured Ktedonobacteraceae bacterium | reverse complement strand
TGCTAGACGTGCTTCAAGGCGTTGTGTACGCGCCAGACGTTTGAGAAGACGTGCCTCTGCACGTTGGAAACGTTCGGCTGCATTCCTCTGAGCTATATGTGCCTCTTCTAAGCGGTCGAGCAACCGTTTTTCACGCTTACGTAACTTCTTTTCGCTTTCATAGTATTCCTGGTCTCTCTGTTCATGAGAACTTGCATCTGCCATATTGCTGCCTCTTTACTATGCTTTCTGTATTGATGTGTACATCTATACAAACGCCCTCTCCGCTCAGTATTTCATATTTCTGTACTTTTATGCAAGATGCTATACTAGCCTATGAGGCTATTCGTGAAGAGAAATTCTATATCTTCACACACCCGACCACAAAATTAGGGGCCTATGCGCGTCTGGAAGATATTCTGAAAGAGGGTTCCCCACGCGATGTACTGAAGTTATAAGCGAGCGTTTCTATTTAACACAATAAAGGACGGAGTATATCCTAATTATGCTCTATACTGAAAGGAGCCAGCAAAAAATAAAAAGTAGGAGGTAGAAACATGGAAAAGACAGTACTTCTTGACACGCTACGGACAGAACGCGAACAATGGGAGTCGTTACTATCACAAATTGGCGAGGAACGGATGCTGCAACCAGGAGTCGCAGGTGAAGCATGGTCGGTCAAAGATATTCTTGTACACGTAATGTGGTATGAGCGTGAAACGGTAGGCATCTTGCAACAACGTGCCTTTATCGGGTCTCCACTCTGGCAAGTGTCGCTGGAAGAACGGAACGTGGCGATGGTTGCTGAAAAACAGAAGCGTTCACTACAAGAAGTACGCGCGGAAGCGCAACAGGTGTTCGAGCAACTGCTTCAAGCAATACAAGCTTTTTCTGACGCTGACCTGAACGATGCCAGGAGTTTGCGCGATATTCCTCCCAACTGGCTTCCGTGGCAAGTCATCGCTAGCAACTCTTATGAGCATTATCATCAACACATCCCTGATTTGCATGCGTGGATAGAGAAAGGTTAATTTTGCGGGTAAAACTGTATCCCACACTACCCGTTCTTGCTCACCTGAATTGAGCCGTTGACGCTACTTATAGTGACGTGTGGTCGTGTGCCACTTCCAACATCGTCGCTGCCGAACTCGTTGTCAAAGTGACCAGTGGTGCTTTTTGCGTCAAGATGAAATACGGAATTACTCGGTAATCCCACATTGACATCACCATCGACAGTATTAAAGTTGTAACTACCTTGGGCATCAAGCGAACCATTGTAATGAATATCGCCACTCACAGTTTGTAGAGATGATCCATTGCTCAAACTTCCGTTATCAAGGGATACATCGCCATCAGTTGTTGAAAGCGTCACTTGACCACTCATATGGTCGGCATGAATGCTCCCTTTTGTTGTTTGAGCGTTGGTAGTACCGGTTACGCCTTCTAAATTTATATCTCCATTGCCATCGGTTAATTGCACGTTGCTTGTCTTTGGCGTGGTTATATCAATATTGACATCGTTATCCCCAAAACTTTGCGCGTTTGCCGTAACAGTGATGATATCTTTCGCCGAATCAAAGATTACACTAGGATTTGACCCTGATCTTCCGCTTTTGTCTATGCGTACCGTAACGGTACCTGCACTACTAGTGTCTTCATCGGTGCGAATATGAATAGAGCCAGCATTATCCTTTATCACAAGCGTTGGAGTAGTAACACCAACATTGAAAGTTTGCTCATGAATTGAGCTATCAAAGGATTTGTTAGAGCGGTCATGAGACCCAACTCCAAAGCCAATAGCACCAATCAGGAAAAATAGCACAATTGGTACAAGCCAGAGTGCACGAGAACGCTTGCGTCTTGGTGGATTTGGCTGAAGCTTTTCACCACGCCCCGTATAGTATTCGGGACCACCGTACATCTCTTGCTGTTGCTGCTCACGGAGATCAACATTTACATTAGCAGGTGTCTGATAGTATGCGTTTGATGGCGTTGAGGGGTAACGTTCAGAAGAATTTTCAGGAGTATAGAATTGCTGTTCTTGACTGCCCATAGGATTCCATCCTTCCTGCCTTAGCGTTTTACTCTCTCTTGCGCTTAAAATTATGTCCACTTATATACGTTGCGTCGTAGTGAAAGTAGTAACGAAAAATGGCAATGAGTCAGAGGACAACGCTAGTGTTGTTCTCTGACTCATTGCCATTTTGCAATTAAACTACTGTTGTGGCGGAAGTTCCTGCTGTGGATATTGAGACTGTGGTTGCTCATATTGTGGTGAGGGAGTAGAGTGATACGGTTGATATTGTGCACCGCCTTCTTGATACACAGGTGGTTGTTCTGTAGGAGGTTGATAGCCTTCGCCATATGGCTGATAGTATTGTGGTTGCTGTTGTGGAGG
>CAXUHF010000244.1:2387-3586 GCA_964250765.1 uncultured Ktedonobacteraceae bacterium | reverse complement strand
TGTAAATGGATATGTTGAAATGGTGAATGCAATAGAAAACCAACAACGAATTGAGGTATACACATGCGAACACAGGTTGGAATTATTGGGGCAGGGCCAGCAGGCTTATTTCTGTCGCTGATGCTTGCTAGAGAGGGCATCGACTCTATTGTGCTTGAAAGTCGTAGCCGTGAGGAGGTCGAGTCAACGATTCGCGCGGGTGTGCTTGAGCAGGGAACCGTCGATCTGATGACGCAAATGGGAATTGATGAACGCATGAAGCGCGAAGGCTTTATACATCACGGCGTCGAACTACGTTTCGATGGCTATGGTCATCGCATCGACTTTCAAGAATTGACGAACGGGAAAACCATTACCGTGTATCCACAACATGAGGTTGTGAAGGATGCTATCGCAGCACGTCTCAAGCAGGGTGGGCAGATTCTTTTTAATGTCAAGGATGTCTCTTTGCACGATGTCTCTTCGCACCAGCCAAGCATACACTTCGCCTACGAAAACGAGCAGGTGGAGGTACAGTGCGACTTTATCGCAGGCTGTGACGGCTTTCATGGTGTCTCTCGCGCATCTATTCCAACGGCACTTCAGAAAGTGTTTTCGCGCACATATCCCTTTGGTTGGCTCGGTATTTTAATGCAGGCACCGCCGTCATGTCAGGAATTGATTTACGCCTATTCTGAAAAAGGCTTTGCCTTAGTGAGCACACGTTCACCAGAACTGCAACGTATGTATATTCAGTGTGACCCCCATGATGATATTGCGAACTGGTCCGATGAAATGATTATAGAGGAACTGCAAGTGCGCTTAGTCACGCATGACAACTGGCAGTTGCGTGTGGGACCAATCGTTCAGAAAAGCATCCTGGCAATGCGTAGCTTCGTCATCGAACCGATGCAATATGGCAGGCTCTTTCTCGCGGGTGATGCAGCTCATATCGTTCCGCCAACAGGCGCGAAGGGCCTGAACCTGGCAGTCGCAGACATTCGCCACCTTGCCTATGCATTCACCGCATTCTACAAACAGAACCAGGAGCAGCTTTTAGAGGCATATTCAGCCACGTGCTTACGACGTATCTGGCGCACCGAACACTTCTCCTGGTGGATGACCTCCATGCTGCACCGCTTCCCCGATGATGACGCGTTCCAGCAGCGTATGCAACGTGCGCAACTTGAATACACCGTCAGTTCGCGTGCATCAGCCAC
>CAXUHF010000244.1:0-2287 GCA_964250765.1 uncultured Ktedonobacteraceae bacterium | reverse complement strand
GGAGCACTGTTGCAAATAGTTAGGTAATCCTTGAATGTCGCCATTGCTGTATATATCTGCTGGTTACGGGTCGCAATCCAGCCAATGCGTAGCCCTGGTAGACCGTATGTTTTAGACATGACACCGAGCGATACCGCATTTTCATAGAGGTCACAGGCCGTAGGTAGCGTCTCATTTGGATTCTGTTCCAGTCCACGATATACCTCATCAGAAAAAATAATGCATTGATGTTCTCTAGCGATATCTATGATCTGTTGTTGTTTAGTCTTGCTCATCAAATAGCCGGTTGGATTGTGAGGACAGTTGACGATAATCGCCTTTGTATTTCCTTTTATATGTTGTTGTAGTCTATCAAGATCGAGTTCCCAACCATCTTCTTCGTGTGTCTCCCACAACGTTATCTCACATCCAATGGCATTCGCTATTTCAAAGAGCGATTGATAGCAGGGGAAATGCACAATGATATGGTCATCTCTCTCTAATACTGCATTCATAAATGTAAAAATTGCTTCTTCTGCTCCTGTATGAACTAACACCTGCTCTTCGTGAATGGTCTGATAGAGAGTAGTAATAGACTGGCGTAGCAGAGGAGAGCCTTGCGATTCGGTATATCCTAACCAATGATGTTGAAACTGCTCGGCTGCCCCCTCTTCTAAGGTGAGGAGGTCTTGAACAGAGAGAGCTTCACAGTCAGAACTTGAGAGAAGATATGGAGCTTTGAATTCATAGCGAGCAAAAAATCTTTCGATTTGAAAAGGTCTAATTTTCATGATATTCTTTCTAGCAAGCTATCGAAAATTCAACAATGTACGCACAACTTTGCGGTTGCTTGCGGCTGCATCGCTTTTCAGATATGCCTCGAATGCTGTTTGTTGAAGACCCGTTACCATCGTGGGATAGGCATGGATGGTATTGTAGATGTCGTCAATCGTCATGTTGTGCTGTATAGCAAGCGTCATCTCGCCGAGCATCTCGCCTGCACGTAGACCGACGATGTGAGCACCCACAATCTCCTCTTTTTTGCCAACCAGTATCAATTTGATGAAGCCCGTTGTCTCGTTTTCGGCCTGAGCACGATCAACGTCGGCAAAAGGAAATACCTCTGTCCGTACATCCTTATAGTGCTTTTCGGCCTCTTCGCGCGTGAGTCCGACGCGTGCAACTTCTGGCTCTGTGAATGTACACCACGGCACAACCCGATAGTCCACTTTTTTCTTGCTGATAGGTACCAGCGCGTTACGAACTGCAATACCTGCTTGATATGCGGCAACATGCGTAAAGAGGTAGCCCCCGATGACATCACCAATCGCATAGATGTTTGGGGCCGACGTTTGCAGGTGTTCGTCAACCTGAATACCCTTCTCATCATAGGTGACGTTGGCAGCTTCAAGGGTAAGTTCGTCTACATTAGGGTGGCGTCCCAGCGCAATTAAAATCTGCTCGGCCTCAAATGTCTGTTGCTCATGCCCTTGCTTGACCGTCACAACTTTTTTGTCACCGTTGCGTTCAACCTTGAGCAGTGTTGCATCCGTGACAAGTTGAATACCTTCCGACGTGAGAACGTTGGCAAGCGTTGTGGAGGCGTCGGCATCTTCTCTTGGCAAAATGCGTTTGGCACGTGTAATCAGTGTGACCTTTGAGCCGAGACGTGCGAACGATTGTCCCATCTCGACACCGATAGGTCCACCGCCAATAACGAGTAGCGAAGCTGGCAGATGTTCCAGGTCGAAGAGATCATTGTTCGTATAATAGCCAGCCTCTTTTAAACCCTCTATGTCTGGCACCGCCGGACGCGAACCCGTTGCGATAAGCGTATTGCGACTGGTGAATGCCTCGCCGTTCAAGAGAAGTTCTGTTGGAGACTGAAAGGTCACGTTGCCAAATTTGACCGTCACATTCTCGACATAGACCTTTTCCGCCTCGCCAACGCGCCCGATGACTCCCTGGACATACTTGCTGACCTTCGCCATATCCACGCCTAAAGAAGCGGGTGTCAGGCCAATTGTCATCGCTTCCTGTGCCTGTCGAACGATACGTGCGACGTGAATCAAGCTCTTGCTTGGCACGCACCCATAATGTAAGCAATCTCCGCCGAGTTCTTGCTTGTCTATGAGCAAAACATTGGCCCCTAGTGATGCTGCGATACGTGCAGCTGTGAGGCCACCCGACCCACCACCGATAATTGTCATATCGTATTGTGTACGTGCCATGTCTGGATGTTCTCCCTCTTGATCTCTATATGTTTTTGAATATATCTCATTCGTAGGGGTCTAATTCTATTACACCC
>CAXUHF010000243.1:0-3747 GCA_964250765.1 uncultured Ktedonobacteraceae bacterium | reverse complement strand
GTTGATGAGGCGCGTCGTCTTAATCATTCCTACATTGGCACTGAACATCTGTTGCTTGGTATGATACGCGAAGGCGAAGGCATCGCGGCTGGTGTACTTGAAAGTCAAGGTGTACGTCTTCAAAATGCTCGCACAGAAACACTCCGAACTCTTCGTTCGGGAACACAACCTGCTCCAAATAACTCTACTTCAACACCGTTAGAGCAGTCTACGAGCACACCTACTCCAGAACAGTTAGGGCAATCTATGAATCCACCTGTCCCCGAAACAGCAGAGGTGACAGGCCTGCATAAGAGTGCATTTGTACAAACAAAGAGTAGCAGGCCCTATGCTGGCTATCCATTTACAGAGCAGGCGCATACCATTCTTGAGAGGGCACACGAAGAGGCATTACGCTTTAGCCACAACTACATAGGAACGGAACATCTCTTACTCGGTATGGTGCGCGAAGGCGAAGGCGTCGCGGGGGCTGTATTGCATAATCTTGGCGTGGACCTGAACCGTGTACGTAAGACTGTTGAATTTATTATTGGGCGTGGTGATCGCGTCGTCCTTGGTGAAATTGGGCTAACCCCACGTTCAAAGAGGATTCTCGAATATGCATCCGACGATGCAAAAAAACTGAACAACGCTTATGTGGGGACTGAGCATCTCCTTTTAGGTATGGTCGAAGAAGGCGAAGGTATCGCAGCTGGTGTTCTTAATAGCCTAGGTGTCTATGAGCAGAATGTACGCGCGGAGACATTCCGTGTCTTGCAAGACGCGACGTATGAAGAATAAATCTTTATACGAAAACAGGTTTGGGGGGGGGGGGGGGGGCCCCCCCCGCCCCAACGGTTGTTTATTTTCGTATTCTCTATTATGCCCTCCGCGTACAATATATAGAAAAGCAATGTAATGGGAGGGAAGAGATGAGTAGTAGTCAGAAACTTGAGCAAGAGGTGATACAGCAGGCGGAACATACAGCATCCATTGCATCAGAAAGCGTGGATGAGAGTTTACTTTTGCTGTTGCAACGCCTACCAGACTATTTTCGAGGACGTGCTGACCGCAACGATATAGAAACGCTTGTCTTTTGTCTACATCGTCTTTTTAACTGTATCGACACGCTCTACCAGCATATATTACCGACTCTAACACGTCTCATTACTGAGCAAAAACATGCTACACATACTCCTTTTGCATATCGTCATGCGCTTTGGGAACAACTACAGGCCATTCTTCTGTTGCTAGAGCGTGTCGAGTCGCATTGTCATTTGTTGCTTGGTACGACAACCTGTGTACTTGCAACACTTGATACCACCGAGGAGGCGGCCTTTAGCACTGAAGTACCGACAACATACGTTGGAACTGAGCAGTGGCAACATGCTTATGAAGTACTTTCGCTTGCTTTACATAACTGGCAAGAGCAACGTCAGGTGCATCTGACATTCGCCACCGCATTCGCTTCCACGTCTGTTGCCTCATTAGTGCAGGTTGATACAACTCTCGCCCTGCTCTTTGATAGTGCTAGCGCGATTTTCGGTGATATCATTCCAGATATACAACTTGTGGCGCAGGGTGACGACGAGGTAGTTGCTACTCTCCTCTTCGACCTCATGCAGCAAAACGATCTTCTCCTCATTCAAATTAGCAAACTGGTCGAGCCACTCCAACACCTGATGAGACATTATGCTGTGAAGGAATGATATCATCTTAACCGCAACGGGCAAGTCTCAACGCAAATATAACCGTATTCAAGTAGGATTTGTTGCTCGACTCCACGTAATATACATGCAACACTATTCCATCCACAAATTCACATTGAGGAGTCTGTAAGATGAGCAACGAGGCTACTTCTCTTGTATCACGAGAACATTCTACATATCCATATAGCTATGAGACAACGAGTACATTACAAACCGTTGTTTCGGCTATACAATCTATTACAACGACGCATGTAGAGCAATATGCGCTCGTGACCATCGTACTCCAATTCGTGCTGGAAGATGAGAAGGTACATTGTCACTATTTAGAGGCATACAGTGCACAATACTATCTCAACGAGTTGCGCTCCCTTGTACGCAAAACAGATAGGGTCTATCTACTGGACTCTACCTTTTATTTTGTTCTTCCTGGTGCAAACGCAGAAGGTGGAAGGATTGTCGAAAGTCGTCTGTGGGATGCCCTCTTGTGGTGCGTTCACAATGTACATGAAGATAACGTGCTACGGCCTCGCATCATGACTATTGGGCACGCCGCGTCTAGTATATCGGATGAGAACATTCATGCATGTATCACTGCAGCAAGCGAACCGTGCTACAGTTTTGACACTCAACCAGAAATAGATACCGAAGCACTTGATGATAGTTTACAAGACAACGATATGGTTATGCTAGACATGGAAGTAATCTCACACGAAGACGAATTAACTGCCCTTGCACGTAAACTTGGCATGCCATATCTTTCGTTGCTACCACGCAAAAGGCCGGAGCAGGTTCAACGGCTTGTCACGCTCAAACTTGCGCACGAACTACAATGCTATCCGCTTGGGCGCGAACGTGGTACGCTTACCGTCGCACTCTCCAATCCACAGGATAGTACTGTACTCGCACGTCTACACAGAGAAACAGGATTACGTATCTTTCCCGTCCTCGCGCATCCACAGGAATTACAAACCGCGCTCAGTCTCCTTGTTTGATGTGTGTAACCTGCCTCTGCTATAATGGCGTGTGTGATTACATAACATATAGAAAGGGAATATTTCAACCATGAAGATACTTGTTACAGGTGGTGCAGGTTTTATCGGCTCACATATCGTCGATCAACTGGTTGCGGCAGGTCACGATGTGGCGGTTGTCGATAATTTATGGGATCATGGGGGCGGCAAAGAAAACAATCTCAATCCAAAGGCGAAGTTTTATCGCGCCGACATTACCGATGAAACAGCCCTTACGCAGATATTTGACGAGGTGAAACCAGAGATTGTGAGCCATCAAGCAGCGCAGGCAAGTGTGGCTATCTCAACACAAAATCCACAGCTAGATGCACGCGTCAACATTCTTGGCTTACTCAATGTCCTGACAAATTGCACACGCGTTGGCGTCAAGAAAATTATTTTTGCTTCATCGGGTGCGACCTATGGTACACCTGTTCGCAACCCCGTTGATGAAGAGGTGCCACAGCGTCCAGAGTCGCCCTACGGCATTACCAAGATGACCACCGAATACTACTTGCGCTACTGGCACGAGGCCAACGGCCTGGACTTCACCGCTCTACGCTATGGCAACGTCTACGGTCCACGCCAGGACCCCAATGGTGAAGCAGGCGTCATCGCTATTTTCGCCAAACGTTTTCTTAACAACGAAGGCGTTCGTATCGACTGGGATGGCGAGCAACGCAAAGATTATGTCTATGTAGAAGATGTGGCACATGCTAACGTTCTTGCCCTTGAACACGGCAACAATGACATCTTCTGTATCGGCGCAGGCAACCCCGTTTCCGTCAACGAAATCTACGACCTCTTAGCGAAAATTACAGGTAACAAGCCAGAAATCACTCGCGCTCCCAAGCGTCCAGGCGACATCTATCTAACCTACTTTAACTCCAGCAAGGCTGAACGCATCCTGGGCTGGAAACCACAAGCCAACTTTGAAGAAGGCGTTCGGGCAACGGTAGACTATTTCAGAAAATAGCGCAAATATATGTACAAAGCATGACAGGGGCAAGCCTATTAGGACCAAGTAAATCATTTATGGACTTGCCAAC
>CAXUHF010000242.1:0-3760 GCA_964250765.1 uncultured Ktedonobacteraceae bacterium | reverse complement strand
TACCAACACCGCGTTGGTACAGACCGTGGTTAAGGGAGAGAGACCGACATGGTGATGATACAGGATGAGCTATCTACGAGCGAGATACAGATGAGCGCGTTGCTAGAGGTTATCCCTGATGCACTCTTTCATATTGATAGCGCAGGCATATTGTTGGGTTATAAAAGCGGCATAGATATGGAACAAATACAGAAGATGGTTGGTCAAAGTCTGCTCGAAATGTTACCAGCTCATTTGAGCAAGCTGTTCTTAGCTCTGATGCAACAAGCTCAGGAGACGGGAGAAACCCAAACCAAGATATATCAGATACGCATAGGTGAGAAAGACTACATGCGTGAAACACGGATTGTACCAAATGGGAAAAACGGTTTCTTATGGTTGGTTCGTGATATCACTGAGCATAACAGGATTGCGCGAACACTTCTTGAAAGCGAGCAACGTCTGTGCATGGTTATCTCTAACGTTCCAACCGTGCTTTTCACGCTTGACCGCAATGGCATCTTCACTTTATCAGATGGTAAAGGACTACAGTTACTGAATTTACAGCCTGGGCAGGTCGTTGGTATGTCTGCTTTTGACGCGTATCAAGGTATGCCTCACGTCCTTCCTTTTCTGCATCGTGCTTTAGCAGGTGAAGCTGTCACATTCACCAATACAAAAAACAAATTCTTCTTTGAAACACAACTTTCGCCCCTTTTCGATGAAGAGGGACACCCAAACGGTGTCATTGGGTTAGCAACCGATATCACCGACCGGGTGCAGGCGGAAGAGGCGTTACAACAGCGCGAACGCCGCTTTCGTGCACTTACCGAAAATGCATCTGACCTCGTACTTATTTTAGATGCTACAGGTATCTTTCGCTATGCTAGCCCTTCGCATCAGAAGATACTTGGCTATACGTCAGAAGAGTTACTTGGTACCAGCATATTTAATTTGTTTACAACCGAAGATTTACTCATGGCTCTTATGTCGTTCACAGACTCGCTTAAGTCAAATACCATGGTACGGCGCAAGTATCGTCTTCGCCATGCCAATGGTTCAGTGAGAACCATAGAATATGTTGGTCATAGTTGCTTTGACGATCCAGCTATTGAGGGCTTCGTTATCAACGGTTATGACGTGACCGAGCGTACTGTGATGGAAAAGATGCTGCGCTATCAAGTGTCACATGACATGTTGACCGAGTTGCCAAATCGCACAACACTCCTAGAATGTTTAGAGCAAGCTATCTCAGTAGCAACACGTACACAAGAAGATAGCCAGGTTGCGCTGCTCACAATGGACCTTGATAGCTTCAAAGAGATTAATGATACCTTTGGGCATCATCATGGAGATATGCTGCTACAGCAGGTGGGCATGCGTTTGCGCAGCGTAGTAACGAAAAATGATACTGTTGCACGACTCGGTGGAGATGAGTTTGCTTTACTCTTACCAATCTCTAATAATGAGCGAGTGGAACAGACGATTGCAGCAATTAATGCAGCACTTGAGGAGCCATTTGTGATTGAGGACTTGCCATTGCAAGTGCAAGCCAGTATTGGGGTTGCGCTCTATCCCACACATGGCTCTGATGCCCTGACACTCCTACGTCGTGCGGATGTGGCAATGTATACTGCGAAACATACACACATAGGTCACATGCTTTACGACTCGGCTCAGGATACTTACAGCCCGCGACGCTTAGCGTTGATGGGAGCTTTACGTAAAGCTATTGCTAACAACGAACTAAAATTATATTATCAACCAAAAGTAGAGATTTCAACGGGCAAGGTGCATAGCGTCGAGGCACTCGTACGTTGGCAGAATCCTGAATTTGGCTTTATTCCACCCGACCAGTTTATTCCTCTTGCAGAACAGACAGGACTAATTATTCCGCTCACATTGTGGGTGTTGGAAACTGCGGCTCAACAGTGTAGCGAGTGGTTGCGTACAGGACTGGAACTCAGTATCGCGGTCAATCTGTCGATGTGGGATTTACGCGAATTAACTTTACCAAATACGATTGGAGCACTGCTTGAACGGTACTCACTACCCCCTCATCTTTTACGTGTAGAATTGACCGAGAGTGTGGTGATGACCGATGTTGAGCGAACGCTTGATATCTTAAATCGTCTCTCACGTCTTGGTATTCAGATATCGGTTGACGATTACGGTACGGGCTATTCGTCGCTTGCCTATCTCAAGCGTATGCCGATCAGCGAACTCAAGATAGACCGTTCGTTTGTGATGCACATGGCAGAGACGGATGTGGATGCCACTATTGTGCAATCTACGGTTGCGATGGCGCATAGTTTGGGCTTGAAAGTGGTTGCTGAGGGTGTCGAAGACGAGAAAACATGGTGTCTGCTCGCCGACTTCAAATGTGACACTGCGCAAGGCTACTATATGTCGCGTCCGATCTCCGCGCAAGACCTTGAGAATTGGGTACGTAAAGCACAGGCAGGATAATACACTCTGGTCAAAGAAGATATAAACCCATGCATGCGCTGATATAATATTTTAACACAATTTATTATAATAAAAACCGCGGCCTGAAATATGTGAACACGATATAGCCCCAGACGTTGACGAGCACGGAGAGCACAATCAGCGTTTTCTCAGGCCAGCGTGGGCGTTCCGCCATGCCCAGTGCAGCCAGCAAAAACAGAAATGGTAAGAAGTCGAGCGCGAAGCGATAGCCAAACTGATACCAGCCCGTATTGAAGTAGAGTAATACTGCCGCAACGGGTAATACACATCCGGCAAGCAAAGAACTAGCGAACCAGCGTTGCTTACGTCTACGAAAGCCCAGGAACGCAAAGAACAATGCGGGCATCGTTAAGAAGATGCTCGTCCCAAACGGATTGAAGGTGACATAGGGGAATACCTTGAGCAATTTGGGTGGCTCAAGCAGCATAAAGCGTGTGTTGATCGCAAGAAAATGAATGCTGAATTGACCGTATCCATGTAGCGAGTTCCCTACAAGTGGATTGACATTCATGCCATTATAGCCAAAGTCAAGCAATGAGCCGAAACGTGCATAGTTGTAGAACAACATTACTGCCAGCACCATGCCTAGCACACTCCCAAAAGTAACCCATTGATGTAGGAGAACGAGTGGACGTTTACGATTTTGAGCAAGTGTCCAAAGTAGGAAAAAGGGAAAGGCGAAAAGCGTTGTGCTACGCGATAACGAGGCTAATCCTAGTAAAAACGCAGCTAACCATGCGCGTTGTTTGCCTAGCATTTCATAAATGTACAGGAGCAAAAATGTTGTGGCAACAACATGAGCTACAAACCAGACGCTACCCTTCATCGTTGTGTACAGCAACTCCGTTCCAATAGCAAAAAAGACAAGCAGCCATGCCGTTGTCGAAAAGGAATTGCTCAATAAGCTCTTGTGAACGAGACGCTGCAATACTTGCTGCATCAGCCAGATGTTGAGGATGCCCATGCCAACCGAGAAGGCGAGTGTGATGATGGACTGATAGGAGAGGTGGAAAATGGCGACAAGTGGCAGCATTAAGACAGCAGGTAACGGCGGAAACGCTACATACCAGTGTCCCTTGTAGTGTGTAAAGTCCGACAACCCCGGCGGCGTACCCTCGACATAGAGATGTCCATGTAACCAACCATCCGCGAGCAAAATAAAGTGCGAACCACCCCCCACTCCTGGCGGATGTATCGTTACCTGCGAAATGACCACGAGGAGATAAATTAAAGATAAAGATATCCACACAAGGTGTCGTTGAGCAGCAACAGGCTCAGCCTGTTGCTGCTC
>CAXUHF010000241.1:0-3785 GCA_964250765.1 uncultured Ktedonobacteraceae bacterium | reverse complement strand
GGACGCCGCCCTCTCAAGGCGGAGACCACGGGTTCGAATCCCGTATGCGCTACCAACACTAAGCAAAAAGAGACCTCAAGCCGCTCCACAAGTAGTTTGAGGTCTTTCGCTATCCGGTAAAACACTCTCTGTACAGCCATTTTACAGCAATTGGCTTCGTCACAGCTTTTTCGTTTTCTTTTTCCCCTCATCGTCTTCCTGGTCATCGTCCTGTTTTGATAGAACATCGTGAAGCCTGTTTATCGCAATCACTTGTGGTCTACGTACTGCCTCGACGCGAACGATATAAGAAGAACTATGCGTTGCAGAACGCCATCCCTCTTTGAGAATGTCATGCGGCACATACTCAACACCCTTAATCAGTAAATGCCAGTGAAAACCAATTTCCTCAAAATTGCGGTGTCGCTCAAGCACCCCAAAGTATTCAGCAGGATATGCTTCACGCACACCAACATGGTTAGAACCACGACCTTTTGAACCACGTCGCAAGTATTGCAGAAACATTGTTAGAGCACGAGCACATTCTTCAACCGTATGACCTGCTTTTGTCAAAGTGAGAAACAAGGTTGGTTCAGCAGCTTTCACCAGTTGTCGCCACTGGTCAACCTTACGAGGCCCACAGTAGAGGCATGTCCAACTATTACATCGCGCACGCATAACTTCACCTGTCTCTTGGTTGATGAAGCGATGTCGCAACGCCCACACATCAGGACAGAACAGCAAGGTTCCCAGCCCAAAACACTTAGCAAAAACAACTTGTTCATCGAGTGAAGGAGACAAAAACGGAAGAGATGCTCCAAATGCACCATCACCGTAAATCACATCGATACTCCTATCTCTTAAACGAACGCAATATAATTACCAAAGACGGAAGAATAGTATTAGAAATAGCACACACTAATACTTGTCAGAACTTTCAAAAGAAAGTAATATAGATAAAAAGGTAAGTTTGTATACGACTTGGAAGTTTACTTATGAACGACATAATACAAGCAATAGTAGGTATATTAGGAGGAGGAACGTTAGGAGGAATTGCTGGTGCTATTTCAGCTACTATAGCAACACGACAAAAGATTAAAGAAATTGAGTTCACATACAAGCAGAAGTTACAAGAAAATCAGGACATAAATATAAGCCTTCAGGTAGAAACGCTTTACAAACCAATCAACATCAAAATCTCAAAACTACTCAACGACAGCAATAGATATGAATGGAACCTTAGTTCCAGCAAACAACAAGCAGAAACAGATTTTCGCGTTGAATGCGAAAAATTTATCCTGGAAATGATAGACATATACGACCGAGGAGCAGATATTTATCTTACCGCTGAAGTTGATAAACACTTAAGACATCTAACATTCTTTCTAAAACGTTCTTTAGATTGTACAAAGAAGGTACTGTTTCAGCGTTTTTTTATATACCTAAGTCTGTCTCTTTTCCCAGGTATTTTCGGTCTTACATTAGCTAGGAGTTTTGGATTTTTACCTAAAGCTCCAATCTCAACCCTGATTTTTAGAATGTATTTGCATCGCATAGGAGGAATACTAAAACGGAGTATCAAAAAAGCTGTACTAACTGCATCTCCTCCAATACAACAGCCGTGAAAAGCGGCATCTGTGTTATCCAGAACTTTGCGACCATATAAATGATAAGTTTGGCTAAAGTATAGAAACAAATCTTGTAACAATAGTCTTAACAAAATTTATAGCATTTCTTCTTTTGTTAAATCTAATGCTTCTGGGTAAGAAACTAAGTAATACCTAAAGGAATAATTGCATTTAAGAAAAACGATGGTACTTGTGTGATTTACTCTTATAAGTGTCGAGACGAAAGGCCAGGAGTCCTTAGAGGTAGCGTTCAAGGACCGAGCTGCTAAGATGTGGTGCGAGAATGCGACGAAACTGACAGGGAAGCAGTGGAGATACGTGAAGGTGCCTCAGAAAGAGTATGTGAAGTTGCAACCTGTGGAGTTTTATGACTTGCTAACGTTTGTAAGTTGATAACCTCAGCATATTCAAAAAGTACCATTTTGATTGAACAAATTATCTAAGTACTGTATTATTACATCGAAATGTAGGATAGATAGCTAGACTTGAAATCTTACATAACAAAACTTTTCAAACAGTTGGTGAGATATTGAGTGAAATGTCAATCGAGATGAAAATACCACTAGATAACGAAGGTTTCTTACAACGCGAATGCCCCAATTGTGAACAGCAGTTTAGATTAAAGCCTTTCGAGGACACGACAGAGGGAGATGCTGAGACTGAATTTTATTATTGTCCATATTGTTATAAATCATCCTCTACAGATTCTTGGTGGACAAAAGAGCAGCTTGAATATGCTCAAAAGCTAGCATTTCAGCAAGTAGTAGAACCAGAGTTACGCAACCTCCAACATCAAATACGGTCCTTGAATAGCGACTTTATAAAAGTAGATGTAAAGTCTTCTCAAGTAACTGATTCAGAACTTCCGAATACATCAGATTACATGGTGAAAGTTGAATTTCCTTGTCATCCAGAAACACCATTAAAAATAGACAAAGTAGGAGTACAGAACATAGTTTGCTTAATTTGCGGCATTCAATATCCTATTGAGTTAGTTGAAGAGCTATAATAAAAGAAAGTAGGAATTAAGTGGATAGTGCGGAGATAGATGAGAATTTTTTTGAGGGACGTGATTTTGAAGACCGTGTTCTATACCATATCGTTAATCTAACAGGTGATAAGCCTGTAGGATACGAAGGCAGCATAACAGAAGCAGATATAGCCATCCAGCTTAGAAAAGATTTAAATATCACGCCTGATTTCATAAGAAGTGGACAATTTCACTCTTCGCGTGAACGAGGAATAATTCTAGCAGCAGTTCAGGAGCTAAAGAAATCGGGATACATTGAGAGATTAGCAGTATCTGGTCCCTGGCATATACATCCGACGCGCCGTGGAAGAAACTATGTTACTAGATGGCATGCTGATTGGGAACGGAAAAACAAATCTAATAATCTGAATACTCCCTCATCACCATCACGCTTACGTGACGCACAAGAAGCTTGGTTAGAAGCTGCAAAACTTCGCCGTGAACTACAACTTGCTAAAAGAGAAATACCATCACTTATTACTGACGATGAACTACGCCGACGCTGTGAAGATATACTGACTGCCGAAAACCACTACGACCGTGTTATCCGTGAAGCATGTGTAATCCTAGAAGACCGCGTACGTTCTATAACCGACAGTGATAGCCAAATTACAGGCACACCACTTATGGAACTTGCATTTAGTCCCAAAAATGCGAAGCTACGTATAAGTAATAACGATCAGGAGCAACTTGGAGTAATGCAGCTTTATCGTGGCACAATAGCCTTCTTTCGCAACACTACTGGGCACCATTTGATTGATACTTACAGCCAAGAAGATGCATTGAGGTTCGTAGTGTGGATAGACTTGCTACTAACCATGTTAAAAGCAGTTTCAAACAATGCTTGAAAGAGTACAGCAATTTATACAGCAACGCCAGCGAAAAAGCACGCTATGCAGTGATACGAGGTGGACAAAATAAAGGATTTTACGCACGAGGAAAACAACCACAGTAAGCTATGAACACGGCCAGCCGTATCCCGTATGCGCTACCATCTACGCAGAAAGAAACGTCTCAAGTCTGTCTACAAACGACCTGAGACGTTTTGCTGTTTCAAGATTAATAGACAGATTTCTTCTGAGTCATATAATATTGTTCGGTTACAACAGTTAACAATGACTGTATATTGAAAGGCTTTCGTAAGACTG
>CAXUHF010000240.1:0-3788 GCA_964250765.1 uncultured Ktedonobacteraceae bacterium | reverse complement strand
CAGGAGAAGAATGATAATGGAGAGACGCCGACGTTCGCGTAATACATAATTCAGAACATTCAACTCAATTAAAGGCATTCATCCCTACTAAAACCTCAATACCTGCCGATAGTTCTCTATTAGGCAGGTTTTTCCTCGCCTCGTCTCCTGTAGGCTCATTCCCCTAGCGCGAAAGGTTCGCTTATCCTCTATGGAACCGATAGTCCCAACGTACCTGGAATTAGAATTTGGCGAGTACACAGAACGTGTTCTCAAGTATGCCTTGCACTATGCTGGCAAATTGTGGCCTGTGCTGCCATTGCACACATTGACGGCGAAAACACGTGTCTGTACCTGTCGGCAAAGTGCAGCGTGTACGTCGTATGCGAAACATCCTATGCCAATCAATGGTGTTAAAGCTGCCACAACCGATACGACGATAATTCAGCAATGGTGGCGGAATCACCCTCGCGCGAATATTGGTATCGCAACAGGTCATGGGTTACTCGTTGTAGATATTGACCCGCGACATGGCGGCTCGTTGGAGCAGTTAGCCAAACGCTTCTCGCTACCTGATACGGCGATGGTGCGAACGGGAAGTGCGGGCTGGCATCTCTATTTCGCATATGAAGGCGAATTGAAAAATAGTGTAGGCAAACTGAGCGAGGGTATCGACATACGCGGCACTCATGGCTATGTTGTGGCACCGCCGAGTTTGCATGTGTCCGGCAATTACTACGCGTGGGTCAATCAGCTACCACCAGCACCATTGCCTGACTCGCTCCTCGACGCGTTATTCTCTTCTACGAAATCAAAAGTCTATCCTTCCGCACAGCCATCGTTACTAGAGCACATGACAACTACATCACTATCGTTAGAGCCTGTAACGAACGCGACTCAATTGTTGTCACTCGCCAAAACGTCGGCAATACCGGAGGGCAAGCGTAATTCGGCACTGTTAAGTATGGCTGGCGCGCTACGCAATCAAGGCGCGACGATTGACGCCATCAGCCAAGCATTGAATGTTATCAATATCGTACAGTGCGTTCCGCCGTTATCGACTGCCGAAGTGAAGCGTATCGCGGAAAGCGCGGCTCGTTGGGAGCAAGGAACGGCGGCACTGGCGGGTATCGTGCCAGAGATGTTCACAATGGCGAACCTGCTCAGCATGTCTCTGCCCGACCCACAATGGGCCATTCCTACCTTCTTGCCCGTTGGTGTGACACTGCTGGCAGGCAAGCCCAAGATGGGGAAGTCTTGGCTCGCTCTCGCGCTTGCGTTAGCCATTGCGGAAAATCGGCTCGCCCTCGGTACGCTGCCCGTGACGCAAGGCGACGTGCTCTACCTCGGCTTGGAAGATAGTCTACGGCGTATCGCAGATCGAGGAGCCAAGTTGCTACAAGGTCGCACACCGCCGGAGAACTTCACCTGGGTCGGCACGTGGAACCAGTTGAGTACAGGTGGCTTAGCCGATATCGAGGATTGGCTGTACAAGCACAAGGAGGCACGTCTGATTGTGATCGACACGCTGGCGAAGGTGCGACCTCTCACGCCAAGCACCAGCACTGGCTACAGTGATGACTACGCTGTTATGACGCCGCTCAAAACTATCGCCGAGGATAATAACGTCGCCATCCTGGTCATCCACCACCTACGCAAGATGGGTGCCCCCGATGTCATGGACACCATCAGTGGCACCACAGGTTTGACTGGTGCCACTGACTGTAACATGGTCCTCGACCGAGAACGTGGCAAGGACGAAGCAGTATTGCACATTACGGGTAGAGACGTAGAGGAGCAAGAGTTGCAATTGGTGTTTGATGCGGAGACTGCGCAGTGGACGATACAGGGGAATGCGGACCGACAAGGCTTGTCGAAGGAACGGCGTAAGATTATTGAAATGTTAGAGAATGCGAATGGACCGTTGCCACCAGGGGCAATAATTGCACAGGTAGAAAGAAGCTCTTCCTATACACGCAAGTTGTTGCATGATATGACGAAGGCAGGTGAAATACAGCAAGTGCAACGGGGCCTGTATGCATCAACAGAAACGAGTGACATATAAACTGTACTAATCGGTGTAATATTGTAATATTGTAATATTGCTTTTTTTAAATGGCCTGTAGAGCCAATCGAGCACGGGTTAGGAATATTCCTTCCCGTGCTCCCTTTTGTAATATTGTAATATTGGGACGCTTACCATACCTCCAATATTACAATATTACAAATTCTCATACCGACTGTAATATTGCCAAAAGCTGTAGATTGGCTTGTAAAGCCACGTCACAAAACCAATATTACAATATTACAATATTACACCAATATAAGGTGGTGATGGAGCACAATACTGTGATGTAACAAATCAGTGGAGAACGCTGTAGGAGCCTTAATTCATTACGCCCTGTGAGCAATGCACCATGTTACAGGACACGCTAAAACGTTGCCTCAATCCCGTTGACATTACCAATTGATGCGAGGATAGAACCTCTGTAGGGGTCTAATTCTATTACACCCTTTTGACAATGAACCATGTTGGAGGACATGTTGAAACGCTCCATCAATCCTTTAGACAGTATCAATCGCTGACGAGGGTGTAATAGAATTAGACCTCTACAGAGGTTCTATCCTCGCGTCAATAGACAATGTTGGAAGATATGTTGAAACGTTGCCTCAATCCTGTGGACGATATCAATTGCCAAAAAGGGTGTAATAGAATTAGACCCCTACGTGGCCCACGTTCTATGGTATCATACATGCAGGCGAATACTAGAAAGGCAGGCATCATGTCGGAATCACGCTATGATATTGGAATGAATGTTCGCAAAGAGGTACTCGGCAGCGAGTATGTCGAGCGGTCACAGGCACGGATAACGGAGTTTGACGCAGACTTTCAACGCTACATCACGGAGAGCGCGTGGGGGTCTGTATGGGCGAGACCAGACCTGGACAAGCGGACACGTAGCCTTGTGACTATCGCAATTCTGGCGGCACTTGGACGCGAGGAACTTGCGCTACACTTGCATGCAAGCCAAAATATTGGCGTCGATCCACACGAAATCGCGGAAGTACTTCTTCATGTAGCCGTGTATGCGGGCGTTCCTGCCGCAAACCATGCGTTTGCGGTAGCGAAAAAAGAGTTCGATACGCCACCTGCATTCCAAGAGAGCGAGAAAGCGAACAGTTAGCAGGAGGATTGGACGTATGAATTTTACCACGATTGGTGATATTGTACGGGGAGACCGCGAGGTGTTTCCACCTTATTTGTATGAAGCGTATCAGTCCACGCGTCGCCGTGCCCCTCTACTTCCACTTATTGAGATACCGTTGACGCTCTCGGAATTGACTGGCCCAGGTCCCGTCATCAGTGCCGTTACACCGGAAGATGCCGACCTGACGCGCAACGCTGGCACCGAGGGTGAGGCGATTGGACAGCGCATTCTCGTTACGGGTCGTGTCCTTGACGATCAGGGCAAGCCAGTACCACACACCCTATTGGAAATTTGGCAGGCTAACGCTTCTGGTCGCTACCTACATAAGCGCGATCAGTGGCCCGGTCCGCTTGACCCAAACTTCCTCGGTATAGGGCGTTGCTTGACGAATGCGGACGGTGTGTACCGCTTTCAAACTATCCGTCCAGGCGCGTATCCGTGGAAGAACCACTACAACGCGTGGCGTCCGGCCCACATCCATTTCTCTGTGTTCGGTCCGTCTATGTCGTCGCGCTTGGTGACGCAGATGTACTTTCCCGATGACCCACTGCACTCGCTCGACCCCATTATGAACGGCGTTCCTACGGATGCCGCACAGAA
>CAXUHF010000239.1:0-3820 GCA_964250765.1 uncultured Ktedonobacteraceae bacterium | reverse complement strand
CCAATAGCTTTGCTAAAGGCCCAGCCACGATCTGGTACATTGTGAAAAACAGTCATTGTGAGCGGCAAACAGAGAAGTCCTAACGCTTCGACAAGTGCCCACATCTGGAATAGTTCGAGCATATACACTCTCTACAAAAATAGGTCTTACTACTAAGACACGCAAGAGGGGTACTATATTTACAAATTACTTTATTACACATACTAACGCACACGAGAGCGCATTGGTTCCTTTTTTCTCCATCAGTCCTAGTACATCGCTTTTGTACACGAGTTATGGCAAAATTGACATGCGTGATACAACGTGAGTAAATACAGCAAACAATATAGTCTGTGGAGGAGTACGACGTTGAAATGGTTGCGGTTCTACATTGTACGCGAAGTACTCCTTTTGCTTCTCCTTAGCATTTTGCTTATTCTTGCTGACGAGGCATGTTACGCGGTTACGCTTCCTGTCGAGATCACTCTACAGCAGACCGTTACCACACTACGCGTAGGCACAACACAGCTTGCGTTAGAACATATAGGAACACCTGTCGCGCTTCAATTTGCAGCACACGATCCTGTTGTGCATGAATATCAGATTGATGGTACGGATAGTACCAATAATTTCACACTGGATACCAACTATCTGCACGCATTCGCATCTTCACCATATTATCGCTTCCAAGCATGGATGCGCAACCTTGATGGTACCAGCCGTTGGCGAAGTCTACAAATCTCTGTAGATGGTAAAAAACGGCTACAACAAGATTGGCCTGTAGAAAGCAATCCTATTCCGTTGCCTCTCTCCTCTTCACTACATATTCAGGTGCAGGTACAACGTCCAGAGACACCAATTACACTTAACTTGCTCATGCAGGATCATTCAACGTTGCATATCACCCTTGACCGCAACAATCGCGCTATCACAGTCACACGAGATAGTACAACACAAGGACCTACCACGAATGTTGCTCATGCTTTTTTTCCAACAGATACAGCACCCTTCGCTGCAATGGTTCTTGATACTCTGCTTCGCTCAATGCTATGGGCAGTACTTTTGCTACTCATTGTGCTTTTGGGTGAAACGTTAATTAGCCCATTATCATCTCGCTTGTATAAAAACAAGAAAGAAACAGCTTCTCTGCTTGTAAACGATGCACAAGCAATACCTGCCAATACGCAATATAGCCAGATGGTTCACAGGCTTTCTTCTAAACGAGGAGTTTTCATTTTTCGGAGAAGGTGGCAAGAGATTACAACTACCCTGCACCCGTTGGCTTTATTAGCATTAGGAGCATCGTTTCTTTTTGTCGCGTGGACGGCGGCTGTGCAATATCATGAAGAGCCACATATATTTGACGCCAGTGCCTACTTCTTTGCCGCGAAAATGTATGCACTCGGACATCTTTCTGTTCCGATACCACCTGCAATAGACCGCTTCCCAGGCCCTTTTATGATTTCATTTAATGGTCGTTGGTTCGGGCAATATGCACCGGGGACAGCCCTCACACTGGTCCCTGGAATATGGCTGGGAGTGCCGTGGCTTGTCGAACCGATACTAGGGACGTTTGCATTGTTCGGAGTAGGGCTGATCGCGGCACGACTTTACAACAGACAGATTGCGACACTTGCCGTTCTACTGGGAACGCTTTCGCCGTTTTATACATATCTCGCTGCTAGCTATCTCAGTCATACAATAGCACTCTTTTATTTTGTATGGGGACTATGGGCATTACTACGTTTTGCACAAGGGAAAGCTATCTGGAATATGGCTCTCTCAGCTGCACTCTTTGGTATGGCGGCACTTACACGTGACCTTGTAGCATTGCTTTTCGTCGCCGTTATGCTTCCAGGTGTCTTGCTCCTCTCGTGGAGTTCTTTGCGTAAAGAGTGGAAACGCTGGCTCATAGGAGGTGCCTTTTTTGGCACGATAGCACTCTTTTTCTTATGCATCAGTTTGATTTTCAACATGTTATTAACTGGCAATATCTTCATAACGCCACGTTCACTATTTTTTGCAGGCGATCATTGGGGATTTGGGCAAGGAGTAGGTTTCTATGGACAACATACGCTTGCGGCAGGTTTCGTCAATCTGGACGAGTTACTAACTATACTCGCCATTGACCTTTTCGGCTGGCCCTTCTATCTCTCATTTGCATTTCTCGTAATGCCATTCCTTACACGTCGTGCAGTTGGCACTGATTGGCTCCTTTTAATTGCTGCCAGCATTATGACGGGAGCGTATATAGGCTATTTTTATCACGGTATCTATCTTGGACCACGCTATCTATTTGAAACGTTACCATTTTTATTGATGCTTACAGCACGAGGTATTGTCACACTCGCTGAGACAGGAAAAGACGTTAGAGCAAAACTGGTCGAAATGCAGGGAGACCGCAAGGGTCTTCCCTACATTTCATCATCTCAACCTGTAGGGGAGACCCTTGCGGTCTCCCTGCGTTTTCAGAGCCTATCCTCTAGTATTATCACAGTGTTGCTTGTAGTACTTCTTGCAAGCTGTAACATTTTGTATTTTATGCCGCGACAGGTTGCATTACATCAAAATTATACTGGGCTATCGGCAGGAATAAGTATTGATCTGGATACAATTTATCATCCACCTCTGCACAATGCTATTGTTGTAACAGGGGACGCCGGCCTGTATCAGTTTGTGTTGTTTCCGCTTAATGATCCCTATCTTCACAATAGTGTTATTTATGCGTTAGCAAGCACTCCGTCTGACTATGCAGAGTTACGTCTGGCCTATCCGGGGAGAGCATTATATCAGGTTACGGTAAGTGTTGATGGGTCTGTAAGATATACATACGTAACCGCTTAAAATCACTCCTAACGAAAAATGATCACACGGAGGAGAGCGTATACTTCCTTAGCAAGTACAGTGATACACCGTGGAGTACAAGGGCAAGAAGTGAAGCTAAACCGAAAGCAAGCACAACACCAAGTGGAATAACCAGTTCAGCAATGACAAGAAAGAAGACAGCAAAGGAGAAGACACCAGTGATAAGACCACGCAGAAGGCGCCTCGCAGAAGCAGCACCTTGTGCATAATGCGTAAAGACAGCCAGAATGGTTGCGTAGATAGGAAAGGGAGCAAGAAGACCGCTCAAGCGTGGTCCAAGCAGGCTCGCAAAGCCTGTGAGTGCAAGCACAAACGCGGTTGCGACAACCATGCGTAATGGCGTGTCCCAGGAGGCAGGCTTTATAGTTGCAACTTGACTACTATTATCGGGCAGCAAACTGAGCGTAAGAGTAAGACAGCAGAGTACGACAATAAATGCTGCAAGTAAGGGAATAACAACATATTGTAAAGCAAAAGTCACGACGAAAAACGCCCCCCAGCTTAGTACCATGCAAACTAGCCAGTTTATGCGAAATGAGAGCCAGCTATAGGTCAAGCAAAAAGTAGCAAGAGAGAGTAGTCCCATAAGTGTTCCTTGCGCCGCATTCGAGGCAAACGAGCGTCCCAATGCTAATGCGAGAAAGAGTGCAACGGGTCCTGATGTGAGTGGCAAACCGACAAGCCAGCCACTTACAACAGGCCCCCAACGGCGTCCCGTAAGGCTGACCAAACCGACTAATAGTGGTGTTAGGAGTAGTTTGAAGAGAAGCAGCACAGTAGGTTTTACCTTTTTGACATTGATATACTGGTTGTTCTATTTAGTAAACCACAAAGGGGAGAACATTATGAACACACGGATAGCTACTCTAAATGATATAACTGCTATTGCTGCCATTTATAATCAAGGCATCGAGGATCGTAGCTCAACGTTTGAGACACGTTTACGATCCGCCGAAGACATCCAAATGTGGTTTGA
>CAXUHF010000238.1:0-3871 GCA_964250765.1 uncultured Ktedonobacteraceae bacterium | reverse complement strand
TGCAATCATGCGCTATTACCGCGATTCCGTACTATGCTTGGGATAACCGCGAACCAGGTGAGATGCGTGTCTGGCTGCGAGAGATCGAAAGTTAGTATGTACAAAGCATTTTTTGCACCTAATTAAAACTTGCCCACGAGTTAGCCCACTACAAGCTGATCGTGCGCTGTTCCTGTTGGCTATGTAAAGCAGCTTCAATGATACGAATAGTATCTCTGGCCTCTTCTGGCATGACGGGTACAGATTTGCCTTGCGTGATCGCTTCTACCATGCCCTGGTAAAAATGCTCATAGTGACCAGGAAGCGTTTGGACCTTGCCTGTAACGGCGAGGTCCCCAACATCCATCGTTAGTTCTCCATACTGTGCTTCATTGTCACTTCCCCACGTGGGTTCGCTTGGAAATCTTCCTGCTTTGAGCGCGTCTTCTTGTGGATCGAGACCGTACTTAACAAAACTTCCCTTGCTACCATGAACCTGAAAATGGAGTCCTGGCGCACGTACAAGCGAACTCGAATGCAAGATAACGGCTTTCTGTGGATAGCCAAGAACGAGATGAAAATAATCGTCCGTCTTCGCACCTACTCGTTGCGCACGGATATCAGCCCAAACCGTCTCTGGAAGACCGAACAAGTACAGTGCTTGATCGATGAGATGAGACCCAAGATCGTAAAGCACACCCGACCCTGGTTCCGCTCTTTCTCTCCAACGGTCTCGTACTATGGGTCGATAGCGGTCATAGTGCGCTTCGTAGGTAGAGATCGTGCCAAGAACGCCTGTTTCCAGCAAGTGACGGAGCGTGAGAAAATCGTTGTCCCATCGACGGTTCTGATAGACACTCAGTAGGACATTGTGCGCATGAGCCAGCGCGATGAGTTCGTTTGCTTGACTTGAGGAGATCATAAAAGGTTTATCAACCACGACATGTTTGCTTGCCTCAAGTGCCTGCTTTGCGAACGGGTAATGCGTCTCATTTGGAGTTGCAATAACAACGAGCGAAATGTCTTCGTCTGCAAGAAGGGCATCGAGTGTTGAGACGACTGAAACAGTAGGATATGTTCTCTGTACTTTCGCTGGATTCGAGGACACAACTGTCTTGAGTTCGAGTCCTGGCACATACTCAATCAAGGGTGCGTGGAAAACCGACCCTGACATGCCATATCCCACTAATCCAACGGAAATACTCATAGTGTGGCTCTCCCTCGTGCATGTTCCGCAACCTTTGGCGGGAGCCACCCTCGGTGCTCAAGTTCATTTATCAACCGAACATACGGCTCCTGGAAGCGTCCTATGTGATCTGGTCGTGGGTCGATCACCTCACGAGTACGTGACATTTCTTTTGTAACATCAGCCACGTGACGCCCAACGGAGGCAGCGAGGACAGCCATCCCTAGCGCGGCCTCAGCATTCTCTGGAATACGTACCGAACGTCCGAGCACATCAGCTCGCAGCTGACACCAATAGCGACTACGCGCCCCCCCACCTGTGAGGCTCAGTTCGCCATTTATAGGGGCACCGAGCATGTCAAGATAATCAAAACTTAGCCGTTCAACGTAAGCTACCCCTTGCAACAGGGCTGCATAGAGATCAATCTCGTCGGTCGGTTTTCCAAGAAGAAATCGTTCAGCTTCGGGTACACTGAAAGGGAAGCGTTCACCATAGGACGCGAGGGGATAGGCAACAATGCTGGCGGGTTCCCGCTCCATTGCCAGGACAGTGAGTGCATCAAGGTCACGATCAGGAAAGTACACACCGAGTATGCTTGCACCAGAGCCAGAGGCACCGCCAGGAAGCCAACCGCCATCAGGTGAGCGATGGGAGTACATGACTCCGGCTGGATCGCGGATAAGCTCCTGTGTGACTCCTTTAAACGCAAGCGTTGTGCCAAGCACAGAGTTCCAACTGCCCACACTGAGTGCACCCGCGCCAATCTGGGCGGCACAGCTATCCGTCATGCCCGCGATCACCGCCGTTCCTGCAGGGATGCCCGTCTCCGTTGCCGCCTGTGTGCAGACCGTCCCAATGTGTGTTCCTGAAAGTACGACATGGGGCAGGATTTCTTCAGGGATTTCGAGTTGTGCAAAAACTTCCTGAGGCCATGTATTCTTGATCAAATCGTACCCCATCTTAAGCGATGAACTTGTATCCGTTGGTACTTCATGCCCAACGAGATGCCGATTGATAAAGTCTGTCTGATGCGCGACTTTGACTCCCTGCTGTATGATGTTCCTATATTCATGCACCATCCAGAGCAGCTTTGGAAGTGCCCATGATGGCTGCATTTGATAGCCTAGAGTCGCCCACACCTCCGACCCGACCTCATTGACGCGTCGAGCCTCGTTGACCGCACGATTGTCGTCATGCATAAGTCCTGGTGTAAGGGGTTGCCCCAAATGGTCAACAAGGAGTATCGTGCCGGATGTGCTATCAACGGCAACACCACGAATGGCTTGTGCAGGAAGGTCTGCAAGTGCAGTGCGGCAAGCTAGAGCTATTGCGCGCCACCAGTCGTCTGGGTCCTGTTCATGCCTCGGTCCATCCCGTCGGCTAGTGAGACGTTGAGAGTTCGCGCCAAGTATCTCGCCAGTGCTTGCTACTGCAATGGCGCGGACGCTTTGCGTACCCACGTCAAGTCCAAGCCAAATGTCGTCTGATGATGCTACAAAATTCATCGCTTTCCCCCCTTTTCTTACGGCATCACTGCTATTTTGATCCCTTCTCCTTTAGCGGCTTTGTCCAGTGCTTCATGAACGGACCGTAGCGGGAAGCGATCCGTCACCATTGCTTCTACCTTGATACGTCCTGACTCGATAAGCTGAAGGGCAATCTGATAGTCAGCGCGGCGCGAATTTGCAGTGCCAGTCACCTCTAGTTCTCTATAGTGTATAAGGTTAGCTTCGACCTCGGCCCACCCTTTGGCCGCCAGGCCAGCAAAAATATTGATACTCCCTCCTTGCCGAGCCAGCGTGAGGGCATCGTTTACCAATGAAGGGACGCCTATGCAGATAATAACCGCATCCATACCAAGCCCACCTGTAGCATCTGCCACTATTGAGGTAAGGTCTTCAGTAGTGGGGTCAACGGTGATATGTGCTCCAAAAGTAGCGGCAACCGCACGACGAGGAGCCGAAGGGTCACTCACAATAACGGTCCGCGCGCCAGCCAGGAGAGAGAGTTGGAGGTGAAACAAGCCAATCGGCCCTGACCCCATGATGAGCACGGTAGAGTTCAGGCGTATGTGAGAGCGATGGTGTCCATTAACACAACAGGCTAAAGGTTCGGCGAGTGCTAAGTACTCTGAAGGAATATCCTTTTGCGCAACAAAGAGATTTCCTGCTGCTACCGCATCGGCTGGAATACGTACATATTCGCTCAAGCCTCCATGCACTTCGTAGCCAACTATTTTTTGGTTAGGGCAAATATTCTCCATACCATTCTGACAATAAAAACAGTGATGGCAGGCGATCACGGGAGCCATCGCTACCGGTGCTCCCACTTCGTATCCTTTCACATTCCGCCCTACTTCATACACATGGCCTGCTACTTCATGACCCAGGATAGTGGGCAGAGGAACGCCTTTCGTCTTTTCTCCACGAAAGATACGTACATCGGTTCCGCATATCGTGTTGGCTCCAACCTTGATGAGCACTTCATCTGGTCCAATTTCAGGAGTCTCAACTTCCATAACCTCCATTTGACCAGGCTTTTCAAATACAGCAGCAAGCATCTTTTTTCTCCTCTTAATGATATACCACATGCGCTTGACAAGAGCAAAACGCACCTTCTGTTAAACTTCTCTTCCCGCTACATGGCGAACAGTGTCGTGCATCAAATCTCGCATCTGGTAGTAGGTGGCGATATACTTCTCGACGT
>CAXUHF010000237.1:0-3934 GCA_964250765.1 uncultured Ktedonobacteraceae bacterium | reverse complement strand
TATTGCCTGGACGTGTGAAGGGAGCCATACGAGGGTTTGAAGATAATCCGTATATCGAACCTGCATTCGCACCGTATTTATCATAGAAGTCCTGGGGTGTCAGCATCGCCTCACAGACAATATGCTCTCGTATATCGCTCAAATCTACTTGTTTGTAACTTGCAAGAAGGTCGAGTATACGATTACGGTATGCTGGTGCTTCACGTTGCCAATCGCTCTTTGTCGTGAGATAGGGAGCATTCACCAGAACAAACAAATTTTCATGTCCAGGTGGTGCCTGTGTTGGATCGCTACGCGTGGTGTCACAGACGTAAATCGTTGGATTACTCAAAGGTATATGACGTTCAAACAGATCATCAAATTCCGTGTGATAGTCGTCTGAGAAAAAAATGTTGTGATGCGATAGTTGTGGATACTGCTTATCGAGACCAAGCATTAGCACAAAGCCCGAACAGGACGGTTCCAATTGTTCCAAGCGCCGCACACGTCTTTTATTGCGTATCGCTGGCGACAAAAGTTTCCGATGCGTTGTCACCACGTCACTATTCGCAATCACGATATCGCTACGTAACACACGCCCATCTGCCAACACAACGCCATGTGCCTCGTTCTGCTCCACAAGAATGCGTTTCACATCACAGCATGTCTCAATCGTGACACCTAGCTCACACGCAAGCTTTTCTAAAGCCTTTGCCACTGCATAGATGCCACCACGCGGATACCAACCACCGTCGGCAAGTTCAACATAAGGGATGATAGTATAGACCGACGCCACCTGATAAGGCGAGGACCCGTTATAGGTTGCGTAACGGTCGAACAATTGACGTAAATGCTCGTCCTCAAAAAAGCCTCGTACACTCTCGTCTAAAGTCTGCGGTGAAAGCGCAGCAAGCACAGCTTTTAAGCGTGAAAGGAAGGTTGATGGTAATGCAGTCTGTAGGAGCTTTAATTCATTACGCCCCTGCTGCCATTGATCATTGACGCGAGGGCGTAATGAATTAAAGCCCCTACGGAATATCGAATCCTTGTTAACGTCCAAAATAGGGTGTCCTCGCAATACATACCGCACAAACGTCTTCAATACATTCAGTGGACTACCCAGACTATGATACAGAAACGGGTCAGCCGCCGCTTGGTAAATGCTGCGGGCAGAGTCAAGAAAACGCGAGAGTGCAACACCGTCGTGCGGATTGAGACGCGCGAACTCTTGGGCTAATCGCTCGTGATCGCGCCACGCATCTAGTACCAAACCATCATGATAAAAGTAGCGGCACGTTATGTCTAGTGGAAGTAGGTCAAGATAATCTTTAAGATTACGATTGGCTGAAGAAAACAGGTCTTCAAGGACATATGGCATAGTGATGAGTGATGGACCAGTATCGAAACTAAAGCCGTTCATCTCAACGCGGTTGAGTTTTCCACCAACTTGTGCCTGTCGCTCTAAGATAGTGACTTGATAGCCTTGTGCCGCTAAACGAATAGCGGCAGACAAGCCGCCAATACCCGCTCCTATGATGATAATGCTCTTATGTTTAGATGTAGACACGCTGTACCTCGTTTGTTTTCTTTACTATACTGATGCTATTATAAGCGGTAAATGGGTAGGGACCGATTTATCGCGTCCTGGGGGCTGGGAGGTAGGGGATATGCTGGGGAAAAACGTATTGTGGCAGACATGTTGCCCCGTCGCCCCAACTCCAGGACGCGATAAATCGGTCCCTACAGAAGATTTCACCACAGAATCTAAGGATGTATATATGATACCTGCACGCAAATTTCCGCTCGGCGAATATCTCGTCGAGGGCATGATAGATGGTTCGTTCCGCAAATATTTTGACCGCATCCATTATCGACAACACGGACTCTATACAGATGAGCAACGTGCTCTGCCAATGATTATCTGTGCCAATCATTCAACATGGTGGGATGGGTATGTCGCGTTACTCGTGGCACGTCAGCTTGGCGTTGATCCCTACTTAATGATGGAAGAGGCGCAGTTACGCCGCTATTTCTTTTTTAGTTGGATTGGTTGCTTTTCAGTTGACCGTCAGAACGCACGCTCTGCTATGCAGTCTCTTCAATATGCTGCCCGCGTACTCAAAGAGAAGCAAGGGCGCATGGTCTGGCTTTTTCCACAGGGTGAGATTGCGCCAAATGATCGTCGTCCGTTCGAGTTCTTTACAGGGGCAGCACATCTCGCACGCCTGACCACGACTAGTCTCGTTTATCCGCTTGCGATACGCATCGAATATCTCGCCGAACAACGCCCCGACCTATTCATCAGTCTCGGCGAGCCACTATGTGTAGACACGGAAATGGCGCGTACTCCTGGCTTCCTCAAACACTGCACACACCAGCTAGAGAGCATGGTGACAGCCGAACTCGACCAGTTGCGCAGCGATGTTGTAGGAGGCGACTACTCGTCCTTCAAACAACTGATGCATGGCACATCCTCAACGAACAGAATATTCGATTCGCTTCTGCTGCGGAAACAGATTGGTAGGCAATAAAGAATGTCTTGGATATATATACTCCTCGTTGCATTATTACAAGGGCACCCGCAAGGGGATGCCTCTCCCATACAACGCGTTGTGTCGATGACGTTTGTATATGGGAGGGGCATCCCCTTGCGGGTGCCCTTGTTCGATACTGCACTACAAATTATCACAGTGGTTGTGTTATGTATTCTTAGTATCCTATTCACTATCCTCATCGTCAACCTGTTTACCTTTTATCGCCTACGACCTCACGTTGAGACACGTACTACAGTACAGCCGCTCATATCTGTCCTGATACCAGCGCGAGACGAAGAGCAATCTATCGAGCGATGTGTCCGTTCATTGGTAGCACAAACATATGAGCAATTAGAGATACTTGTACTAGATGACCATAGCAGTGATACGACAGCAGCAATCGTGCAGCGTATCATTGACGAACTCCCTGTACAGCAGCAGGGACGTGTGCGGCTTTCGCGAGGCGAAGAGTTACCAGCAGGATGGGGCGGCAAGAACTTTGCCTGTCATCAACTGGCACAGCAAGCTTCAGGCGACTATCTCTTTTTCACCGATGCTGATACTGTTCACGATCCTAAGATGGTCGCGTCTGTACTTGATTGTATGCAAAGCCGTAAAGTCTCGTTACTTACCGCGCAACCAACCTATGAACTCGCAAGCTTAGGTGAACGCCTTGTCGTACCGCTACTTACCTTTACCATCATGACCCTGTTGCCAGTGGCCCTCATACCTGTGCGACCAGAGCCAAGCCTTGCCACAGGTAACGGACAGCTTCTGTGCTTTGAACGTTCCGCGTATACACATATCGGTGGACATGTATCCGTAAAGAACCGTATTTTGGAAGATGTACTGTTGGCTCGCACGATCAAGGCAGCAGGCTATCATATGATTTTTGTTGATGCACAGGACCTTGTGCGTTGTCGCATGTATCACTCGTTTGAGGAAGTCTGGTCAGGCTTCTCAAAAAATTTGTTCGCGTTTTATAACTATGCGTTACCCTTCGCACTTGTCGGGTTTATACTGAACGTCTTACTCTTTATTGTGCCAGCACTTCTCATGCTATCAGCCCTATTTGTACCGTTATCATTTTCAACATTACTTTTAGCAACAGGTGCGTATGCGCTTCCTGTCCTAATGCGTGTGTTATTAACACTACGTTTTACAGATGTACAACGAGGGCTGATGCTTCTGCTATGCCTCCTACATCCCGTTTCGATTGCGCTCGAATGCCTGATTCTGCTCAACTCGATACGCTGGCACTATCGCAAACAGGGCACGATGTGGAAGGGTCGGCAATATGCGACCTATCAGAGATGAATACGCTCTTTAGCATCTCGTTCTCCACTTGTACACCACAACGCCCATGAAATGAAAACTGCTTGACATGGCAAACGGCCCCACAAGTAAATCGGCGAGTTCAT
>CAXUHF010000236.1:0-3950 GCA_964250765.1 uncultured Ktedonobacteraceae bacterium | reverse complement strand
CATCAGGATGAGTTTGATAGATGCAGAGCATCTATCAAACTCATCCTGATGGACCATAATTATTTATTATGAGCGAATTTTCAGAAAGCCTTGACAAGAACAAAAATCCAATATATAATACGGACATCGAAAGGAGGTGATGTGAATGGATCAAAGTAGTCGCTGCACAAGCAGCGTTGTAGATTCTCACATCTTCCAGTCGAGAGGGGTTACGCTCTAACGAACGTAGTTCATCTCGCTGAAGCTCGGCTTTGTTGTCGGGTGAAGGTTGAAAATCAACACTGGTAGGCAGTGGTAATCCACTCCTGCTTGTGCAGCACGCCCAGGGTGACGGTGAAGAACTTTGTCGCTACCCTGGGATTTTTATACACATTTGTGTTATTTCTCTTTAGTGCATAGATATGTATGTGCTTATCCCCAGTATATACAGAGAATGCACGACCCCGATATTCCGGTTATGCACATCGTAATGCGCATATATTACATTTTCTTCATATTGGCTCAAGCTCGCGCCGAGAGTATAAACGAATGAGTGAAGGTGCATCAGGTGGTAGAGCGAGAAAGCGGACACGGCATCCCGGCTGCGGCACTTAATATCGAGATACTACAGCAACAACTGGATACAGTGTTTTTCGGACACGGAAAACGACTACAGTATGTGCCTATTCTCGACTCAACCAATACAGTGGCAATGAAATCAGCACAGGAGGGAAACGCAGGAGAGGGCTTCGTAGTATTGACGGACAGTCAAACCGCAGGTCGTGGCAGACTAGGACGCCAATGGGTCGATTTGTTTGGCTACAACGTTCTTTCATCTACTATACTTACGCCGCGCTTTCCACTTTCTTTGCTTGTTATGCTTGCATCGTTAGCAGTGGTGGATACTATTGACACGGTATGCAATGTCACCGCGATGATTAAATGGCCTAATGACGTTTTGATAGAAGAGCGTAAGGTTGCGGGTATTCTAATCGAAACGACGCACAATCGCCGAGGACAGATGGTCGCAATAATGGGTATCGGCGTCAATGCACATAGCTATCCCGTACAGACCGAGGTTGAACAAAACCTGGTAAAAAAAGCGATAACGCTAGAGGAAGCATGTGGACATCGAGTGAGCCGAGAAACATTTATCGCGCAGTTACTAAAATCTATCGAAGCATCCTATATTTCATTGCAAGAAGACACTACCTCTTCGGTCATAGCCAGTCCTGACATGGATGTCAGCGCATACTGGGGGCCAGCGTCTCGGCTGATACGAGAACGGTGGCGAAGTCGTTTATCGACCTTGGGTCGCATGATAGAGGTGCGACAGGGAGATACCGTTCTAAGCGGTATCGCAGAAGATGTGGATGATACCGGAGAACTGTTCCTCCGTCGTCATTCAGGCGAGCGTGTCTGCATCACGTGGGGTGATATAGGATATCCCACGGAGTAGGTAGCACGACATAGTGTGACGATGGAAACGTCACATAGAGGGGACATAACATGGAGACTTCAGACGTATTCCTTACTGACGATGGTAGGCAAATTGCACTGAGTCAACTGGAATTTCTACGCACAACCAAGAGAGCCGAGGTTGCCCAATATCTGCATGACGCAAAGGAAGCGGGCGATGTGATTGACAACGCGGCATACGAGGACGCAAGAATCGAACATGCACGCCTTGAGGGGCGTATTTATGAGCTAGAGCAAATGCTTGGCAAAGCAAAGCTGATTAGTCGCGTGAATAGCGATGTCGTTTCGCTCGGCTCCGTTCTACGCCTTTCGACACCCGACGACAGAGAGTACAACTATAGTATCGTGGGTGCGTTCGAGGCCGATGCACGCGCAGGGCGCATTTCAAACGAATCTCCGGTAGGGAAAGCACTGTTGGGCCATAAGGTAGGCGATCTTGTGATTGTCTCGACGCCCGGCGGTGTGAAGGAATACACCATTCTTTCTATCGAATAACTGATGTACGCATAGCACGCGAACACAAGGTACAGGGAGACCGCAAGGGTCGCCCCTACATGTTGGACACTCGCAAACATGTAGGGGAGACCCTTGCGGTCTCCCTGCTTTTCGACCAGTTTTCTCAAAATCGATGTACACCCTTTTGTTTTTATGTCTACCCAGCGAACTCAAACGATGTTACAATAGGTCCCACGAGAAGAAAGCGAGATAGTAGACTCTATCTTGGTTAACATATTGTGCGGGAGGAAAAACGAGAACGTTATGTCAAATGAACGAGAAACACGCATACAGCGTGTGCATGACCTGCGGGAACAGGGCATCAATCCCTATCCCAACACGGCGGTGCGAACACATACGATAGCCGAGGTGCTAGGGCATTTCGATACATATCAGCAAAAGGGAACGGATGCTTCTTTTACCCTTGTAGGACGTATTCGCTTGTTACGTAGAGTAGGTAAGATTACCTTTGTTGACATTGAGGATGGAACGGGACGCATTCAGTTGTACTTTGCCATCAATGATGTTGGTGAAGAGGCGTATAAAAGAGTCAAGATGCTAGACTTGGGCGACTTTGTTCAGGCCACAGGCTACCTTTTTACTACAAGTAAAGGTGAACATACATTACACGTTCTCGACTATCGCATACTTGCAAAAGGCATACGTCCACTGCCAGAAAAGTATCATGGACTTGAGGACAAGGAAATACGGCAGCGCAAACGCTATCTCGACCTGCTTGCGAATGGCGATGAGGTGAAGCAAGTTTTTGTCATCCGTAGCCGTACCATCAGCGCATTACGTCGCTATCTTGATGCACATGACTATATTGAGGCTGAGACGCCTGTGCTGCAACCACTCTATGGTGGTGCTACAGCACGGCCTTTTGTAACCCATCATAATGCGTTAGACCGCGATCTCTATATGCGTATTGCTGTTGAGTTATATCTAAAACGATTAATCGTGGGTGGCTTTGAGCGAGTCTATGAAATAGGGCGCAATTTCCGTAATGAGGGTATTGATCGTAGCCATAATCCTGAATTTACTATGTTAGAGTTTTATGAAGCCTATGCAGATTATAACAAGATGATGCAGGTTGTCGAAGAGATGATCGCCTTTGTCGCGCAAGAGGTGCATGGTACGCCACGCATCACCTTTCAGGGTACAGAAATCGACCTGACTCCGCCTTGGCCTCGTATGAGGCAGACCGATGCTATCGCTGAATATACAGGTATCGACGTGCACCGCTTTCCCGATAAGGATAGTCTAGCGGCAGAGATGCGTGCAAACGGCTATGAGGCTGATCCAAAGTTGGGCTGGGGTCGTCTTGTTGATGATCTTATGAAGGCGATGTTCCGTAAGGGCATTCCAGCATTGCGACAAGCATTGTTTTTAACGGACTATCCGATAGATATATCGCCTTTGGCAAAGCAGCATCGTGAGGTTCCCGGTCTGGTTGAGCGTTTCCAGCCCTTCGTGGGTGGGTTAGAGCTAGGCAACGCGTTTACCGAGTTGAACGATCCACTCGATCAGCGTGCACGCTTCGAGGATCAGGCACGACAACGTGAGCAAGGCGATGACGAGGCGCAAGTACTCGACGAGGATTTTCTGGAGGCGATGGAGACAGGCATGCCACCTACTGGCGGTGTCGGCATCGGTGTTGACCGCCTTGTGATGCTAATGGCAGACCAGGAGTCTATCCGTGACGTGATTTTGTTCCCCACGATGCGTAAGACTGCGGAGGAACAATAGAGTTATTCGAGTTGCGAAGAGGTGGGTGCGGTGTATCTCTTAAAGACACAGAGGTATGTGCGCGTCCACTTCTCCGACATCGCGCCGTTGATCAGGACATCGCCATTCTTACCCAGCATAACGGGCTGGATTTGCACCACTTCCCACCCCTGCTCACCTAATGCGTTGAGCCGAGGAAGAATTGACTGCAAAGCATATTTGGGGATAGAGTTCGGCGGGTAGAATTGCTGGATAAATTCCGGTTGCGT
>CAXUHF010000235.1:2720-4152 GCA_964250765.1 uncultured Ktedonobacteraceae bacterium | reverse complement strand
CACTCAAAACGGGCAAGGGGGCGGTGGATGAAGTCTTATCCTGATGCGTATGGGGTCTAATTCTATTACACCCTCTCGGCAATTGATTCTGTCCACAGGATTGATGAAGCGTTTCAACATGTCTTCCAGCATGATTCATTGCCGAGAGGGTGTAATAGAATTAGACCCCTACAGATACGTCGTCTCATATATGCTGTTCTCTGTCAAAAAATTCACTGTCCCTCTTACCCTCCTGGAGGACCTTACTATGCTGATTAAGCGTGGCCTGTTGCAATCTTTTAATCCTGCCACCTATACCGCCTCTGTCTTGTTGTTTGAAGCAACCTCGTTCGCACTTGCTGGTGTACCAGTCGCAAATCATATTGATGGGACCTCGGCGGTTATCGGCTCGCTTTGCGCGGTGCTTTTCTTTGACGAGCATAATCCACAAGACGCGGTAGTTATCGCAACCTTCGCTTCGATTCCTGCTCCTCCTCCTGGTCGCGTTACCTTTGTGACTGGCTTTCAACAATTTCATAATGTGACACTTGCGGCGGGAACAACACAAACCTACACGCTGACAGGTGCCTCTTCTGGCATACCAGTAGGAGCACTTGGCGTTCTCTATAAAGCGTTCTTCACCAGCCCAACAGTGGGCGCGTATATTCAACTCGCACCACATGGCGCGAGCGATAGCACGGCGTATGCGAGTATCGGCAATATTGCGATTGCCAATAGCTATCTCGATGGCATGGGCATTTTGCAGGTCAATGCCACAGGTTCAATAGATATTAGTGCCAACGCGGGAGCCTGCACCGTCACGCTCTACACCTATGGCTATATTCAATAAGCGGGAGGAAATGATGCTGCTTTCAGATGTTGAGATGGCGGTACGACAAGACCTGTTCGATCCGGCAGGTGGGGCAAGTCAACGTTGGGCCACGTCAGATATCGACCGCGCAATCGACAAGGCTCTCGATAGATATTCTGCCTATTACCCGAACATTGTCTACACAGATATGTCTGCCCAGCCCTATCAGCGCACCTATCCCTATCCAACGCCCTGGAATGCGGCGTATCCTGTATGGTGGATTGAGCGTATTCTTTATCCACTACAAGCCTACGGTTCACAGTTCGCATCACCAGCAACGAGTCTAGCTGCGACACCAGCAACAGGTGCGGGACTGAGTGTTGGAAGCTATACGTATGCCGTAACATTTTTGACACAGGCGGGCGAGACGCCTCCGTCGCCACTTGCGATAGCGACAACGACAAGCGGCAACCAGACCATCGCACTCTCGTCAATACCCCTCGGTCCCATAACAACACCTCTACCTGGAACCGCGACGAACACGGTTATCGGGCGTAATGTCTATCGTACACTTGTCGGCGGCTCAACACTCTTCTTACTCGCAACACTCCAAAATAATACAGCGACAAGCTATAGTGATAC
>CAXUHF010000235.1:0-2620 GCA_964250765.1 uncultured Ktedonobacteraceae bacterium | reverse complement strand
ACAAGCTCTGTTATACGCATCTTTTATGCCACAAAGCACCAACTCGATAGCAATGGCTCGACAATTCCAGAGGTGCACCGTGACATCATCACACTTGGGGCCACGGCTTACGCAATGGAATCGTATCAAGTGCCGACCAACGACAATTTCGATTTTCAAGACGGTGGGATGCATGACCGCATTGACGACACAAAAATACCGATTGCGTGGCTCGCGGCAACACAGGCAAGAATATCGCAATTTCTGACACGCCTGCAAGAAATCAAGCAGCAGCGCGATTTCGCGTATGGCGCACAAGCCCACTGGGGCGATGTACCCGTACGTTGGTCACGATTGTAAAGGTTGATGAACTGTGCGTGTGTAGGGCGCAATTGATTGCGCCCTACAGAAATCATCGCTTCCTACCAAATAAGGAGCATCACAATGGAACCATTATCCCTTATAAACCTCATCATCACGTTGTGTTTGATGGTTGGCGGTGTCGCAGCCTACCGACACGGCTTTACACGAACGGCGAATGAGGTGCAGGAGCGAGTCATCAATGCGCTGCAAAGTGAAATACAGTCGCTACATGATCGCATCGCAGCATTGGAAAAAGAAAATACACGGTTAAACTATACACTGACCACGATGTGTTTAGCCCTCAAACAACGCGGTATTCATGTCACCATTGACGGGGATATCGTGAGCATCCAGGACCGCTCTGGCATCAGCCATACCTATAATACCCGCGTTCATAGAATGCAAGAGGAGCAATAAATTGCAGATAGGCGTTGATTGTGAGCTACTACTGGACGGTACAGGCTACTTCGTGAAACCTGGCTCGTATATGATGAAACAACCCCGTATCCGTAAATCAACGGTACGCGCCGATAGTGGCACATCCTATGTAGACCTCGGACCAGGAAAACGTGTGTGGAGCATGACCCTGCTCTGCAAAAATGACTTGTTGCGCTATGATGGCCTTTCGACAGGTATGACGGGCCAGCAATATCGTGATGCGATTCGTACGTCGTACCTCAATTCAGTAGGCACAACAGTTCTGTTTAGCGATCCAATTAATGCAACTGTGGTAGCCGTCCACATCGACTCCTATGTAGAGATGGTATCTGACCTGCACACGCAGCAGATAGCACTCTCACTTGGCAGTTCAGGCGGTCTATCCTACGAAGTGACGGTAGAACTGGTTGAGGCGTAAGCGAATGGAGCATGTTTCATAGCACATTCATACTGTTTGCTTGACGCCTCTCTATAGATAGATTTACACTTACCTATGTGTGGGATGAGAGTATGGGTAGCTGTACTCTCTTCAATAAAACAAAGGACCATCCCCAAGGCCCTAAAAAGTAGGTACATGTGCGTGCGCAAAACAATGCTGGACAACGACAGGTAGCATTACAGAGAGTTCTTGCGCTTTTCTGCATCCTAATACTCTTTGTATTTGTAGGAGTAGTATTCTTTTTGTCGCCGAAGGCATATGCACATAACAGCATGCAAAGCCTTACCGGAGCTGTAGCCGTGCGCCGCACAAGGACACCAGTCATTATAATTACGCCGACGGATACGCCTATTCTACCAACACCAACAGATACACCTATATTGCCAACGCCAACAGATACATCTGTTGTCCCAACGCCGACAGATACACCTACATTGCCAACGCCAACCAATACGCCTGTTATACCGACACCTACAAATACGCCCATTCCAATGCCTACAAATACACCCGTTCCAATACCGACAAACACACCTATTCCATCGAACACACCTATTCCATCGAACACACCTATGCCTACTGCAACACCGATGCCAACTCATCCACCCATAAAGCCAGGGACAACACCAACGACGACAGTTGCCGCGCCAATAAGTACAAGTGCGGCTGGTGTTCCGCCTGGAGGCACAACACAGCCTACACCCACACCATCACAAATAACGGCAACTAAAACGCCGAAGAGTGCTGGCCTACCGCCGGGAGCTACTCGTGTTGTACCGACTGCAACCACGATCACTACTGCATATAGTAACAACGCGATTACAGCACAGAATAACGGAAAAATGCTTCTACCGACAGTACCAGAGGAAATTGCTCTTGGTTCTTCGCTGGCTGGTGCAGCCGCGCTGATCGGTTGGTACATTTGGCGTCGTAAACAGGGAAGCTTGTTAGCGACACAATACATATCCCAAGCTTCCGTGCCTTACACGCAAACAGCATATACTGGCGGCAATATAGGAGGAGTTTTAGAGAACGGACCGAGTTATTCACCAAACATAGCGAATCAGGGGATGTTCCCAGAAATACACTATGCCCAAGACATGATGATGCCCGACGACTCACTAGAAGCGATCATGCGACAAGCACGGGTGGGACTTTTCGCTCTACCTAATAAAGAAGAGTATTCTTAAGGAGAGCCGAAGAGAGATATGGAAAAGACATGGAAGGCTCTAGTAGCCTTGTTACTCATCGTGCTGATCTTTCTATGCATCGCAGCGCTATCAAATACAACAACAAAAACCTTTGCGGCACCTATAGATTCGACGGTTCTACCGACACTAGGAATCTCGGTCACAACAGAGCCGAGTGCTAGCCCGACGGCGAACCCTAGTCCTAGCTCAACAC
>CAXUHF010000234.1:0-4249 GCA_964250765.1 uncultured Ktedonobacteraceae bacterium | reverse complement strand
TCCACATGATACCTATTGTTGCAAAGCTTGTGATGAAGGCGAGATACGTCGGTGCTAAGCCTCCTAAGAAATTGAGCAATCCTCCATTCTGATGTAACAAAGGGTCGTGGGGTGATGGTGCTTGAAGATTCAATACGAGCAGGGTAATCGCAACCGCAAACACACCGTCGCTAAACGCCTCGATACGTCCCGTTTCTTTCGTATCTTCCGATTTCTCCTTACGATCTAGCTCTTTGAGTTCCTTCATCCGTTCTTTTCCCCTTAGTACACATCCTGACTAAAACTCTTCGTATGTTGCTCAAGCATTGTGGCGAACTTGCGTATGTTTTGCTCTATCGCCAAGAGTTCCTTTAGCGCGTCTTTATGCGTACTCAGTCGCGCACATGCATTCGCCAGTTCCAGGAAACGCTCATGTAGAACATTCCACGCGGCATAGCGATGTGGCAACATATAGCCAGTGCGATAAATCTCAAAGCTTGCACCTGCCATTTTTCCTGGGGCATTCGAGCCAATAGGGAGCGTTGTGAGGAGTTGACCAAGTGGCTCGATAAGCTGGAACATACCATCAACGGCGATAGTGCTAAGCGTCATCAATTCGTCTTCAGTTTCGCCATGATACACGAATAGACGAATCAAAACTTGCAGCACAGCCTCGTAGGAAACATTGAACAATGTCGCAATATCGGCGGTAAAGGAGTCAGTAATAATCTCGACATCGCTTGTATCAAGAGGAGGACGTGTAAAGGAAGCGATCACCGGACGCGCTGGCTCAAAGCCTGAGTCCTGGCTTTTCATAGTGTGATATTCGGTCCACACGTTCAGAAATTTACCATAATGCGCGTGTTGCCAATCGCCACGTGCGCCCTCTCCTTGCTCAACAATGGTCTCGATAGCCTGAATTGCGGAGGTAAGATTTGTAACGGGGACAAGTTCGGGCCAGCCAAAATATTTCTGTGTCATCTGGGCTTGTGGTGGACCCACGAAGACTTGCTGCTCACCATATTTCTCGACAAGATGACGAAAGCCTTGCTCAATCCCTCGATAGAGGTGGCCTACGGTAGCATAATCCTGTGCCTCTGGTGCGATATCGTCCAACGGCATAGGTGGATTGGGAATGCCAACCGCCTCAAAACCTATTGCGTCTTCGCGTGTCATTCCCTCTGGTCGTTCCAGGAAAAGAAAGTGTTGTAATGCGCGTTCACCGAATGGTAACAGGGCAAGTTTGATACCCGCAGGAAAATATTTTCCCTGTAAAGGAAAGTTTGGGCGATCAAAATAAGGAATGGAGCCAAGCGCGACAAGCAGATTGTTCACCAGTGCGAGGTGTAGCATCTCTTCAACAGCTACATCCAAAACAATACGCTCCCAACGCTTCATAGCGTCTAGTTGAACCTGAGTGACGCCCTCGCTTATATCGCGCTTGAGACTGAACGTGGCAAACAAGTACTGGCACATAATCATATGTTCGAGTTGTGCGGCCTCAGAGAGTAGAAAAAATAACTCTTCTCGGTTCTCAACAACAATTGGGTTTTCTTGCGTCATGCGTGCTATCTCTCCTCAGTACAAATGTGACGTATCCCCTCATAGCAACTAGTATATACTACAAAGACATGGGATACACTAGAAAAAGAGGTAGGATACGTACCTGTAGAAATGGCTAGGACATTGTTACTCGTAGAGGGTCTGCTAAAGCAGACCCGTACAGGAACTTCCATTCCACCAACACATCTATTCGTGGCTCCTGTACGGGTCTGCTTTAGCACACCCAGCAAGCGGAGGCAATCCATTTTATTACCGTAGTAATTCGTGACCGTGGAATGTTTAATACAGAAAAGCAGGAATGCTTTGTACATGGAGAATATGCAGGAAGGGGTTCGAGGAGAATGCTCCGGCAATGTTAAGAAGTGTCACAAGTGCGAGCACAACAAGCGAGCCTATAATGAGTATCCGGTCAATTGTACGTGGCTGTAGTTCGGTAAGCCATGTGCGCTTGCCAACACCGAAGCAGCGTAGTTCCATCGCACTGATGATATCTTCAGCCTCCACAATCGATCCAATGACAACAGGTACAATCATGGGTGCAAGACGCGCAATCTTGCCAAAGACACCGCCGCGTAACTTCTCTAACTCAAATCCCCTGGCGCGTTGAGCGTCATAGGTCGTCAGAAAGTCACGGGCTAAGCTTGGAAGAAAGCGTAGTGAGAGATCAACAGAATAGGCAATTTTATCTGACGCACCCATGCCTTTGAACGCGATGCCCATGAGCGCGGGATCAATCGTATAGGTGATTGGCAACACAAAAAGACCAATACTGATGTTACGCATAATCTGCGTAATCATAAACGTGATACTTTCAACGCTGAGCGTGAGATGGCCTGGACCAATAAAGGGAGGCTTTGCTATAAGTGAGAAGAAAGGGACACGATACAGCACATGCTCATACGTGAGGTCTACTCCCTGTACGACAGCACCAGCCGTCACAAAATAGTTCACCAGGACCAGCATCAACGCAAGCACAATAATATAACCCCATGCCGTTTTTGTCTCAGCCCATGTGAGATACGCCTGACTGTAGTATACACACGCAAGAAGAAAGCCCCCTAGTATAAACCAGAGGTTTGATGATTGCGTGATCGCAAAAATAAAGGCAAAGAGCATCACCAGTTTCGTACGCGGGTCCAACCGATGCACCGGCGAATCTCGCTTGATATAAGGGAAGTTAATCAGCATAGAGTAGTTTGCTCCAAAGATAATGTGACTGCATGACGCCGATTTCATTGGCGTCATGCAGTCACATTATCTACCCTCTCCCTCGTGCTCGCGTGGCGGCGTTATACGCGACAATCAAGATGGGAAGGAGAATGAGTCCGTTGATCAGGTCAGGCAGACCAGCGACAAAAAATTCGCTACTCGCCGCCGTGAAATCAATCTTCGAGACCCATATGTCGTTATAAGCTGCGAAGCCGATACCAACAATGATAGCAATTGCACTAGCAACTTCTGCATAGACAATTGCACGGCTATTACGATAGCGTCCGGCAGTGTAAATTACGACCAGACCTGCGATGAAGCCGATAAGCGCATTGCCGAGGTCCCAATTCCAGTAGAAGCTGTGATAGCTGATTAAGTCACCGATGATGTTGCCAAGCCCACCAACAAGTAAGCCGACAATAGGTCCAAAGAGTACACCGAATAATAATGGAATAACGATGCCTGGACGAAGAGCAACCGCACCACCACCAGCGTTGGGAAGTTGTACGAGGTTGAAGATAATACTCAGAATCGCATAGAGCGCGATGCCCAATGCCGAATATACAACTTTACGTACATCGAAGGACCAGAGCGACTGACGCGCCTCTACGCTTGAACGTTCCTGTCGTACTGCCATTGTGAGTATCCTTTCTGGATATTCTACCTGATTAAATATAAAATAATACAAGGGCAACGGAAAATGTTTGCTTGCTCACCCCCTTTCAATTAATACATTGATGAGGATACTTGTAGGGACCGATGTATCGCGTCCTCCGGACAACTGACCGCCAACAAGGACGCGATACATCGGTCCCTACACACGTTCCTCCTATCTAGTTCATCTGTATCATAGGCCCACGATTTTCCTCAGAACCCGATGAATTAAGTAAGTAACGTAGCAATGATGTTGGACGTAAATTGCAGGCATTCAGCAGTTTTGTATCCGCTAACACCTGCAATGGTGGCCCATCAGCTACCAGATTTCCTTCTTTTAAAAGCAAAACACGCTGCGTATAACGCAACGCGAGATCGAGATCGTGAGTAATGAACAACAGAGCATCGAGCGTTGGTAGGTCACGCAAATATTCCATAAACGCGATGTATGAACGATAGTCCTGACCTGCTGTCGGCTCATCGAGTAACAATATTTTACTCTGCATGGCAAGAATAGAAGCAATGGCGACGCGCTTTTGTTGTCCAAAACTGAGTGAGAATGGTGAGCGTTCCGCGAAGTCTGCGACATTCAGAGCGTTCTCGGCTTGTTGCACAAGCGAGGTGACACGTTCAGGCGAAAATCGCATATTTTCAGGGCCAAAACTGACCTCTTTTTGTACCGTTGGTGCAAACAACATCGCGTTGGGGCTTTGAAAGACATAGCCGATACGCGCCGCAACTTGGGCCACGCTAAGTTTGCGCGTCGGCTCACCGTACAATTGTATAGTTCCCTTTGTTGGACGCAGTAAGCCAAGTGCTTGCTTCACCAACGTCGTTTTTCCTG
>CAXUHF010000233.1:2586-4258 GCA_964250765.1 uncultured Ktedonobacteraceae bacterium | reverse complement strand
GCCTTCGCTAATGAGCAGAACACCTAAACCCAAAAGCAACACGCCGCTTCCAACAAGGATACCTTGATACGTTCGTCCACGCAGCCAGTTGCGGCTATGACTTACGACGAACGCCAGCAGTAGTTTGGCACCAACAAGGAGCGCATAGAATCCAATCAAGAAAATAATTGCTCCGCTTATGCCGCTCTGTTGAGCAATGCGGATTAACAATTGTGCTCCAACCGTTCCCCAGAAGAGATACGGATGCGGATTGAGCGCGTTGGTTGCGGCTGCCCGTAGCAAGAGGGCAGAGGTACTACTACCCTGCTCGTTACTGATTGCTTGTATCTCTTCCTGCTTCGCGTTGCGCTGTTTCCATACGCCGTGAATGGTCTCGATACCAAGATAGATGACAAATAGACCGCCGATAATGCCCAACCAGCCAAAAGCGGCATGTGGCAAACGACTTATGAGCACCACTGTTAGCAGGACAATAGGCAGATCGCTGAGTAGTGGTGCGAGAGCGATTAGATTACCAGCACGCCAGCCACGTTTCAGCGTTTGCGTAATCACAAGCGCGAGTAGCGGCCCAGGACTGATGCCAGCCGCGAAGCCATAGGATATGCCGAGTAAGAGTGCTGCAATCATGGTGTTTGTGCCATTATTTCTAAAACTTTGTTTGACTTTTCTCGCAAAACTGATTATACTCCACTATAGATTACTCCGGTACGAAAGGCTTTTTGATGCAACCTATACTCATCTGTGCGGTGGACTGCTAATCTACTACTCGAAACCGCCAAATTTGCCATACGAGTAGTTCATAAGACAAGCTATCTATAGTTTTGTCTTGTACCGTCTCTTCCCTTTTTTCTTAGTAGCAGCCCTCCGCCTCCGCCATAAACAATTCTTTCCTAACCTCATTGTGTCTGTAAGCAAGCAAACACGTATATGTTTGTACATGCATAGAAAGAAGCCTTTTGTGAGTAAGCATATGTCATTTTATATTACAACCTCATTGGATCTTGCCTTTTGGGGTCGGCTATCCGGTACACAAATCGTGACCGTTGCCGACTCTCCTTCAACGCTATCAACGAAACAACTTCTGTTGAAGATAAAGAAGAGGTCCGCTCTTGCGCACACCACGCAAAAAACATTTCCACTTAGAAGAAGACGAGCAAGACTATTCTCGCTCAAAAAATTACGGACGTAAGCAACGCCGCATCCGAGCCTCTGAAGATGAGGCATTCAAGTGTAAACAGTGTCGTCGTTTTATAGGGGCAGTCCCCTCCGGCGGACATCACCGAAACCATTGTCCCTTTTGTTTGTTTTCTCTACATGTTGATGATCGACGCACAGGCGATAGGCAGAGCATTTGTAGGTCTCGAATGCGACCCATTGGCAGCTTTCAGCGTCGTAATGGCGAGCATGTCCTTGTGCATCGCTGCCTCGGCTGCGGCTTTGAACGCTTCAACCGTATTGCGGCAGACGACGATTTTGAACGTGTACTCTCGTTACCTGTTCTTCCACCACGTGCAAATAGTGGGAAGCAGGTACCGCTTTGGGAAGAGGATGCAGAGGAACTACAAGAAGTTGATCTGGATATGATTCCTGATTAGATAATGTAGTGCGCATAAACTAGGTTAAATTTTGTTCAAATTTTACTATAGCAAGTTGGGTAGAAAATATATCCAAA
>CAXUHF010000233.1:0-2576 GCA_964250765.1 uncultured Ktedonobacteraceae bacterium | reverse complement strand
TTAGGGACCGATTTATCGCGGCCTGGTGGGCAATCGACACGCCAACAAGGACGCTATAAATCGGTCCCTACATCCGACTTTCACGTCGAGCGCGAAGGTCGCTTACAATTGAGCAAACTGTTTAGCGAAGATGCTCTTTCAAGAAACTAATGGCGAGAGGCCATGCTTCGGATGCGGCCTGTTCGTTACCACTACCATGCACTGGATTGATAAAGGCATGTCCTGCATCGTATACCTTTACAGTGAGGTCTTTACCAGCATCCTTGTACAGTTGCTCGATTTTTTGAATCTGTTCGGGTGAAATGCTATTATCTCTGCTCCCATAAATTGCGAGTACAGGCGCATTCACCTTTGCTACCTCTTCCGGCGTGGGATCGTAGCCAGCACCGTAGAAGGGGACAGTAGCGCCGAGGTCTGCATAGCGCGATGCGACGGTATAGGTCATGAAGCCGCCGACGCAGAAACCGATAAGACCAAGTTTCTTTGGATCAACGTTTGGCATGGCTTTGACGGTTTCAAGCGCACCGATAATCTCGTTCGCGGCCTTATCGACATTGCCTCTAATCATCATTATCATCTTCTGGGCGTCGTCTGGCTCTGTGGCAACCTTCCCATGATAGAGGTCTGGCACTGCAACGACAAACCCTTGTGCCGCTAGCTTTTGGGCGAGGTCGAGAATGTGTGGCTCAATGCCATACCATTCCTGGATGAGAACCAAACCGGGATGCTGTGCATCATCATCAGGCTGGGCCACGAATGCATAAGCTCCATCGCCATTGACGTGTAAATCAACCCTCGATGTACGTACTACTGACATCTTCTATACGCTCCTTATAAGAAACTCAACTATTTGTGCTGCAAAAGCAACACTCGCATTATATCTCATAGCCTTGCGGTGTCCTATACTTTTGTCGCTTTCAATGTAAATGTGAGAGGAATCATATCTGCCTTATCAGAGTCTGTAATTCTGTACCAACGGTCTGTGTCTTCGCTCATGTTGGGAAAGCATGCCCATGAGCAGAAGGGATACTCGTGCAGGAAATCAATACGCAAGCCGACATCTAAGAGCGAACTTAGTATCTCACTAAGTGTATGATTCCAGCCATATTCGGTGCTATGCTGCACTTTAGCGTTTTTGTCTGCATAACTGTTTTCTGCAATAGAGAGAATTGGTTCGCGCATAAAATAGGGATATTTGAGCTTGAAATCAGGTGAACTCTCATCGAATGTCCACATAAACGGATGCGCTTCCGCGATGTAGAAAAAGCCTCCTGGTTTAAGATAGTGCGCAATCACCTGTGCCCACGGTTTCAGGTCGGGCAACCAACCCAGCACACCATGAGATGTATAGACAATATCGAATTGTCCGGCAGCATCAAGCGTTTGGGGTACATCATACACGTTTGAAAGCACAAACGTCGCTGGCATGTGTAGTTCCTGACTTAGAGACCGTGCAAGTGTGATTGCTTGATCTGAATAGTCTACTCCTGTGACTTTCGCTCCTAAACGTGCCCATGAGAGTGTATCAACTCCAAAGTGACATTGCAGGTGTAACAGCGATTTGCCAGATACCTCACCAATCTCTTCACGTTCAAGTGTCCGAATGCGAATACTCCCATTTTTGAAGCCTTCAAGATCGTAGTCACTGGTGGAGGCGGCGTGAATCGCTACGAGTTCGTTCCATCGCTCCCGATTGATTTCCATGTACTCGTTCATCCGTATGTCTCCTATACTCTATTCCACTCGCCAGCAGACCATTCAGCATGTGGCATTCCACTTGCCAGCGTGATAGCGATAAACTTTTCGATATCGAATGGCACTCGAAACAACTCTATATGCAAATCGTTTGTTTCCGTGTCGAGAATAGCATACTCAGCCCACGGTGCGTTACGCATCTCGCTAAATGGCGAGACGCGATCCATTGCTGCGCCGACGCTCCCAGGATTCAGCACAAGAATATTCTTGTAGCGTCGAAACATCTGCATATGCGTGTGTCCACCGATCATAATATCAGCTTGAAACCCTGCAAATGCCTCCTCTAAGACCTCATCGGGTGTTGTCGGCTTCAAAATTTCTCTAAACGAGCGTGGGGAACCATGATAGGCAAGAAGCACTCTATTGTGTGGTAGGTCGTGTGTAAGTGTAGGCTGGAACGTCTGAATATACGCTTTATGTGAGTCTGTGAGTTGTTGTGCGCACCACACGTCGATGTCATGTGTCTTCTGAGTATATACATCTTCATATTGCTTGGGCTGAATAGTCAGCAATTTAGTATCCGTGTTGCCCATCACGACAGGACAATTCATCTGTTGTAGCCGTTCGATAACCTGTGTAGGTTGTGGTCCGCCTGCGGCGACATCACCGAGACAGAGAATAGTGTCAATGTTCCGTTGCGCGATTGCCGTCAAAACCGTTTCTAGGGCCACAAGATTGCCGTGAATGTCTGAGATGAGAGCGAGACGCATGAGTAGACCCTTCTTTTTGAGAGAAATCATACTGCTTTCGATTATTATAATACATCGTCTGTAGGGACCGATTTATCGCGTCCTTGTTGGCAACTGATACGCCAACAAGGA
>CAXUHF010000232.1:0-4338 GCA_964250765.1 uncultured Ktedonobacteraceae bacterium | reverse complement strand
GTCCCTACAGAATGTATTCCCCTAGAGCGGTAGTGAAGTGCCGACGTGCGAACATTGGTGAGAGGCGCGCTATACGCGGTTTGTATAGCGTGTATCTCGGAGATGGGTAGTGGAAGTGGATTATGGATAGCATGGGTGCGCAAGAGTGGGAGTTGTGGTGATGTGACGTTGAGAGTGTTGTAGTGGTGATGGTGGGGTGCGCGACAAGGCAACAGCAATGGCAGAACAACGTTTCCAATGATGGGATGTAGGGCAATTGATAGAGCTATGTGGTGTGGAGTCAGGCGGTGTTGGATGCTATATCAATTGGGGAGGAAGGGAACGCGTTGTTGTGGTATTTGTGGATGTGATGGGATGTGTGGAGTTGTAGAGTCGCCGAGAAGTTGGAGTAGCAACACAAACAATGTCAAGGGAAAAGCGCAATGGTGTAGGGTGTGGGGATTGTCCATAGTGTTATGTTTCACGCCGAGTGCTGAAGGATAGCCGGTCTAGTGCCGGCACTTCAGTGTCGCTTGAGGGAAAATCTATTTTTTTGTGGGTGTATACTGTGTAGAGGAGGAAGATGGAGGTGTCTGTATTTAAACGACAAATTTGTGTTGTGAGTCGTGCATGGTATCCAGCACGCGTCGAGTGTTGCGTGTCAGTAAGCAGAGTCGCACAATTGCGGCGTACATTGTTATTACTTATAGATGCGCTGCTACGCTTTATGGAGTCGAGACAAGGAACGCCTGTACGTGTACAGCAGCAGGTATCATATGTGTGGCAGGAACAACCAGCACCCGAAACCCCAATGCCAGAGGCACCTCTGATTCGGGTATTAGAGACATTTGACCTATCTTCTACCAATGTTGAACATTTTCTTGATTCCAAAGCAGACCTGAAAGCGTTAGTTCCGACCTCAGTTCCTGGCACATTGCAAGAGCATATATAGTCCTCTGAACAAATATATGGGATGGGTAGACACAACGGACGCCCACAAGGGGCTACCCTACTATACACGACCTGTAACGTGCGCCGCACATGGTTTGTATAGTAGGGTAGCCCCTTGTGGGCGTCCGTGTATTCTTTTTTTCTTACACACCCATTACCTTCTGGTACTTTTGTTGACCCTTGCCTTCGATGTGTGTATGATTGCCTTCGAGTGTTTTAATTTCGAGCTGCGGAGACGTAAGGAGAGTAAGGCGTGAGCGATCAGCAACTTCAAAAGGTGAAAGTCAACAAATTGGCGCATGTTGGAATTTGGGCCAGTGATATTGCGGTGCAGACGCGCTTCTACCGTCAGGTCCTGGGTCTCGATCAGCGCATTCCAACAGAGACACCACTAGATACAGATGTGAATGACGCTGCAACATTTCTCGCTCTTGGTGACGAGCATCATTGCCTTGCTCTGTTTAACGATGTGCGACCTGCTGTAACAAATGGACGTAAGCCCGCGCAACGTTCGCAGTTGCACCATCTCTCCTTTGAGGTGAGCACGGATGCAGAGCTTGCGGCACTTGCAGCACGTCTGAAAATTGCAGGCGTTGATCTGCGTTTGGAGACACGAGATGGTGATCCCGAACTAGGGGATACGCTCTGGTTTAGCGATCCTGATGGTAATCGTATCGAGATTTCTGTCGCTCCCGAAGACACAACCGTTTACTCATCTCTCACGCGCACACATCGTCCTCTTCTGCGTCCCTACAAGTTGCAGCACATTGGATTGCAGACGACACGCTTGGAAGAGATGGTTGATTTCTATACGGAGGCACTTGGTTTCGATATCTCCGATTGGTTACTCCGCGAGTCTGCATGGCTGCGTTGTACAAACGATCATCATACAATTCTGTTCACACAGGGCCGACAAGGTATCGACTCCATCGCCTTTACTGTTGCTGATGGACCAGAACTCTTGCGCTGGTCAGATTATCTCAGCCGCTATCAGACTCCTCTTCTGTGGGGACCAGGACGGCATGGCGCAGGAAACGACCTCTTTGTGCGTTTCGCGGACTCCGAGGGCATTCATATAGAGTTGTCAGCCGAACTGCAACAATACTACGATTCTGACGTAACAACACCTCCTCGCCTCTGGCATACACGTACAATGGCTCATAATTTATGGGGAAGTCTGCCATCTTGGATGCGTGAGGAAGTCAGAGTCTAAAATACCAATAAAATAAGGATATGCGGGAAGGTGCATGCACCTTCCCGCATATCCTTATTTTATTGGTGTTCTTAGGATGCCTAAGCCTTCGACCTCACACTCAACAATGTCGTTTGGCCTGAGGAATTCTGGTGGTGTACGCGAAAAGCCAACACCACTTGGCGTGCCAGTTGCGATAATATCTCCAGGTTCGAGCGTCATCACGGCAGAAAGCGTGGCTATAATCGTGGGGATCGGGAAGACCATTTCGCTGGTGTTCGAGTCTTGCTTGATTTCGCCATTGACGCGTAGGCGTAGCGAGAGTTTTTGTGGGTCTGCTATCTCGTCGGCAGTGACGATGTAGGGACCAATGGGACAGGAGCCATCAAGACTTTTGCCCAGGAAGAATTGCTTATGGCGTGCTTGCAGGTCGCGTGCAGTGATATCGTTGATGATGGTGTAGCCAAAGACATGCGAGAGTGCATCCGCTTCGCTGATATGCTTGCCCCCTTTGCCAATGATGACCCCAAGCTCAATTTCCCAGTCTATCTCCTCCGAGACTGTAGGATCAATCACAAACGGCTCATTAGGAGCGTTAATAGTCGTTGTTGCTTTCGTAAATAGAATAGGGCTTGTGGGCGGAGCTGTCGTTGCACGTTCGCGGACATTTGCTGTTTCTCTTGCATGCTCGGCATAGTTTACCGCCATGCAGATAACATTTTTACGCGGCTGTGGAATTGGAGCATGCAATTTGACTTCTTGTAGCGTATGAACCGCGCCAACATCGGTAAAGGTTTTGACCTGGCTAAAGGGTCGATTGTTCGCCTTCGCAAGTAGTGCTTGCATAGCTTGCTGGCCTTGCTCATTTTGAGCAAGAAGTGCGAGCATCGAATCGGGAACTGTGAGTTGCAATGCGCGTCCGGCGAGATCGACATCAAGTACTTCATCGTTTTGCACAAGGCCGAGATGTGGCTTTGGAAGTTCAGGCGTGGAGAAGGTAACGAGTTTCATATTGAAAAGGCTCCTTTGCTACGTGTACATATCCCTAGCCTTATTCTACAACAAATATATTTGGTAGGGACCGATGTATCGCATCCTCGTTCACATCTCTGTTGCCAACAAGGACGCGATACATCGGTCCCTACCAAATAATCAAAACAGTTTTGCTCGCATCGCATCCAGTGGTGCGGGTTCGCCAGTCCATAACGTGAAGGCGAGCGCACCTTGATGAAGCAGCATAGAGAGACCATTTGCTCCGCGCATTCCCATTGTAAGGGCTTGACAGAGCAATTGCGTCTGTGTCGGGTTATAGATCATGTCGTAAACAAAGGTGTCGGAGTCGAAACGCGCCAATATCTCTGCTGGAAGCGGCATTTGCTCATCGTGCATACCAACCGAGGTAGCGTTGATAATCAATGCGGCTGCTCTGGGAACGAGGAATTGTGGATCGTTCAAGCTAAAAACAGGCCCCTGATAGGTTTGTTGTACCTCTGCTGCTAATAACTGCGCACGTTCCAGGCTGCGATTGATGATGACAAGTTGCGAGACCTGTGCACTTGCCAGTGCGAATGCTGCACCACGCGCTGCACCTCCGGCTCCTAACAAGATAGCTGTATGCTCTTTTAGAGAGACCTTGCCGTCATCTTGTCGTGTGCCTAAACCATGTTCGTGTAATGCAGAAAGCAGCCCTGGTGCATCTGTGTTATAGCCATGCAGGTAGCCATCCTGATGCACAATCGTGTTGACCGCGCCAATCTGTGTTGCCAGAGGATCAACCTTATCCATAAGAGCTAACGCAGCTTCTTTGTAAGGAATAGTGACATTCGCGCCTAAGTAGTGCTCATTACATAAGGAACGTACACGTTCAAGGAGCATGTGCGCAGGTGTATGCCACAACTCATAGCGTGCCGAGATGCCGAGTGTATCGAACGCTGCCTGTTGCATACGTGGCGAGTACGAATGCGCCACAGGGTCGCCAATCAATCCAACGTGAAGCGAAGTTGTTGTTATAGATGTTTGCACTGCTGCCTGTGTGTTCATGCGTATTTTTGCCACCGTTTATATGCTTCATATCTTATTTGATGTACATAATATAAGTGTAGCATACGACAAATCTCAGCGTTTTCTGTTACCTATAGATATATGGTACTATTTGGGTTGTAGGAAAACAACTTAAGAATATGGAACGTCTGTAGGGGTCTAATTCTATTACACCC
>CAXUHF010000231.1:0-4392 GCA_964250765.1 uncultured Ktedonobacteraceae bacterium | reverse complement strand
GACGGACGGAGCAGACGCAGGCTTTGTTGCAGCTTATTCCGGCGCAAACGGATGAGGAGTTTACCATTGTCGAGCTAGCGGCTGGTGGTGGTATTCTGGCACAAGCCATCCTGGAACACTTTCCACACTGTCACTATGTTGCGCTGGACGGCTCGATGACAATGCGCGAACAAATGGCACAACGGCTCGACGCGTATAAGCATCGGCTCACGATTCTGCCGTTTCTTTTGGAGGAAGAGGCATGGCGGAACGCGCTCCCTGCTTCGTTGCGCTGTGTTGTGTCGTCGCTGTGTGTACATCATCTTGACGATGAGCAGAAACGTGTCCTCTTCCGCGATATGTTGGTACGTCTTGAAGCGGGTGGAGCTTTGTTATTGGCGGATGTGATTCGGCCCGCGACAGCGCAGGTCGCGGCCCTTTTCGCGCAGCAGTATGATGATGTTGTACGAGCACAAAGCATGGCTATTCGTGGCGACCTGAGCGGCTACGAGCAATTCCAGGAGCTACAATGGAACTATTTTTTGTACGATTATAATGATCCCGCTTCGTATGATAAGCCCTCGTTGCTCAGCGATCAGCTGCGTTGGTTGCATGATGTTGGATATATCCATGTTGATTGTTTCTGGATGCAAGCGGGGCACGCGGTATATGGGGGGTATAGGAGCTTTTTACACGAGGTTTTTTAAGAGATAGATGGATATCATGTAGGGACCGATTTATAACGTCCTTTTCGGCGATTGATTGCCAAGAGGACGTGATAAATCGGTCCCTACATTTGACATATCCGCATTATTTTATCAAACAGGATTATCACGTCCTCTTGGCATATCGAAAGGCGAGAAGGACGTGATAAATCGGTCCCTACATTTGACATGTCCTTCGACTTTCTCGATTGCCAACAAGGACGTGATAAATCGGTCCCTACATTTGACGTTATCTTGTTTAATTGTCAACGTTCGTTATGCTGCGATAGGGATGAGCATGGCACCCATGATGTCGTGTGTATCGAGGACGTGGAGGAAGGCGGCGACGACATTGGGGTCATATTGCGTGCCTGCACAGCGTTGCAGTTCCTCACGCGCGGCGAGTGGCGACATGGCCTTACGATAGACACGGTGCGAAGTCATGGCATCGTATGAGTCAATGACGGTCAGGATACGGGCGGCAAGTGGAATTGCTTCATGCTCAAGCCCTAGTGGATAGCCGTGTCCGTCCCAGCGTTCGTGATGGGCCACGACGATGCTCGCAAGTGCTCTGAAGGCTCCACCTGCCTGTGTGAGAATTTTTTGCCCAATCTCTGGATGGAGACGCATTATGGCCCATTCTTCATCGGAAAGGGGACCTGGTTTGTGCAGAATGGCATCGGGAATACCAATTTTACCGATGTCATGGAGCAAGGCACCGAGACGCACAAGATGTACGTCCTCCTCTGACTGATGCAGAGCACGAGCCGTGGCTTCCGCGAGGACAACCATGCGATGTGAGTGATCGTCTGTACCTCGATCACGAGCGGAGGCTGCGGCGGTCAACACCTGTACCGTTGTTTCTACAGTTGGTGGTGCTTCCTGGGGCAACGGCATAGGGACAACCTGGGCATGCTCCTCTTCGGGCAAGTCTGCGACACAGACGCGGTTACGCCCACCTTGTTTGGCACGGTACATAGCGTGATCGGCACGTTCAACCAGTGCTTCACGTGTCACACCGTGCAAGAGATAGGCCGCAACACCGATACTAGCGGTGACAGGAATGGTGATGTTTGTCGCGCCATCCTCGGCTTGCCAGATGCACGGTTGCCCCGCGATAGTTGAGCGCAAACGCTCTGCGGTCTCGCTCGCACTCACAATATCAGCATCTGTAAGTACAATGGCGAATTCTTCGCCACCGTAGCGACCAACAAAATCTTCGACGCGCAACGTGTTGCGCAGGCGCGATGCCACTTCGCGTAGAATAGCGTCACCAGCACGATGGCCCCATGTGTCGTTGACGTGCTTGAAGTGGTCCAGGTCGATAAACAGAATGGCACATGATGCTTGTGCTCGTTCGCAGCGTGCCAGTTCTTCGTGTACACGGCTCATTACTGCACGGTGGTTGGGCAGGCCAGTAATCGCATCGGTCACGGCTGCAAGCGATTGTTCTCGATAGAGGCGGTTTACCTCTGCTAACAACTCTTGCTGCTGCTGAATCGAAATCTCTTGTTCCTGATGCGATTCTTGTAATTGCTGGTGTGCAGCTTCCAATTGCGCACGGAGCGCGACTTCACGGTCATTGACGCGGCGTTGTTCGCTTAACAATGATTGTGCGCGTGGCAGTTCGCTACTGAGCCAGCCAACGGCGAGCGCGAGAACGGTGACACCCAGGACAATAATACCCCAATGCTCGTTGGTGATGAGACTGGGAAGCCAGGAGCTAGAAACTGTGTCCCATATCCCAACTACCGAGGCTCCAATACCCATGCAAGACATAATGAGAAGAAGTATAAATGCTTTTCTTGAAAGCTGGTGTTCTTGTGTTTTGTTGCGGTGCAGGAACACAAACGGTAAGACGAACAACTGAATACTGGAAACCACCCATACTATCGACGCGACTGCTAGCAGGACAGTAAAAGTTGCCAGAGCAAGATCATCTGGCTTCATAAATTGTGAAAAGAAGGTTGGTACAATCATATAACACAGGATGGCAATGGTAGCAATAATAACCGTTTGTACAAGAATACTGGAAATTGGCACACCAGCACGATTAACTCGCGTCAAGAACTGAGGTAGGTTCGAGTCTTGTGCGACACGGTTCAAGAAGCGCGAAAACATGAGAATGCAGGCCATCGTGACGCCGAGATATCCTAGTGCCGCCAGGACGGACGCAGTATTGCCCGCAAAGGTGCCAAAGACTATTTGAATGGCTTGTACATTTGCGACTGGTACTCCTGCCTGCGTGGATGGGACAACAACCATCACCCCAAATGTGCCTGCGATATAGGCAAGAAATGAGAAACCAATACCTAACCAAACATAGTGCCTGGCCCGCATTGCGCCAGCGTTGCCCCCACGAATTTCTCCACCCATGACAAGCGGTGTGTTGACACCGAGTAGGGCAAGAATGACGATGCCATAGACTGCAACATTGCCCACATTGAGTTGCCACTGGGCAGGGTTAGTTAGCGAGACAGCCGCAGAATGACCCTGCAAAAGCCAGACGACACCCGCTATGCCCTGTGTTACACAGACACCTATGTAGAGTACAGCAATGGCAAGCAGGACACGAACGAGTATACGTAGTGGTAGAGTCGTAACGACAGCCGCGATACAGAGCAGGGCGATAATTCCGAGGCATATTTGTAAAGGATGTGCGAACCATGTTGGGACAAGATACTGAATAAATACAGTACAGCCTTCAACGGCAGAGACGACTGCGATTGTGCCAGAGAGCCATGCACAAAAGGCAGAAATGAAGCCCCACTGCGGACCAAGTATCTGAACAGCCCAGAGATAGATCCCCCCTTGACCAGGAAAGCGTTTCGCCAGCCACTGTGTCACGTAGGCCATTGGCAGAAGAAATGTCAGTAGGCCAAGCGTCCAATAGATAAACGCGGCAGGCCCTGCGAACTGCACACCATTGATATTAGAGATAAAGACAACGGTTAACACCATCAGTACTGTCAGGTCGCGTCTTGTGAGGACAGCCGGAAATGCCTGTGCATCTCCTGGCTGCGGCTCATTTGATGCATCTGCATCGGGAGCTACTGGTGTATAGATAGTAGGTACGGTGGACGAGGCCATGTACACCTCCAAATAAAGAATATGGTTTATAGCATTTTTCTTGAGTTCAAGCAACTCTTTATATTTCTTATCGGCACGGCGTAATGATTTAATCAGGTTGCGAACCATCGTAGGAGTCTAATTCCATTACACCCTTGTCGGCAATCGACCATGTGGCAGGAATTGATGCCATATTGCAATATGTCCTCCCAATATTGTGGAATGCCACGAGGGTGTAATGGAATTAGACCCCTACGGCGGTTCTACCCTTGTTGGCAATTAGTTCTGTCCCCAGGATTGATGCAACGTTTCACTATGTACATCCACACGGTCAATCGCTCAGAGGGTGTAATGGAATTAGACCCCTACGAATGTTCAATATATTTATGGAAAATCCCCTTGACATTTCCGAAGCAAGCAGGTATAGTTAGTACAAGCAAGCGACCAAAGAAGGTTGTAGACGTACCTCCTACCACTAGCGTACACAACGCCCGAAATTCCCCTCTTCATGTACAGTCCTTGCTGACGGTCATCTCTTCCCCGTTTTTGAGCGTTCCCCTAGTCACTCATTCCTCTACAAGGAGCATTCTATGCAAGAACACCCCATTGACTCCGACGCGCTTTCTCTCCTCGGACTCGA
>CAXUHF010000230.1:0-4495 GCA_964250765.1 uncultured Ktedonobacteraceae bacterium | reverse complement strand
TAACTGCACACTTAAACTACTCCTCGATAGTCGTCAAGTCACCCAACTCGGTCCCTAGCTCACGTGCTTTCAACACGCGACGCATGATTTTGCCGGAGCGCGTCTTGGGCAGGCCCGCGACAAAGTCTAGCTCGGATGGTGTTGCAATTGGTCCTAGTTCACGGCGTACATGCTCGATCAGGCTTTTGTGTAGTTCATCGCTTGGCGTCTGACCAACCTTGAGCGTGACAAATGCCTTGATTGCCTCGCCCTTCATCGCGTCTGGCTTACTGATAACGCCCGCCTCTGCGACTGCTGGATGACTGACTAACGCGCTCTCCACATCAGCCGTTCCGATACGATGCCCTGCGACATTCATCACATCATCGAAGCGGCCCAGCACAGCGATATAGCCAGCGTCATCAACCGTTGCCACATCGCCTGCTGTATAATAAGGTGGCACAGTACGCCAATAATCGAGATAGCGTTGCTCATTCTTCCAGATGGTACGGAACATCTGAGGCCATGTCCCCTCGATCACCAGATAGCCACCCTGATTGATTCCCACAGGTTGCCCACTGCGGTCAAGTACCTTTACGGTATACCCTGGCAACGGCTTACCTGCACGTCCAAGTCGTACCTCCATACTCGGCAATGTTGCCACCGTTGGAGCTGCGGTCTCCGTCTGCCACCAGTTATCACAGAGAGTGACACGTCCATTATCCCCGATGTGTTCTCGCGCCCACAGGTATGCCTCTGGATTGAGTGGCTCCCCTGCGCACACAATCAAGCGTAGACTTTTCAAGTCATGTGTCTTTGGATATTGTGGTCCAAACTTCATAAACATACGTAGTGCGGTAGGCGCGGTAAAGAGTTTGGTCACGCCATACTTCTCTACGACTTCCCAAATAATCCCTGGATTGGGATAATCGGGCGCACCCTCACGCACCAGAATTGTCGTCCCGTTCGCTAGCGGTCCATACACCATCGCGCTGTGTCCCACAATCCAGCCGATATCGGACATGCACAGGTAGATGTCGTCCTCTTTCAAGTCGAATGCCAGCTTGATATAGTACGCCACACCAACCATATAACCACCATGCGTATAGACGCATCCCTTAGGCGCACCCGTTGAGCCGGAGGTATACAGCATAAACAACGGGTCTTCCGACTCCATGACCTCGGCAGGACAGGTTGTTGCCTGTGCCTTACACAGATCGTAGAAATCGACTTCGCGCGAAGGGTCCAGTGGTACAACGGGATTGCCACGACGATACACGACAACCTTTTCTACGAGGTCCAGGTCTTTCACCGCCTCATCGACAATGGTTTTCAATTGTGTTACCTTGCCACGTCGATAGCCGATGTCGGAGGTCACAATGATACGCGCCTGTGCGTCCTCAATACGTGAGCGCAACGCACTGCTACCTAATCCAGCATAGACAACCGAGTGAATCGCACCGATACGCGCACATGCAAGCATCGTGACGATACCCTCTGGAGTCAGCGGCAAATAAATACAGACGCGATCTCCCTTTTTCACGCCGAGCGAACGCAAGCCATTCGCAACCTGACAGGTGAGAGCTAGTAACTCTGGAAATGTGTATGTGCGTTCCTCGCCATCCTCGCCTACCCATAACAATGCAGTTTTGTTGGCCCGACTCCCCTGCGCATGACGGTCAAGACAGTTCGTCGTGATATTGACTTGTCCATCAACAAACCATTGTGCGCCAGGAGCGGTTCCCTCTAAGACACGCGACCACGGCTTGACCCACTCAAACTCTTGCGCTATCTCATTCCAAAACGCCTCAAGATTGCTCGCTGCTTTATCGTAGAGTGCCTGATAGTCTTTCACATCAACGCTTGAGAGCATTTCGGCACTTGGCGCGAAATGTTCTTCCTTCGTCAACAACTGGCGAAAATCGTCTGTGGTAGAACTCTGCTGCTGTCCATCATTGGATTGTGGGGCCATTGTTCATTCCCTCCTGTAAGAGTAACCTCAGGGAGACCCTTGCGGTCTTCCTGTCACCTTCATGAGCATATCTTATCATTACCAATTTGTAGAATGCGATGAAAACGTCTGAAGATTTGTAACAAGCCGTGCCCAAAAGTCATACAAAGGTAGATTGAGCCAACGAACCAATGTTATACTTCTCTCTGATGGCTTCTATCAAGTAGCTTATTTAGAGGAATGATTATGGAAGTACGCTTTTTCCTGACACGAGAGGACATCTGGCACTACAACATCTACATATACACTCAGCAACGTCGTTGGACCTCGTTGGTATTGTTACTCGTATATGCCTTTTTCATCCTGCTTACTCTTCTGGTTCTATACTTCTCATTTTCTCTTTTTAATTTGTTACCTCCATTGATACTTCTCATTGCAATTCCCCTGCTAGTTATATCTATTCTACGTCGCGCTGCCTCTCAAGGAGCAGGATTCGGAGGAGAGCATGTTATCAGCCTCATACCGGAAGGCATTCAAGAGAGGTCAAATCAGGGTGAAGGAGTCCGAAACTGGAGCGCGATCAAAACCATCGGGCAGGATAAATATAATCTCTATTTTATCGTGCATAGCAGTTCTTCAAGAATCGTACTGGCTGTGGTTATCCCTCGGCGTGCTTTTGTAGTTCCACAAGATGCGGAAAGGTTCCTGAATCAGGCACATTCTTATTGGCTTAGTAACCAGCAGATGCGTCCACAATAGCTCTTGACCTTACAAAACATTGCGGCAATCATACTATAGTAGAGGGTATCACACCTATCATTTGTTCAACAGCATTATCTGTCCTTATAGAGTTTCGGGTTGGGCTAGTTACACAAAGTATAAAAAAGCTGCTAGTAATACCATACACATGGTATTGCCAGCAGCTTTTTGGGAATTAGAGGACGCTTTTATGGAGGGTTGCCAGAAATTCCGTGTTGTTGCTAGTCTTAGACATATGTTGTAGCAGAGCTTCCATTGCTTCAAGGCCACGCTGGTCGGCAAGGGTTGAGAACATACGGCGCATAACCACGACGGCACGCATGGTTTTGTCGTCAAGCAACAATTCTTCGCGGCGTGTACTAGACAAGGAGATGTCGATGGCAGGATAGACACGGCGCTCGGCAAGTTTGCGGTTCAATACGAGTTCCATGTTACCGGTACCCTTGAACTCTTCGTAAATCACATCGTCCATACGGCTACCAGTGTCAACAAGGGCCGTGGCGATGATGGTCAGGCTACCACCTTCCTCAATTTTACGGGCGGCGCCAAAGAAGCGTTTTGGTGGGAACAGCGCACTTGGATCGAGACCACCAGAGAGTGTACGACCACTCGGCTGTACCGCGAGATTGTAGGCGCGACTCAAACGTGTGATACTGTCGAGCAGAATCACCACGTCGCGTCCACTCTCAACAAGGCGTTTGGCACGCTCCAAGACCATTTCCGCAACACGTGTATGCGCTTCGGTTGGCTCGTCAAAGGTTGAACTTATGACTTCGGCACGGACCGAGCGTTTCATATCCGTGACTTCTTCTGGTCGCTCACCAATCAGGGCGATCATTAAGTGCGCATCGCTATAGTTTTCAGTGATTGAATTAGCAATGGATTTGAGCAACATCGTCTTGCCAGCTTTTGGTGGAGAGACGATCAGGCCGCGCTGTCCACGTCCAATGGGGGAAACAAGGTTCACAATACGACCAGAGATATTGGTGGGGCCGGTTTCCAGGTTGAACATTTCGCGGGGGAAGATAGGAGTCAGGACATCGAAGTGGGGACGACGTTTCGCAATTTCGGGGTCGATACCGTTGATTGCCTCGACTCTTAATAGGCCGTAGTACTTTTCGTTGTCTTTCGGTGGTCGTACCTGACCCGAAACCATGTCACCTGTGCGAAGTCCGAAGCGGCGGATTTGCGATTGTGAGACGTACACATCCATGTTTCCTGGTAGGAAGCGTTCCTGACGTAGAAAGCCAAAACCATCTTCCACGATTTCCAGGACTCCGGCACTAAAGATGTTGCCCTGCTGCTCTGTGTTAGCTTGGAGGAGTCGGAACACGAGGTCTTGTTTCTTGAGGGCGGTATAACCGGAAAGTTCGAGATCGCGCGCAATGTCGCGTAACTCTGTGATTGTTCTTGTTTCTAGTTCAGCAATATTCACGTTGTGTGGGACAGGACACATTCTTAAAGGAAGAACACGCCCATTCTCCTTTCTGTGTAGAACCGATAATGTTTTGGGAAGTGCGCTCGATTGAGATAGTGGGTAGTAAGTTTCGTTGTCATACCCTTTTGAGAAACGATAGGCGGCATCACTATTGGGACGGAATAAGATTGTCCCTATGCGTCTAGTATAAAAGTACGCGAAAACGGGCTGCCTGGGTGAGTGTAAGAGGTATCAAGGAACATACCAAAGATAGTCTACACGCCTCTACATACTGTGGGAATATTGAAACAGGTTATGGGACGGCGTGCTCTGCATCTCTGGGGCTATAGTCAATATATCATACAATAAAAGGATTGTCAAGCAAAATA
>CAXUHF010000229.1:0-4552 GCA_964250765.1 uncultured Ktedonobacteraceae bacterium | reverse complement strand
AACTCAACAATTCTTAGCTTGATGCGTATGGGGTGTAATAGAATTAGACCCCTACGGTGGTTCATCCTGTGGACGATTGACGATGTTGACGAGGATTGATGAGACGGTTCAACACGTTCGCCGACGGTTGATTGCCTAAAGATTGAGTCATCGTAGGGGTCTAATTCTATTACACCTATAGGCATCTACACCTATAGGCATCAAGATAAGAATTGCTGGATTTGTAATCATATGTCGAGCCGTGGGGAGACATGACAGGCAAGCCCTGTCATGCCAACGCTCAGTTTTTGAACAGCCCTGGTACTCACAAAAAAAGTGTTGACGAAATGTATGGTGGCATGATACTATCATGTCACCGCATATGGGGCGGTGGTGAAATGGTAGACACGAGGGATTTAAAATCCCTTGACTGAAAGGTCGTGAGGGTTCGAGTCCCTCTCGCCCCATCCTCTTACGGCAACCTATAAACTCTTCCGCGTGTCTTACCCTCTCTTTTTAATGTACCTTGTGTCACCAGGATGTTCATTTGTCGTATAATTGTATAAAGATTGGTTCAGGTGCTTCCTTTTACTAGCTAGAGAAAATAAACGCAATAAAAAGAGTTGCGTACAAGAGACACACAGAGGAGATGCAAGAATGGGGTTTGATCAATATCATGAACCTGCGCAGGAGCTGTCGCAAGAGACACGCACGTTTGCACGTATGATTGCTTCGCTGACAGAGGAGGCAGAGGCGATCAACTGGTATGAGCAGCGGATGTCTGTTGAGCAGAACGATCAAGCACGAGCGATCATGGCGAACGCTCAACAAGAGGAATTCAAACACTTTGGCATGGACCTCGAGTTTCTCTTGCGTCAGAATGCCAAGTGGAAAATTGCATTGCAGAATATCTTGTTTCAAGATGGCGATATTGTCCAACACGGGGAAATTGCGGAAAAGGCTGAAGAGAAGTAGTATCCATCGGATAGTATGTCAAGAGTTGTGTAAATTGTCCAAGGTGCTGGCATCCTTTGGACAGATGCAACAGGACGGGTGCAACAATGATACTCCCTAAAGACCGCGATCCTCGCTTCATCACCATCCGCCGCGGGGGGACGCTCACGGACTCCGACCATCGGCTCCTGGCTTTGTGGGCCAGCGCGTGCGCAGAGCACGTTCTGCACCTCTTCGAGTCGGTGCAACCCTCAGACCCGCGGCCCCGCCGGGCGATCGAGCAGACTCGCGCATGGGCGCGCGGCGAGATCAAGATGTCTCAGTCCCGCGATTCGGCAGGCCATGCCCAAGCTGCGGCAAGAGAGCTGAGCGGAGCCGCTCGACACGCCGCGTTTGCTGCCAGCCAAGCCGCAGCGGTAGCGCATGTCGCCGCACACGAGCTTGGTGCTGCGGCCTACGCGATCAAGGCCGCGCGTGCGGCCGCCCCCGGATGCGAGGGTGAGAGTGCCAGCTCGCTCGAGTGCCGTTGGCAGCGCGAACAGCTCCCCGATGCGATTCGCGAACTCGTCCTGGAGGATCAGCGGTTGCGAAACGAGATATGCTGGTCGGTGTTCGACTGCTGACGGGCGTGATGGCTTGTCTGCACTGCCTAACAAGTGCTTCGACCCGCCATCGCGAGTGCCTTATGCTGTCGCCGGAAGCGATTAAGCGCGGGTCAAGCGCGAACTAGCATAACGCCCTAGTCGTAGCTATCGCTGTTGAACGAGGGAAGCCGTTTCTTCCTGGATTTGCGTATGCTCGCGCTGATCATACGTCGTTCGAGCCTGCGCGACTTCCTGCAAATGCCCGTATGCCCAGTTCCTTAGCACTTTCATCGGCTCTATCAGCGTCTGGCCCAATGGCGTAAGAGAATATTCTACGACTGGCGGCACAACAGCATAGACGACGCGTCGTACCAGGCCATTGCGTTCCATCGCTCGCAGTGTCTGGGTCAACATTTTTTTCGAGATGCCATCGATGCGCTTGAGCAATTGACCAAAGCGCATCGTGCCCTCCTCTAATGCATGAATGACCAGTGGCGTCCACTGATCCGCGACCAATCCTAGCACCTGCCGTGATAGGCAGTTCGCTTGAAAGATATCGGGGTATGTTTGTTGCTTAGTCTCCATTTGGTAACTATATCACTTTTTGGTTCCTTCTTACAAGATACAAGTTTTTCGGATATAGTAACTATAAGCGATACGTCCTCAAGAATTTTTTGAGCGTATGTATGCGCACGAACAATAAACAATCAGACGATAGCTAAGAAGAAGGAATGAAGATAATGCCAAAAGCAGTCAGATTTAATCAGTATGGTGATATCGACGTGTTGCAGGTCGTAGATGTCGAGCAACCAACGCCAGGGTCGGGGCAAGTCCTTGTCAATGTCAAGGCAGCCGGTATTAATCCAGGTGAGGCATCCATCCGTAAAGGCTTGCTTGCCGAACGCTGGCCTGCCACGTTTCCCTCTGGAGAGGGCAGTGATCTTGCGGGTGTCGTTGCCGCTGTCGGTGAGGGAGTGCAAAGTTTCGCCGTGGGCGATGAGGTGATTGGTTTTACGGACAAGAGGGCCAGCCATGCAGAGTTTGTCGTGGTAGAAGCTAGCAACCTTACTCCTCGTCTACGCAACGTCTCCTGGGAAGTTGCGGGCGCGTTGTTTGTCGCTGGCACCACAGCATACGCGGCTATTCGCGCGGTCTCGCTGAAACGGGGAGATACCGTTGCCGTTTCAGGTGCGGCTGGCGGAGTTGGCTCAATCGTGGTGCAACTGGCGGTACAAGAGGGTGCAAAGGTGATTGGCTTGACAAGTACGGCTCATCATCAGTGGCTAAGCGATCACGGCGTCATTCCGGTTGCCTACGGTGAGGGTGTCGAGGAGCGTATTCGTGCAGCTACTGACAATTCTCTCGACGCGTTTATTGATACCTTTGGTGCCGATTACGTCGAACTTGCCCTCAAGCTTGGTGTTCGACCAGAGCGTATCGATACGATTGCTAACTTTGAAGCTGTGGCAAAGTATGGCGTCAAGGCCGAGGGAACTGCGCAGGCAGCGAGTGCCGAGGTACTAGCTGATCTCGCCCAACGGATCGACCAGGGAAAACTAGAAATTCCGATTGCTCGCACCTACCCCCTCACTGAGGTTCGAGAGGCATACCGCGAATTGGAGCAACGCCATACAAATGGCAAGATCGTGCTTATACCATAGGACCAACGGACGCCAATTGTAGGGGTCTAATTCTATTACACCCTGTGGGCATACTACAATGTTTGCGGGATATTTGCAACGTTTCATCAATCATGTAAAGATTGTGAAACGCTCACAGGGTGTAATAGAATTAGACCCCTACGCACGTTTTTGTGGCTTAATGAAGGTAGTAGATATTTTTCAAGCGAACAGAGAAAAAGAAAGGCTTTTTCGATGACGACAAATTCACCTGTGCGACTGACAGAGCTTGCGAACTGCGCTGGTTGCGCGGCTAAGATAGGTGCTGACATACTGGCGGAAGTGCTTCGTCCTTTACGCCAACGCAACGTGCCATCTCAACTCCTGGTTGGGTTAGGTGCCATTGATGACGCGGCAGTGTACCGTGTCAATGATCAGCAAGCCATTATTAGTACGGCCGATTTCTTTCCGCCGGTTGTGGATGATCCCTACACATTTGGTGCGATTGCTGCCACGAACGCGCTAAGCGATGTATATGCAATGGGTGGGCAGGTCCTCATGGCGATCAACCTTGTCGCATGGCCTGAAAACCTGGATACGAGCATTCTCAGTGAGGTCTTGCGCGGCGGCATGGATATTGTTGAGCAAGCGGGAAGCGTGATTGCAGGGGGACACTCCATCTCCGATGACGAACCGAAATATGGACTTGCAGTCACTGGTATGGTACATCCCGATTCTATCTTAACAAAAGGGGGAGCCAAACCGGGCGATGTGCTTGTTCTGAGCAAGCCACTTGGTACGGGGCTACTGACAACAGCACAGAAGCGCGATAAAGTGTCCGAAGACGACATGGCGGCGGCAGTGCGCTCGATGACGACGCTCAACAAACGTGCCAGCGAACTCCTCGTGCAAGCTGGTTCTGCCGTCCACTCGGTCACGGACATCACAGGCTTTAGTTTATTGGGACATGCCTGGGAAATGGCGTCCCAGAGCCTGACACGCATGCGTTTCGATTTCGCAGCACTTCCCCTGTTACCCAACGTCCTGCACTATGCCGAACTTGGTTGTATTCCAGGTGGCACGGGACGTAACGAACGAGCCGTTGGAGCGCACATTCACTTCGATACAGATATAGACACGCTTCAACAAGCACTACTCTTTGATCCTCAAACGTCCGGCGGTCTCTTCGCCGCCATCGAGCCAAGCCGCTGGCAAACGCTTTCACAGCAGAACGAGGTTCCCTTCCAGCGTATCGGCGAGGTCACAGACAAAGTGAGCGACTCACAGGACATTGTAATAGAGGTGAGGTAGTTTGTAGGGGCCATAATTATGCTGTTTTAACAATTTAATGCGGATACGTTGGTCGTAGGGACCGATGTATCACGTCCTCTTGGCCTCTTCAATCGCCAACAAGGA
>CAXUHF010000228.1:2871-4588 GCA_964250765.1 uncultured Ktedonobacteraceae bacterium | reverse complement strand
AATGGTAGAATGGCTTCTTTGAATTGTTCCGCCATGTGTTCGACGGGACGGCTGGCGTCGATGACGTGGAAGTTAAATTCGCGCGTCATTTTCTCATATTCTGTGATGAGACGTGTTTGGTAGTTGACGAAGCTTTCATAGAGGTCGGCACCGAGGCGCATATCCATGCCGGACTCCCAGTAGTCGAAGCCACCACGTTGCAAGACACGCGGCACAAGGTCATCGAGGCCAATACGTAGATAGAAGATAGCATCAGGCTTCAAGGCCAATCCATAAATAGAGCGTATCCAACGTGGGTCTGCGCCACGTACAATGGCGCGTGCCATAAGCGAATAGATGTAGCGGTCTGTGAGAACGACAAATCCAGCACGCAATGCTGGCACGATCTGGTTCTCAAAGCGGTCCACGAAATCGGTTGCGTAGAACAGATTCAAGGTGATCGGTCCAAGCGTATGTCCCTCTTTTGCATGCTTGAGGCCAGGACCTACCAAGGCAGAACGCGTCATTTCGGTATCGACAACGGCATAACCACTGCTCTCCAACCACGGTCGTAACAGGTTAACCTGCGTCGAACGTCCAACACCGTCGGTTCCCTCGATAACAATCAAGCGTCCTGGCAACAGTTCATCGCGTTCCTTAAGGTGAATGGCATCGATGCCATAAAAAGCTAGATTTGACACAGACTCACGCTCCGCTTTAGAGGATGATGAATATGTTTCAGTTGCACTTTTACTTTCATAGGAAGCTGCCGCGTAGGACCAACCTCCACCATATGATCCCATTGCGTTCATCGCTCACCTCTTATAATGCTTTCAATTTCGACTGGTTGCTCTTGTCGCTCACGTCCTAATGCAGCCTCTGCCGCGTCACGTGCGGAGGAATGCAAACGGCGTACACCCTTGAGATATGGCTTCACCAGTTTGCGCATCTGTCTTTGTTGTTCGGGAATGGGCAATGTCGCATCCATAACCGTCAGGCCAAATTCATCAATCATTGACTCATACTCATTGACGATACGTTGTTGGAAGAGCTTAAAACTCTCGTGCGGATTAGAACTCAGGCCAAGGTCCATACCTGCTTCATAGTATTTCAGTTCGGTGCGGCCCGTGAGAATACGACTTAATGAGGTTTCGAGCGGGACACGATAGTAAAAGGCTATCGTTGGTTTTACCGCGAACTGATACAACTCGCGGACCCATTCACGGTCTACGTTGCGTGCGACATCGCGTGCGAAGGCGGTATAGATATAGCGGTCCGCCAGCACAATCGCTCCGGCTTTGAGTGGTGCAATAATGTCATGCTCGGTACGGTCAGCAAAATCGGTTGCATGAATCAGGCTAAAAGTTGTAGGTGTCAGAAGTTGCTTCTTTTTCCCTTTGCTCGTTGTCTCTTTGACGAGAGGAGAAGAGTTCCACTCACTAAAAAACACAGTGTACCCTTCGCTAATCAGCCACTGCCGCAGTAGCGCGATCTGAGTACTCTTCCCGGAACCATCCACGCCCTCTACAATAAAGAGGCGTCCGGGGAACTGGTGTCGTCCATATATTTCCATAAAAAAAAAGAATCCTTCCTCCACTGAGCTACAGGGAAAGGTATAAAGGTAATTGTGCATGAGACCAAGGATGTTTGTCAAGAGCAATAGGAAATGATGTAGTGAAAAAATGTTGAATATCTTAGCGGGGTTGGTGTAGCCCAGCAACAAATTTTGAATTAATAA
>CAXUHF010000228.1:946-2861 GCA_964250765.1 uncultured Ktedonobacteraceae bacterium | reverse complement strand
ACACAATTTTTAATTTTTTTAGTTAAAAATTTTTCACTCCCAAGCACTTTTGCTGATACCAATAAAAAATTTTTTCACTACATCATTACTGGATGATTGGCGCGTCAAATCCTAGCTGATGCAACAAGCCTTTGATGCCACCGCCCTCGACATGATGCACAGTCCAACTCACGATCTTATCGTCTGCAACTTCAAACTCAACATCTTCAACTGGAAGCGAGACACTACGTGCCATCTGTGGTATCGGTGGTAGGCTTAATGGAGGAATACTAAAGGAATCGCTCTGATAGCCTGCAATCTGGATACTACCAGTTACGGTGGTTCCCTCTTCAGACAGATTATGCAGATTGAACATCAAGCTGGGAATACCTGATTTGATTTCGGCAAAGGTGGTGATGAAATCGGCTTTGTCCAGTGGTTTCGGCGTCCAGCCACTAAAGAGAAAATCATCGGCAAGCGGGCTGACGGTTCCCTCTTTCTCATTGTTCTCTATCGCTGTGACAAATGCTCTGACGGTATCTATTCCACTCATATATATGATCCTTTCACGTAGTGGTAGCAACTGTACCCCTTAAAGATATCTCAGACTCACAAAGAACACAAGGCTACTGAGTGAGGCCAGGGCACCCGCAAGGGGATGCCCCTCCCATACATGAACTCGCTTCATGAATGCCATCGTCGTATGGGAGGGGCATCCCCTTGCGGGTGCCCTGGCCCTGATATGTTTCGTTTGACAAACTAGTAGGGATCGATTTATCGCGTCCTTGTCGGCATACCAGTCGCTAAGAGGACGTGATAAATCGGTCCCTACTGCTCAGTCACCTCCACATTTTGTTTCCTCGTGATAAGGGCAAGCAAAATAGGATAGACGAAAGCGACGTGTTGCTGCGGGTTTTGTGTACCAACAATGTCATGAGGTAGATGGTGGCTTGCGTCGAACTCATACATTTCGCAGTACCTCAGTCCAAGCTTTTGCCACCTCTGTACCAAGCCTCGTATAATGGCGTTGTTCATGGAAGGGTCAGCAGCATTGGTTACAATAAGTATGGACTGCACTGCTGGTTTTGCTTTGAGAGCGGCTTCATAGACGGAAAAACCGAGGCGCATCGTTACCGCAAGGCTACGGGTAGCAAAGCCACGATACCCGAAAGGAGAACCATGCCCTGGCTGAAACCACTGCGTCATGAGATTGGGCAGCAGGTAGAGCAAGTACATCACAAGTTTACTTACACCAATACCAAGGTGCCGATCAATGGTGAAGGCAGGAGCGATAAGTATTGCCCTATCGACATCAGTGCGGTACTGTGCAACCCATGCCGCCATCGTTCCACCTACCGAGAGTCCAGCATAGGTAACGCGTTCGCCTAGACCATGCGCGATATCCACCATTACCGCACTAGAGTCGCGCAAATCCTTCATCGTGAGATATCGAAGATCGGTTGTTTCTAAATCTGTATATCCGTTATAGGGCATGCGCGGAATAAGCACATTGTATCCCTGCTCGAAGAGGAGAGTACCGAATTCGATGAATTGCCGAGGACAACTGGTCATGCCATGCATCAAAATAATAACCTGTTCAGTTTTATGTCCATGTGTTAGCACTGTTGTATGACATATGTCTTGTAACGGTTGCGTCTTCTCGAACTCAAGTATACGGTCAATTTTTTCCATAGCCACATCATAGTCGGCAACCTGATGTGTTGGAGGAGTTTGTAATTGATGGAGAAAGGTGTTATTCATCGCTTTTGCTGTAATGGTGCCAGTAATAGCAAGTGCGGTAACCCCTAGCGTAAGTTTCGTGATATTCTTCATATGTGTATACATATTTTCATATTCTCATTTCTATAAATTTTTGTCGTTAACAGGGAGACCGCAAGGGTCTCCCCTACATATTTGTGTTGCCCTACGTGTAGGG
>CAXUHF010000228.1:0-878 GCA_964250765.1 uncultured Ktedonobacteraceae bacterium | reverse complement strand
TGTCTGCCCCTAACCACCTTCAAAAAAAAAAATTTTGGTGCCCCCCCCGCTTGCGGTCTCCCTATTCTTAACAGCAGATAGAGTTTTCATTTATGATACGGATTATAACACGAGAATAGTATATAGTAAGTAGAGACCATAGATAACAGAGAGGAGCTATCATGACAACCACAACAGAAGTACATGCGCTCGTATTCGATGTGTTTGGGACCGTTGTTGATTATCGCGGCACGATTATACGTGAGGGCGAGCAGTTAAACCGCGAGAAGGGGTTACAGGTCGATTGGGCAGCATTTTCCGACGAGTGGCGCGGTCAGTATCGTCCAAATATGCAACGTGTCATGAGACAAGAGTTGCCCTGGACAAATCTCGACGGCTTACATCGTATGGCCTTAGATGAATCGCTCAAGAAATTTGGTGTTACAAGTTTGAGCGAGGATGAGAAGATACATCTCAACAAGGTCTGGCATCGACTTCAACCGTGGCCTGATGCAATTGCAGGCTTGACACGTCTGAAGCAACACTACATTCTCGGCACACTCTCGAATGGCAACGTAGGCTTGCTGGTTGATATGGCGAAGTACAGCAATCTCCCGTGGGATGTCATCTTTTCGGCGGAATTGGTCAAGGCATACAAGCCCGATCCGCGTGCATATCAGATGACCTACGAACTGCTGAACCTGCAACCACAACAGGTAATGCTCGTCGCGGCACATCCAGATGACTTACACGCAGCTCAAAAAGTGGGACTCAAAGCAGGCTTCGTGCCGCGTCTTCTGGAATATGGCCCAGATAAAACGCCCGCTACAATACCGGAAGGCGTGTTCGACATTGTAGCGAGCGACTTTGAAGATTTGGCGCGTCAGTTAGAAGCGTAA
>CAXUHF010000227.1:0-4612 GCA_964250765.1 uncultured Ktedonobacteraceae bacterium | reverse complement strand
ACTGATTGATTCAACGTGACAGTCACTAAGCACGACTGATAACCAATTTCATCAACTGAGTTCTGCGTTATAGGGATACATTGACTATCTGGTAAATTGGTTGGACTTACCGAGATAGTTGCGGTAGTAGTAGGTACCTTAGTTGCAGTACTACTTTGAGGTGCTGCATGAGATGATTTGGGTAGCGTGACAAAAACTCCTACTACAATCATCAGAAACATTACCAGAACAATGTTTGATAAAAAAATCTTTTTCCTCAACATAAGCCTTCTTTCTACTTCCTCAAAAACTCTAAAACTACGAATAGCTAAATATATAGCTTCCTAGTATAGATATAGACTAACGCACTAAGGAGGTAGAGATAGGTATATTTTAGTTGAGATACAGTTAAATTTTTGTCAAATGCAGATTATTTTCGATGTGAGATATTGCACACGGCCCTCCTCTATGTTCCTACAGAACCAATGCTTGATATACCATTGCCTTTTGCGTTTCGTTTCTCTACAATAAATGGACGGAATCAAACGAGAGAGGACAACATGTCTATGGCAAATCAAGAGCATTTTGATATCCTTCTGCAAGGAAGAGAAACATGGAACAAATGGAGAGAGCAACATCCAGGTATACGTCCTGACCTTATATCTGCTGACCTTACCCATAAAAACCTCAGTGGTATTAATCTTAATAGTGTCAACTTCAGCAGTGCCAACCTTAGAAATACTGACCTCAATCATAGTAACCTCATGGGCGCCTTCCTGACTAGTGCCAACCTGATGGGTGCCGACCTCAGTAGTGCTAGTCTCTATGGTGCCCTCCTCATCTTTGCCAACCTTAGAGACGCTGACCTCAGATATACTAATCTCAGACATGCTGACCTCAGTCACGCTGATCTCAGACATGCTGACCTTATAGGTGCCGACCTTGATAGTGCTAATCTCGTCGATGCTAACTTCATCAGTACCATCCTTATTGGTACCAATTTCAGTTGCAGCACTGTGGGCGGAACTATTTTTGGAGAACTTGACTTGCGAGACGTGCAAGGACTTGAAACAGTAGAGCATGATGGTCCATCTAATTTGAGTATCAATACCATCTTTCGTTCACAAGGACACATTCCAGAGGTATTTCTTCGTGGAACAGGTGCACCTGATACCTTCATCGAGTATATGTGCTCTCTTGTAAGTCAACCTATTCAGTATTACACTTGCTTTATCAGCTATTCCAGTAAAGACGCTGAATTTGTTGACCGCTTGTACACCGACTTGCAGCATAACAATGTTCGATGCTGGCTTGACAAAGAAGACCTCAAAATTGGTGACAATTTTAGAAGTAGTATAGATGAAGCTATTCGGCATCATGATAAGCTGTTGTTGGTGCTGTCGGAACATTCTGTGAATAGCACTTGGGTGGAAAAGGAAGTCGAAACTGCCTTTGACAAGGAACAGCAGCACAAAAAGCTAGTGCTGTTTCCTGTCAAGTTGGATGAGACGGTGATGCAGACAGATGAAGCGTGGGCAGCAGATGTTCGACGGATGCGGCATATTGGAGACTTTACACGCTGGAAAGATCACGACTTCTATCAGAAGACGCTTACACGATTGCTCCGTGACCTCAAAGCCGAAGGTAGATAGCACACCACCTTTTATTGAGTTTGTGGTGTACAACGAGGCACTATGTCTACAGAAACAGATCGGACAGAAAAGATTGTTCTTCAGGAAAAGTAGGTATGAACGCTTGCACCACATATGTTACAATTGGCGTAATGCCATTATTAGACGATCAAGACAAGGGAGAGGAAACATTTCATGGGACATCAAATGACGGTTATGCTCAGTGATCAGGAATATGATGCTCTTAGAGCGGAAGCAGCCAAGAATGGGCAACAGATGGAAACGTTCCTGCATGAAATCATGGTACGTCAACTTCAATCCTCTTTACCAGAAGAAACAATGAAGCGACCATTAACGGGACGAGAGTTCATGGAACAGCAATATCGCGAAGGGAAACTGCTCAATCTTCCCACACGACGACCATTAACTGAAGAGCAAGAAGCCGAGCGTCAACGACTAGCAAAATTGTTTTCTGGAGGCAAGACTGCCTCCGATATGGTGATTGAAGACCGAGGGCCTTACTAATGGCAGTCTACTTTTTAGACACATCAGCCATTGTGAAACGCTACATCTTAGAGCGTGGGCAATTGTTGCTTCTCGACATTTGCGCTCCCGATCATGGTCACGACCTCTACATCTCACAAGCTGCACTTGTTGAGGTTGTAACAACGTTTTGTCGGAAAGCACACGAAAAGAGTATCTCTACTAATGAGCGAGATGAACTTATTGATGCTTTCCGACAAGATGTGCGAGAAGAATATGGCATTCGACCTGTCACAACAGCTATATATACCGAAGCCGGTAATCTATGTCGATCTCATCGACTACGTGCTTATGACGCTGTACAATTGGCATGTGCCCTTGACTTACTTAACGAGACCAGAACAGAGCAATCGCCCGAACCTACTTTCGTCTGTGCCGATATCAACCTCTTAAATATTGCCATTGCAGAAGGACTGAGCATCGAAAATCCCAATGATTATTCATAAAAGATTATCTGTTAAGAGAGGGGAACATAGTAGTTTCAGCTAACGGCACCAGCAGGAAACCATGCTTTTACTTGTCCATCAGGGACGCTTGTTTGGAAGCCGCAGATGTTGCACCGCGAAATAAACTCTGTGCGAATGGGGATGGTGGGAATGAAGAAGAGTGTGAACCAGCGACGAGTGCGAACCACTGTATGAAATGAGTTATTGTGACAGTACTGACACGGATATTGTATCTGCCCCATCACCTTGTTACCAGAGCGAAAGCCCCAAACGATCATTATATTTATTCCTACATTTCTACGTACTGCTTAAAATTCCTTCATGATGCTGCTATAGTAGCACAAATCCAATTTTTCCGATAGCATTTTGATCCACAAAATTCCTCACAATTCATGAAGCACAACAACCTTGAACTATTGCTATGATAGTAGGATTGCGTATTGAGAACGTGCAAAGCTATTCATGAGAATAAGAATAGAATAACGTTGGCAACTTGCTCTCAGGCGTGTAGTAAAGCGCAACGAACACATACAAAGGTCCCGTTTTAAGTGTATGAAATGACATGTAAGACGTAAAGTCGTTATAGTGTTATGGGAAGTAGATTATACAAGAACGGGCTTCCTTTAATCATATTTGTATGACTTTAATGATGTTTGTATGAGAAGAAGACGGAGTTTGTCACATTATGCCATCCAATACACGCCTTTGGGGGAAAAGACGTTTTGCTGGTTTACTTATTCTCCTTGCTGTAAGTGTGAGCCTCGTTGGTGTGAGCCTTGTTATGTTTGCGCATTTCGCTCATCCAACTCGTAAAGAAGCAAAAGTCAATGTTGCCCTTGCTCCTACGCAAACAGGTACTATACCATCCATCGTAAGCACTGCACCAACGGTAAAGGCGACAAGCTCACCGTCAAGTACGACAACACCTACGAGTACAGTGGCGATAACTCCTACGGTGAGTGCCACAGCACCTGCATTGATTCCGGCAACTCCTACGGCTATTCCTACGCCACGCTCGACCGTTGTAGGTTCACCCTTGCTTTATGGAACAAACTTAGTGCTGGCAGGTGCCAATGATCCAATACTCACATCACCAACTAACCAAAGTCTCCTTGAACAAATTCACGTACAGATTATACGCATGCCAGTCCGTATAGGCGTCCCCGAATCTGTGATAGTACAGACCGCGCAGATGATCAAAAACATGGGGGCAGTACCCGACGTTATTTTACATAGTGAACAAAGCGCATCATTACAAGCGACCAATATATTGGTAATTACTGATATGAACCGCATATTTGGCAATACGAGAGTCTATTACGAGTTTGGCAATGAAGATGATCTACAGCAAGTCACTCCCGCAGCATATACAGCAGGATGGGCTGCAAGTATTCCTACTCTCAAGCAAAAAGCACTCAACGGGTGGTTTATCGGACCTGTCACGTATCATTATGATCCTGTGTACCTAGCATACTTTGTCAGCCATGCAAAGCCAGTACCTGATGCAGTCAGTTGGCATGAATATGGCTGTCGTCCCAACGATACTATCGCTTTTTGTATGGCACATCTTTCAAACTGGACGTTACAGATTCAAAATGCGTATGGTATTATCAGCGCGGCAGGTAAGTCACTACCTGTTATGATTACCGAGTGGAACTACGATGCGATTGCGCCAGCTAATGATGGGAAGAACAACAATAGTGCGTTTATGCATGATTGGACGGTGGCTGCGTTGAAAACGCTTGCTCAGAATCACGTGTATGCCGCGATGCAGTATGCATGTACAGACCCTATAATGCCCCTTGTTGCCGGAGGAGCACTCGCACCACAAGGCAAAGCCTTTTACGACTCGTATCAACAACTTGTCCTGAACCATTAACATATATAATGTGATAGATTTCTGTAGGGATGAGATGATACGGATTGTAGGGACCGATTTATCACGTCCTCATTGGCAATCGAGACGCCAAGAGGACGTGATAAATCGGTCCCTACAGATATTCACACGTAAAA
>CAXUHF010000226.1:0-4785 GCA_964250765.1 uncultured Ktedonobacteraceae bacterium | reverse complement strand
GAACGCGCATGAGGAGCCATGTCATATGGGAGGGGCGTCCCCTTGCGGGCGCCCTAGTTTCGGTACCAAATGTACTTTGACAGACTAGTAGAGCTCATAATTCATTACGCCCTCGCCGACATTGACCATTGGGCGAGGGCGTAATGAATTATGGCCCCTACGGAACATTTTTACGAAATTATCTTCTTCATCTACATGCTTGAATTGCAATACGTTCGGTTATCAGCTATACTGAACCGAAAAATTGTTAGGGTATAAGGTACAAAAATGACTACGAACACTTCTCAGTCGCTTCCTAACTTGGATGATATGCTACAATCGCTTCTGCTCGTTGAAGAGGGCGAGCATGAGTTTGAGGATGGCGCGGATGTAAAAGAATTGCGCCACCTCTTTTTTCCGGTGACGCGCCACAATATCTATTTTAATCACGCGTCGAGCGGTCCACTGCCGGGTCCTGTTGCACGTTCGATACATGAATATGTGGACGACTACCGCGATTTCGGCGGTATTCACAAGGATCGTTGGGAAGAGTACGAACGTGGCGCACATCGTCGCCTTGCTTCTCTCATTCATGCACGACCTGAGCAGATTGCGCTTACTGCTAGTACAGGCGATAGCCTTACGCATATCGCACAAGGCTTACAGTGGCAAGAGGGCGATACCATTATTAGTGCCGAAGGCGAGTTTCCCACAAATATCTATCCGTGGCTCAATCTACAACCACAAGGCGTCAAACTGCATATCGTTCCAACACACAATGCCCGTATCGTGCCAGAGGATGTTTTCGCGGCTATCGACGAACATACAAAGTTAGTGAGCCTTAGCCTCGTTGAGTTCGCAACGGGGTATCGCAACGATATCGCCACCATTGTAGCCCATTGCCATGAACGTGGTATACTCTGCGGTATTGACGCAATGCAAGCACTCGGTGCACTAGATATAGATGTACAGGCACTGGGTGTAGACTTTATGGCAGCGGCAGCCCACAAATGGTTACTGGGTCCACAAACGTGCGGCATTCTCTACGTTGCCGACTCTCTACTTCCGAAACTGGATACTCCCCGCAGAGGTTGGTTTAGTGTTGAGCAACCCTTTGACTTCTTCAATCATGCACAACCCCTCAAAACGGGCGCGGGACGTTTCGAGTTGAGCAAGCCTAATAGTCTTGCGATTCTCGGCGTCGATGCCGCACTCGGAGTATTCGAGAGCATTGATGGCGGCATGCAAGCGGTAGAGGCACGTATTCTTGGCATAACGCAACATGCGATTGCTGGTCTGGAGCGTCTTGGCTATCCCGTTGTTTCTCCACAAGGACAGAGTGAACGGTCGGGTATCGTTTGCTTTCATACTCATCCAGAGCGACAAGAGCAAACGGTAGAACAGATTGTGGATATGCTGGCAAATCGTCGTATCTATGTTGCCGCTCGTGGCGATATAGTGCGTGTCTCGCCACATTTTTATAATACACCAGCAGAAATAGATGTGCTTCTTGAAACGCTGGAAGAGATATACATATAACCTTTTGATTATGTGTATAATCACATCCTCTTACTCATAATCGTAGCTTTCTTGTGTATAAGCATGATATCCTTGCTACAGAGCATAGCGGAAGTATGAAATTCTCTGTTCACACATTAGTCTAGCTTTATACCAGGAAAGGAACGCACATCATGACAAACGGTCAACAATCTACAGACCTTACAATGCAGTGGGAGACCGACTCACGCTGGCAAGGTATCAAACGCCCCTATACTGCTGAGGACGTTCGCCGCCTACAAGGTTCAGTGCAGATCGAGTATACACTGGCACGACTCGGTGCGGAACGTCTATGGGATTTGTTACATAAAGAGCCGTATGTCGCGGCGTTGGGAGCGTTGACCGGAAATCAGGCTGTGCAGCAAGTCAAGGCTGGCCTACAGGCAATTTATCTGAGTGGATGGCAGGTTGCGGCAGACGCTAATCTCGCTGGTCAAATGTATCCTGACCAGAGCTTATATCCCGCCAATAGTGTGCCAAGCGTGGTCAAACGCATCAATCAGGCATTGCAACGCGCCGACCAGATTCAGACCGCCGAGGGCAAGGGCAATACCTACTGGTATGCACCGATTGTGGCAGATGCTGAGGCAGGCTTTGGTGGCCCACTCAACGTATTCGAGATGATGAAGGCGATGATTGAGGCTGGTGCGGCTGGCGTCCATTTTGAGGACCAGCTTTCCTCAGAGAAAAAATGTGGGCATATGGGTGGCAAGGTCCTTATTCCGACGCAATCCGCGATTAAGCACCTTGTGTCGGCACGGCTCGCAGCAGACACGATGGGAACGCCAACGATTATTGTCGCACGAACCGATGCGAATGGTGCTAATCTTATCACAAGCGATATTGATCCAACTGATCACCGCTTCCTAATAGGTGAGCGTACGGCTGAGGGCTTTTTCCGCACACGCCAGGGAATCGAAGCAGCCATCGCACGCGGTATCTCATATGCACCCTATTGTGATCTGATCTGGTGTGAGACTTCGGAACCAAATTTGCAAGAGGCAAAACGTTTCGCGGACGAGGTACATGAGCAGTTTCCAGGTAAATTGCTGGCTTACAACTGTTCTCCATCGTTCAATTGGCGTAAGAAGCTTGACGAGGAAACCATCGCGCACTTCCAGCAGACGCTTGCCAAGATGGGCTATGCCTTCCAGTTCATCACGCTCGCAGGCTTTCACGCTCTGAACTACAGCATGTTTGACCTGGCACTTGGCTATAAACAGCATGGGATGACAGCCTACTCGAAGCTACAACAGGCCGAGTTTGGCATGGAAGAGCAGGGCTATACCGCGACCAAACACCAGCGCGAGGTTGGTACAGGCTACTTCGATGAGGTCGCACAGGTCATCTCTGGTGGCACATCTTCAACCACAGCCCTAGCAGGCTCGACGGAAGAAGAGCAGTTCCACTAGGGTCTGAAATTGTTCACGGATGAACCTCTGTAGGTGTGTAATGAATTAGACCCCTACAGAGGTTCAAGGCACACGTCAATATGAGATAATAGCAACAAACAGGATAGCCCCTTTTTTTCATTGTCGAAAGGAACTTTTGTTATGACAAGTCCAACACAATATGCACAGGGAATTGAGATTCAGGCAGAGGTGACGCCCGAATTTGCGGAAATATTGACGCCGGAGGCGATGAGTTTTGTGGCAACGCTTGCACGAGCATTCGAGGCGCGGCGCGAGGAGTTACTTGCAAAACGTGAGCAGCGTCAAGCCGAACTTGATGCAGGCAAGAAGCCGGATTTCCTTGCAGAAACTGCTCACATTCGGCAAGGAACATGGACGGTTGCGCCAATACCAGCCGATTTGCAGGACCGCCGTGTCGAGATTACAGGTCCGGTTGAGCGTAAAATGGTCATTAATGCGCTCAATTCGGGTGCGAAAATGTTTATGGCGGACTTTGAAGATTCACATGCGCCGACATGGGATGCCACCATTCAAGGCCAGATGAATCTGCGTGACGCGATAGAAGGCACCATCACATTCAGCAGTCCAGAGGGCAAGGCGTATAAACTTAATGATAAGGTTGCAACACTCCTGGTACGTCCACGTGGCTGGCACCTTAATGAGAAACACGTCCTCATCGACGGAAAACCTGTCTCTGGTGGTATCTTTGATTTTGGGTTATATTTCTTCCATAACGCAAAACGTTTATTGGCGAAGGGAAGTGGCCCCTATTTCTACCTACCAAAATTAGAGGGGCATCTTGAGGCACGTTTGTGGAACGATATCTTCGTGTTAGCCCAACAGGAACTGAATATTCCTAACGGTACCATTCGTGCAACCGTTCTGATTGAAACCATCCTGGCTACGTTTGAGATGGATGAAATTCTGTATGAGTTGCGTGACCATTCGGCTGGCTTGAATTGTGGACGCTGGGACTACATTTTCAGTGCCATCAAGAAATTTCATCAAGACCCCAACTACATTTTGCCCGACCGCTCACAGGTGACGATGACGGTTCCTTTTATGCGCTCCTACTCGCTACTCTTAATCCAGACGTGTCACAAGCGCAATATTCACGCGATGGGTGGTATGGCGGCACAGATTCCGATAAAGAACGATGTGAAGGCCAACGAGGAGGCTTTGGCGCGTGTGCGAGCCGACAAGCACCGTGAAGCTACCGATGGACATGATGGAACATGGGTCGCGCATCCTGGTCTGGTAGCGATAGCGATGGAAGAGTTCGACGCAGTGATGAAGGGGCCAAACCAGATTGACCGCAAGCGAGACGATGTACATGTCACTGCCGCCGACTTGATTGTGGTGCCAGAGGGAACGATTACCGAGGCTGGTTTGCGTAACAATATCAGCGTAAGCCTGCAATATATGGAGTCATGGTTACGTGGCAATGGCTGTGTGCCGATCTTCAACTTGATGGAGGATGCAGCAACAACTGAGATTGCGCGTTCGCAAATTTGGCAGTGGCTGCATAATTCCAAAGCATCACTGAATGATGGACGCAAAGTCACGGCAGACCTGTTTCATCAGTTGATGACAGAGGAACTAGACAAGATTCAAACAGCTATCGGTGAACAGGAGTATGCGAGCCGAAGATTCCAGACGGCCTCTGAGTTAATTGACAAGATTATCATGGACGATTCGTTCGTGGAGTTCTTGACGTTACCGGCATATCAGTATCTCAACTAACACAATACAAAATCAGGTTCATGGGCACTTGCCGCCAAAGGCGGCAAGTGCCCATGAACCTGATTTTGTATTGTGTTACAGATCTAGGCTTTTC
>CAXUHF010000225.1:4608-4809 GCA_964250765.1 uncultured Ktedonobacteraceae bacterium | reverse complement strand
ACAATGGCGAGGCTATGCTGCAATCGTATTATCCCGGTACCTCTATTGAGCAGGTGCAAGAGCAAACAGGCTGGCCCCTACGTCTCGCGCCTAATTGTGCCGAAACGGTACCACCCAGCGACGATGAGTTACGCGTGATCCGCGAATGTGACCCGCAAGGTGTGTGGACAAAGTGATAGTGAGCAATGGGCTATACATAGA
>CAXUHF010000225.1:0-4598 GCA_964250765.1 uncultured Ktedonobacteraceae bacterium | reverse complement strand
CCATACAGTAGGCAAAATTGTTCGTAAGGCTATCGAAGAAGCAGGAGGAATGATGCCAGAAGATATGCCAACTCCCATAAAAAGTGTTCAGCAAGTTGAGCGCGAAGAGCAACTACGTATCGAGCGACAGAAACAACCTATGCTTTTTGAAGTCTCTGACGATACGCAGAAGTCATGAGAATACAGCTATAAAGAAACAGAGGTTCAATGAACCTCATAGTTGAGTGATATACTACAACTACCTATTTGTGGCTGAATCTACAACGAAGTGTGAGGAGTTTAAGCAGTCATGGCTGATTATCAGTATATTCTTGCGGAGCGTCAAGAGCGTGTCGGCGTGGTTACGTTGAATCGCCCTAAGGAGTTGAACGCGCTTAGTACAGGGCTTGTCAAAGAATTAGCAGATGCGTTAGAGGAATTTGACCGTGACAACGCAATACGCTGTATCGTCATCACGGGAGCAGGTGATAAGGCATTTGCGGCAGGTGCCGATATTAAAGAGATGTCCGATAAGACACCAATAGATATGGCGATTGGTGGTTTCGATGAGTGGAGCCGCATCCGTCGCATTCATACCCCGCTTATCGCAGCCGTTGGTGGCTATGCGCTTGGGGGTGGGTGTGAACTGGCAATGCATTGCGATATGATTGTTGCCTCGGAAAATGCACGCTTTGGACAACCCGAAATTCTGATTGGTGTCATTCCAGGCGCGGGTGGTACACAACGTCTTGCACGCACGCTTGGCAAATATCGCACGATGGAAATGGTTTTGACGGGTGCGCAAATCAGCGCACAAGAGATGTTTGAGCATAATCTTGTCAACCGTGTTGTGCCAAAAGGTGAGCATCTGAACGAGGCACTCAAACTTGCCCAAAAGGTCGCGGAACAAGCACCTGTCGCGGTACGTTTAGGCAAAGACGCGGTGCTGGCGGCATTCGAGACACCTTTAGAGGAAGGGCTTGATATCGAACGCAAAAACTTCTTCCTGTTATTTTCGACAGAAGATATGCGTGAAGGTATGCGAGCCTTTATCGAGAAGCGCAAAGCGGACTTTCAGGGAAAGTAGGTTCAAGCAGAAGGACATCACTGCAATAAGAGATTGATGTTTAAACTCATTGAACTCACTGACAATCCTTCATACAAAGGGATTGTCAGTGAGTTCAATGAGTTTAAACAGAACTAGGATTTTGGTTTCTCTCCCCACGTACTGAAAAAGTACCACAGCGCATGAAACTCGTGAGACAGCATTTCCATAAGAGCTTGTTCATACAATGTATCTAGCTCTTCCTGAGTTGCCACTTTCATTTTGATCGCAAACGGTTGCACCAATTTCAGAAGGTATTGAAAATTCTTATAGTTACTCTCATACGCCTTCATTCCTCGTGAGGAGTTCAGAACGTACGCTTGTTCAGAGATATTCTGACATCCTGCATCTTGCAGAAACTGCCCAAGCATTGGAGTGATGCCGAAATGTCGCCCATCTGGTTCAAAGCATCGCCCATCGACGTAAAAGGCACGATAAAATAGGCGTTTCATCCGCTCTAAAGCGGCACTTGTTGAAATGCCCCAATCATCCACTTCTGTTAACGTGATTATCCCACCAGGACGCAGAACACGCATGAATTCTCCGATGACACGAGGCCATGTCTCTTTGTGCATAAATGAAATCATGAAGCGCGCATTAACCACATCAAAGGAGTTATCAGGAAACGCAAGCGGTTGCAGAATATCCATCACAAGAAAGTTGAGGTTTTCTAACCCCCGAACTTTCGCTTGAGCATTCGCATACTGAATCATTGTTTGACTGATATCAATGCCCGTGACATCTATTTCTGGATACTGAAACGCCACATCCGTAGCCCATCCGCCCGGACCACATGCGACATCCAAAACCCGTGAAGCAGTTGAGAGAGCACCAGAGTGGGGCAACAATGTTCCCATCGCTCCCGTCATGAGGCGGTCTTGATCTGTTAACCGTGCCATCTCTGCACCGCTCTCACTATCAATCACATAGGTATTATCCTGTAGGTCCGACACTCTAAAACTCCTTTTTTAAGAATTCACCAATTTCATTCATGAGATGCTGGGAGAGAGTTGCTGTAGCAGGTTCTGTTCGATCTGGTGCCAGACCACTTGCTCTGCTTGCACAAGGGTTAGTGGCTGTTGATCTCTTTGCGCCTGTCTCATCGTCTGCATCAATTGCTCTCGAAATGTTGCAAAATGGGGTGACTGTATTTCAGGTGGCGGCATAACTTTTAGTTCGATTTGTGCTGATTCATAGAAGTCTTCTGGATCGAAGACGACGAAGAGAAGTTCAGCATACTGCTCAATCAGGGCACACCTCTCTGGCGTGAAGTAATTAGGTTGAGAACTTGAAACCAAGAGACTGCCCGCAACTTTTCCAAGATGTAGAATGGGAACGGCAACCGCACTTTCCTCCCACCGTCCTCGATAGCCAGGAGCGATACCAAAATCATCTTTCAGACGTAAATTCGACTCGATACGACAAAAGCTTACAACATGTCCAGCTAACGACTCTGCCCCCAACAAAAGTCCTTGCTGTTCCAATGAACTAGCCCACGGTGGTGTTCCTCGGCCTGCTCTCTCACGCAAACTTCGTACCTTCCCATTTGCAGAAGGTGGCATGCAACAGGCAATAATGATTGCCAATCCCAGACGTTGAGGGTCTAATTGATTGATAGCTTGCTGCAAGATAAGATCGCTGATTGAAGAGAAAAGGAGGCTCTTTGGAAGCGTTGTAACGGTGTGAAGGACGCGAGCGAAGAGTTCGGGAGGAATAGTCAGGGAATCTCCTTGGTGTGTCTCGTGGTTCATAAAAGACGAGAAATCTTTGAACTCTTCCTCTATTAGATGTTGTAAAAGGTCATGGTGCTGAGGAAGAACAGCTAATAACCGTTGTAGACTTTTTAGACGCGGTTTTGATTCACCATTGCTCCAGCGTACCAACGTGATAGGATTGATGCCTATCACGTCAGCAATCCTTTGTCGTTCTTGAGGATCACTAAGGTGTTGTCCGAGGAATTCACGCCAAGTCTGTGGCTGTTCCATCTCTTCTCGTCCTTAATTACATGAATACTTTTTATTTAAACGTCAGCATAGCAGTCAGAAGCATGAAAGTCAACAAATTTTGTATAGAGAAAGTTGACAGTGTTAAAGTGGAGTGATATTACTTGTGAGAGCGGAGTCTTCACGTTTACACGCTTGAGACAGAGCGCAGCAACAATCTTACTTATTTTTGAGACTTTTTTTAATGTTTTGCTGTCATTGTATGGTTTCGAGCTTCTCTTCTCTCAGTAAGATGAAATGACTGGAGAAGCCAAACGAGGAAGGTTTACATTCATGTCACAGGAAGATGCAGTCATTCTTTCAGCCGTGCGTACACCTATTGGGCGCTATGCAGGAAGCCTCAAAGATGTACGTCCTGACGACCTCGCTGCACTTGTCATTGGCGAAGCGGTTCGACGTGCGAATATCGACCCCCGTAATGTGGAAGATGTTATTCTTGGTTGTGCGAATCAGGCTGGCGAGGATAACCGTGACGTGGCACGCATGGCCTTGCTTTTAGCTGGCTTGCCTGTAGAAGTTGCGGGACAAACTGTCAATCGTTTATGTGGCTCAGGTTTACAGGCCATTAATAGTGCGGCACAAGCTATTCAAACCGGTGCGGGCGATACCTTTGTCGCGGGTGGCGTTGAGAGTATGACACGTGCACCGTTTGTGCTGGGCAAAAGCGACACACCATTTGGGCGCAACATGAATCTGCAAGACACCACGCTCGGCTGGCGTTTTATCAACCCTAAACTTTCGGCGTTGCATCATCCCTATAGTATGGGCGAGACGGCTGAAAATGTCGCGGAACGCTACCATATAACACGGGAAGAGCAGGATGAGTATGCGTTACGTAGCCAGCAGAAAGCTGTTGCTGCCCAGCAATCTGGTCGTTTCGCTGTAGAAATTATTCCTGTGACTTTGCCACATAAGAAGGGTAATGAGGCAACAATCGTTGCGCTGGACGAGCATCCTCGCGCTGATACCTCGCTCGAAAAGCTTGCAGCCCTCAAGCCTGTCTTTCGTAAAGAGGGTGGTAGTGTCACGGCAGGCAACTCGGCAGGCATTAACGATGGTGCAGCTGCCCTTGTCCTGATGGCCCAAAGTCAAGCGCAACGTCTCGGCTTACAACCTCGTGCTCGTATTGTTGCATCAGCAGTCGCAGGTGTGGATCCAGCATATATGGGTCTTGGTCCCATCTTCGCCACACGAAAGGTTTTGCAACGTGTGGGCCTCAGCATTTCCGATATGGACCTGATCGAACTCAACGAAGCATTTGCGTCACAAACATTGCAGTGCGCCCGCGAATTAGAGATCGATATGGAGAAACTGAACGTCAACGGTGGTGCTATTGCCCTCGGTCATCCCCTCGGCTGTAGTGGTGCACGCATCGTCACAACCCTGCTCCACGAACTAGAGCGACGCAATGGACGCTACGGCTTGGCGACTATGTGTATCGGTGTCGGCCAAGGCATCGCTACGATCATCGAGCGAGTGTAAAAATATCTAACGATGAAAAACAACAAGGG
>CAXUHF010000224.1:0-4923 GCA_964250765.1 uncultured Ktedonobacteraceae bacterium | reverse complement strand
GAGCGTTCCATTTCTTGTTATAGTTTGTATCCTTAACTAAGGAGTTACGCCTAGATCACTGCGGATAAACAAGCCCATATCGTACGCACCATCAGGACTACCAATTGGGGTTCGATTCCACTCCCATTGCCAGATGTTGTTCACAGCACGTCCAAGATTGAACTTTGCGTTGGCTTGTGGATTATCTCCATAGCTGAGCCAGAGTGCAGGACCCACACCACCCCACGTTGGCTCACCATCACAGGAAACAGTTTTGCTTGGCACACATACAGGTGGCTTGTAACCCTCATCCCACCATGTACGCATGTGATATTCCTGAAAGGCATAGTGAGGTCCTTTACTTGCCGATGTGCTATATTGTGCACTGGTAGCGGGAATGTCTTCTTGCCCTGTAATGATTACAGGAATGTTCTTAGCACTAGCAGGACAGCCAGTTGGAAAGTTGAAACAGACATTGGTGTAATCACGCAGATACCACGCGAAAGGCCATGTTGCTGTATTCGTTAAACCGATAGACAGTTCGTGTTTTCCACCATAGAGTTTCTGATCAAGCGCATCAACTTTTGCCATCACCTTGTTTACGTCAGTTGTCGTCTGCACATATACCATCATCTCATGTGGCCCATCGGCAGCATGTACATACGAAACCTCATACATATTGTGTATAGTGGGCAGTAGCAATAAAAATGCAAAGAAGACACTTACTGCCGCCGTAATTCCCGTACGTATACCCACTTTTTTGGGACGAGGAGTTGTCAAAAACGACTCAATATCCTCAAGTCCACTTACGGTTACTTGAGTCTTAGGTTGAGCATTTCGTTCCATAAACTTCTGCTTTGCCCAATTGTAAAGCGTTACCACGGCAGGTTCGAGACCAATAGCTGCAAGCAACATCATTGGCATTGTCATGTGAATCATCAGCCATGGCATCTTTTCTGCGGCCCAGGAGTAAATCACAACGTTACCAACACACCAGTAGACGAGGAAGAGGCGGAAACGGGTTGGCTGGACGAGACAGCGAATAACGCCGACGATACCAAAGATGACGCCAATCTGCTCATACAACGGAATGAGCATAAGGTAGTAGTACCACGGCTGACCACCGCGTGCTACCTGTTGCTGCTGTAACCAGTAATAGAGACCTTGCCAAATACCATCACCAATACCACCACGAATGTTCGTAAAGAGAACGGTGAACAGCACCAGGAATATAGTCCAGCCACAGAGTAGCGCAAAGAACCAGTGCGTCCACGGCATCATAAGCAGGGTATCAAGCAAAGTTTGCTTTTTTGGGTCAATACGTCTCGCAAGTGCATTGCGCGTACCAGGAAGAGGCATTTTCCCAAACATTTCGCGTGTCAGGATAATCAGCACAAAGATACCAAGTACAATTCCAATCCATGGTACAAGTGCCACTGTTTTGTCTTTCAGACCCTGCACATAAGCGTCTGCAAGGGGGGTGTACTTTGGATTGGTGATGTAAATAGACAGGTTCTTCATCCAGCCGAAAAGAACTTTCGCAATAGGTGCCAGAATGAGAAAGTATGCGAATAGAGTTACGGGTGCCCATGTTGTAGGAACATACCTTGCGTACACAGTATTAGGCGAAACTTTTGCACGAAACGTCCACTTCAATCCTAACTCCCATGCCAGCAATGCCCCAAAGAAACTTCCAAAGACTGCAATCGTTAAGAATGTTGCCTCTTTTGTCGCATAGGAAAGCGCAAAGCCAGCAGCAGCAACCAGAATCCAACGCAACTTGCGGTCACGTAGGTAGCGTGCTGTCCCAACGACGAGGAGCAGCGTAAAACACGCCATGTAGATATCCTCACGTGCGAAACGCGAGAAATACACCATGCTTGGTGAGACCGCTAGCAAGAAACATGCAAGCCATGCACCAATTTTGCCGAGATAATCGCGTAAGAAGTACGGCAAACCAACAATCACGGTACCTAGAGTTGCCGCCGCGATACGTACTGTAGTTGTATTCACACCATTGTCCGGTGCTCCCAAAATTTGGCTAATCTTGTACACGAGAGCAATAGCATGAAATTGAAAAGGTCCATGTAAGAGGGGATTGTATTGATAGCAAGTTACAGTTGGGCTAAAGCAGCTCGCCCAGTTCTCCATATTGTGCATAAGTTGTAGAGAGTAGTATGCATGCAAGCTTTCATCATGATGCAAAGGCTTATCGCCAAGGCCCCAGAAACGGAGTATCGCGCCGAGCAGGATCACAGCCCAGAAGGGCACCCAGAGAAGAAGTTGCTCACGCGTGGGGGGCACGAATCGTCTTCTTCGTGGTTGCTCTACCTGCTCTTCCTCGTATTCTCCGTACTCCGCAACATCCGTGTCTGTGGGTGCACTTCCATCAGTTACACTCTGTTCGGCAACACTATCTCTTTCAGATACTTTATTGTTGATGCTCTGTTCAGCAACTGGAAGTGATGCTACCTGTTCGCTTTCAGCATTTTTATCATCTTCCGATGAATTTTCTTTGTGTTCTATTTTATAGCTTTTCAAAAAGTCTCTCCCCCTTGCTTAGAGTATCCTGCTGCTTGTGGATACGCTCTTACAACCTGACATGCTCGCTACCTCATCTCATTTTATAGATCGTGACACCATATGCATTATAAACTACTTGCATATACGTACTAAAACGATGCAAGTTTGCCGAGTGATACTTCATATATTCTAGCGGTCCCACATAGAGATACTGAGCATGGTAGTGGTTCATGACAGATAAAACTGTGGAAGGATTTGTATTTGTGTAGATTGTATCTACATCTGCCCCTCTACGTTGAAACTCAGCATAATTCGCGGGTATGTTAATCCAGTTGGCACGCCATTGGTACTCATGTCCAACCCAGCCCATTAGCGTGGGTAAGCCAGTAAAAACCGAAATACGTCCCCAATTACTATAATCATTTCCTATGGATTCTATGATAACAGGATCGCCCTGTACATTCGCATTTAACCAGCGAATAGCCTGATAGTCCCCTGGACTAGCGGAGTCGGTTTGTAGATAGCTCAGGCCGTCAAGACTATTTGAACGTTGCAAGTATGGCTGTCCTGTCTGTGGATTGCTACGAGCGAGCCGTTCGGAAGGTGCAGTGAGTGGATAGACAGTGCCCGCCAGAAGCAATAACACTAATCCGATGCCCCACAATGTTTGTAGACTCCGCTGTGTAACACGAAGTACAGGTGTAACCGAGAGCAGAGGTTTAAAACTTTGCAAAATGAAGTACAGTCCCGCACCAGATGCAATCGAAAGCATCGCCCACGCTTGAAAATACAATTTGAACACAGTATTCATACGTGGATAACTGTCCGCGAAGACATCTTTCAAAAAGAGGACTTCGCAAAATGCGATGAGGGCAAATGCAACTGCTCCAAGCAGCAACGTAAATGCATGTGCACGATCCCCTATATGCACAAAGACCAGCACCGCACCGAGTAGCGCGATACTCGCGGTAAGCACAAATGTTATGCTGTTCTTCATGAGTATAAGTGTTAGAAGTTCCACAACGGCGACAACGCCTAATACAACGAAGGGCAACCAACTACGATGTGCGTTTGAACGCTGTGATACGTGATTTGCGTTTCCTCTCAAGAGCGAAAACGCAAACAATGGACGTTTTGCCGCACTCACAAAAAGGAGCGAGAGGAACATAAACGCGAAGAGTCCATAGATGAGTATTTCATCGCTCAATTGCGAACGGTCTGCAGCACCTACAATCCCTATCCCTTGCGCGGGAGAACTAAAGTTGAGATAAAAGGGAATGTATAAGAGAAACGAGAGCGCGATCAGGCTGCCTGCCGCCGTAAAGATATCCAAAAGCAGTGCTGGGCTGATGCGAGTCTCATACGTGAGCCATTGCTGCAAGACAATACAGACAAGAGTAAGGGCAAGATACGTTGGAAAATCCCAGCCATTCATAGTGTATAGACCACCAAGAATGAGTGCGGTTGTGCCTAAGGTGAGAGGAAGACGCCAGCCGCGTCCAAAGACATTCAGTCCCCTGCCGTCAGCCTCTAAAAAGAGATTGAACGCGAGTCCAATAGCAACAATGGTAAACGCTAGTGTTAGTACATGAGCGTGAAAGCACGAGAGCAAAAAGCTGAACGCAGGAAACTCATTGATGGTCTTTGTAATTACACGACTCGCATTAAACCAGTAGTAGGGGTCTTGCGTCACATCGCCATGCATCTTCCACCATGTTTGTGTCGAAGCAAGATTGCCAAGTACAAGGCCCATGACCATCGTGAGCACTCCATAAGGTGCTGCGGGTAATAGCGACGGATGGACACTATCAGGTCGCTCTATTTCAGTATGGAATGGTTGTGCTGTAGCATTCGCGCGTACATGACGCGCCCACGCAACAATGTTACTCGTGACTCCAAAGAGGTTACAAGCTGTCAAGCCAAAGAACATAGAAATACCTGTATTGAAGGCAATAGATGGCGATTGCCCTAGCAACTTTGCCAGCATAGCAACCGTAAAATGAGCATAGTAGTAGTAGTTGATTGAGTACCCTGCAAACCACATGTCGTTGGGCGGAAAGTGCGTACTGCGCATGATTGCGGTAATAAAGCCCTCATCCATATACATTTCGTAGGAGCGAATATCAGGCAAGTACGAACGCATATACCCAAGAAGAAATACCATTCCCAGGAAAATGAATTCGGTGAGAGCAATATACGGAATATTGAGGCGCACAACCTTCGTAATCGCGTGACGCATTCGTACAAATCCGAGAAGGTTGAAAGCAAGCAGAATAAGTACTATTCCTGCGATAAACAGTTGTGTAAATGGCAAGAAATGCAACACCATGAGCGGAAGCCAGACACAAAAGGCAAGCAAAGCAACACCAATAGCTTTGCTAAAGGCCCAGCCACGATCTGGTACATTGTGAAAAACAGTCA
>CAXUHF010000223.1:0-4940 GCA_964250765.1 uncultured Ktedonobacteraceae bacterium | reverse complement strand
CAGGGAAAACTAATACGCTCACTATAGAGGCGAACGATAATGCCTTTACGTTCGCAGTGAACAAAAAAAACATTGGTACGCCCATACGTGATACGTCATCCGCCAAACTTACTGCTGGCGAAGTTGGTCTCTACGTAGAGGACCAAGATGCCGAAGTAGCCTTTTCCCATCTCTATATCACTCCTCCTAAATAGAGAGAAAACAATTCATGCAAGAGGTACCAGAGGTAGCAATGCCACCTCTGGTACCTCTTGCATGAATTGTTTTCTTACAAAGGTAAGGGAGCAGACGCTTGTGCTGGAAACAACGCTTTCAGCACAATCTCAGTATCCCCTTCGGCCCATACATCAGGAAAGATGCTTCGTAGCTCGTCCAGACTGCGGTGACAGAACAACAGTTGTAGAAACACAAGTGCTGGACAGCCCGCACCTGCATTCGAGTCATAGACAGGAACGCGCCAATCCTCTGCCGTCGTCAGTTTGCCGTGTTCAAACACCAGACGCAAACCGCCTTTGTACAGGTCGATCTTGAGTTCTCCTGTATAGTCCGCGACCACAGAATGCTCCAACCTTTTTTCTAGCACGGGTGCTATATGCTTGAGAAATGCTGGCACATCCCGTACTCGCACATACCATGCATATGGAGCTTCATAAAATGGAGCGAGGTTTCCCAATGCTTCATATACAGGATGTGTTCGTCCCAAATTGAAAGAAATTTCGCTGAGTGATATGGCGTTTGTGATCCTATAGGCAGGCGTTTGTGAACCATACCTCTGTAGTTCGCGCAAGAGCGAAGGCACCATTGCTCGTATGTTTACTCCTGGCAGAACATCCATTGCATACACCGTGAAATTCGCTCCGTTACTGTTACGTCCCGAAGAGACAAAGGCATAGCCATATACCTTCCCTGTAGTGTCTACAACCATCTGTAAGCGGGGAAATCTCTGATTCTTATCGCTTACTCTTTGTATTTCGTAGAGCCAATAGCTATCAGGTACATCGGCTGTGATGACCCCAATCTTACGACGGTAGCTATAGATATGCTGAATTGTTGGCACATCCTCAGCTGTTGCATTGCGTAATGTGCAAGCTTCCGCCTCATCTTCCTTCAATTTTGGAATCTGTGAGGTGTAGACAACACGTCTTCCACCGAGGTCTAACACGTACTCATACCCAAACTGTCGATAGAAGTGCGGAATACCTGTGATTGCCTGTACCATATTCCCGCGAGCCTCACTACGCGCATGTACCATCTCGAACAATACACGTATCAAGCCCTTATTTCGATAGTTTGGGTCAGTTGCCACGATTTCAGGCTGTCCCATAGTAAAAGGAATGCCCTCATATTCCCAGTGGTTGAGCCATAGGCAAGTACATGCCACAATCGGGTTGCCCTCTTTCTGTGTATCCTCGATCACACCATAGTCGTCTGGACCCATCAATGGATTCTTTCCACTCATGAGTTCGTGGATTTCGGTCGTCATGGCTTCATTGAGTGGATCGCTCTCCTTGTCTCGAAATACTAATCCGACTAACTGCGCAATGTTTGCTGTATCTGCTGCTGTTGACCAGCGTAAAACGAGGCCATTGCCTAGCTCACGTCGGTATGTCGCCGTGGCAGCCTCATGGGTATGTGTTGTTACCACTACAGTCTCTCTCTCTTCTTTCTTTGTACCTACCCTCGATGTAAAGGCGTGCTGAGTGCAGGTTGTTCATGCAAACATACAAAAAGGCAAACAAAAAACCGTGAGTCGCAAGTACCCACGGTTCGGAGAATGTCTTACTTCTGCTACATCATGTCAGAGGCTTACTCGGACAATACTCTCCGAAAATGGGCATGAGACTCCCTTGTGTCTGCGGTGTGTCTTTTGCGGAAAATTGCCAGGAGAGGTCGCATGCTACGATACTCATGGTGGGTCCTTGTCGCAATAGCATAGCTAGCACGCTGAATGTAGCATTATGCATGCAAGGACCTCCTTTCAAGACTATCGTTCTACCTATTATCCGACGTGATGTTTGTATGTCCACTGATAACTATACGGAAGTGGTTAGTGTTTGTCAAGTCTGTTGCGATATTGTTCCCGTGTGCTGTTCATTTTTGAGCAAGGTATTCCTGTAGTGCCATTGCTGCCAGACCAACCAGACACAACCGATGAGTGGTAAGAGACCAATAATCCAACCCAACCAGGGGGGCATTGCGTTTGGTGCTGTTACTGTAACACTAAGGCTAGCTGTGCCACGACCTCTCGGTCCGTTCAAATTCACAAGAATGTTCCATGCCCCACGTACAACAAGGTGTAACGTTCCTGTTAGCACATACGGGTTTCCAGTGTTTGGTGTAAGGGGAGCGTGTGCAGGTATCGCATCTGTCCCAGGACCTGGCTGAGCCAGTAGTGTTCCTGATAAGTGTGTGTTGTCATGATTGTGAATGGTGAGCGTAAAGTTCTGATCCACGATGGGAGGGTCTTCAGAGAAATCCACTACGATTGTATAAGGACCTGCGGTCAGCGTCTCACTACGAGCAGGCTTGTTACTTGCTAACGCTGTTGCTGGCATTGTCAACAAAAACAGCAGTGTCAGCATTCCACCGAGTAGGATTGTGTGAGGTGAACGCATATCGCACGCTACTTTCTATTAAAATGCCAGATGTCTCCTAGTACAGAGCCTATTATGCTGGTGAATGTTCCTAGTAGAAATACGAGTGGAAGTGCAAGCAGCATTTCGGGCAAACCGACTGTAAGGACTCTAATACTATCTGGGTGAAGTTTTATGCTTGGAATGAGTAGTAATACCTGTATGAGCATAACAGGAATAACTGTTGTCAGTACAGCTACGATACCACCAATAAGTAGAAGGTATGGACGTGATATGCTTTGCGTTTCGCCATACCGTCTATAATATCGAAGGGCTAGAGCATCTATGGGTAAGGCACACATGAGGAAAAGCAACGGCATAAACGCCAGGGCGACATTAAACGATGGTGTGCGATTGACAAAGCGAAAGGCCAGATGTAGCCTTGCAACTGTGTACACAAGTGCCCACGGCACAAAACTTTGGGTTACAAGCGCGAGTAACCAGACGAGCAGTGCCGTGAGTGTTGCAGCTCCTGGTTTACGTGTGGCTTGTACGGCTCCGACGAGACAGAAACCAGCAACCGCTACAAGTGGTAAGGCATAGATTGGAAATTGCAATGAGCCAAGAGCGACAGGAGCGAATGCTGTTAGTGATAATTGTGTGATGCCTACAAATGCAGCGAATAGCAGCAGCAATCCCCATTCAGGCCCATTGAGTAAAAAAACAGGTTTGACACCCTTTTGTTGCTCAATCCTCGCCTCTGACGCAAATGCATAGAGACTACCGAGTCCCATCACGACGCCACCAATCGTACCCATGATATGGAATGGAGACCAGAGCGTAACATCAATACCGTATAGCTGGTGCCAGTAATTATCAAATGGTGCGGCCAATAAGTCATTCAAAGCACCAAAGCCTAAAATGGCAAACCCAAGTGGACCGCGAAAAAAGCTGAAAATACGCACCGTGGAAGTATCGTCTACACCGGCTTTACCTTGATAGTAGCGTCTTGTATCCAGGAGGATGACGAGCAAGGCGATAAGTCCTGTGCAACCAACGCCTGTGTATAACATGATATGTGGTGGAATCCAAAATTGGTCACGTCCGATCAAATCATGCCACTCTCGGTCCCATGCCAAACCTAGCTCGGCTTGCATGAGAAAATAGAGGATGAGCCATGCCGCGATCTGACGCAATCTACGCTCCGCTACATCTGTGCGTGAAGTAGATGACGACAAACGTCGTTTGGAAAGAGTCGATTGTGCCATAAAACTTCTCCTGTATCATCGGAAGTCAGCAAAAATACAGTACTCTACGAGTGGTACCAACAAAGTACGCAATCTCTGGTAGCAGAACTCGAAGTAAAACATCAATCACATCTTCTACGAATGGAAGAGGCTCTAGGTAGCGTATAATTCAGGCGAATTTTCTGTTGCTATCATTCCTCTTTTCTGGTACCATAAACAATATGGTAACGCAAGAAAATCCCGCAAAGGGTTGGGACATTATAGGGCATGCTCATGCCATTGACATTTTGCGCCGCACGTTAGCCGCGCAACAGGTTCGCCATGCCTACCTTTTCACGGGACCTCCGCACATCGGCAAATCATTATTAGCGCACCGTTTCGCTCAAACACTACTTTGCACAGGTGGTCCTGATCCTACTATTGCGCCACAAGAACCATGTAACACATGCCTCTCATGTCGCAAAGTGTTACACGACAACCATCCCGATATTCATGTCATCTCTAAACCGGCCGATAAACAATTTATCCTGATAGAGCAGATACGTGTTCTGCAGAGCGATTCGGCGCGCCGCACGCTTGAAGGAAGACGCAACATCTTCATCATTGAAAATGCACATGAGATGAATGTACAGGCGGCGAACTGTCTCTTGAAAACACTTGAAGAGCCAGAGCCGGATGTTGTATTGTTGCTCACCGTTCCCGATGCAGGTCTGCTATTGCCCACAATTCTTTCCCGTGTACAACTTATCACGATGCAACTGCTCACTTCAATGCAAATCAAGAATGCACTGATACAAGACTGGGAGACGGAGCCAAAGGAAGCCGACCTGATTGCAGCATTAGCGGCAGGACGTATGGGTTGGGCTGTGCAAGCTGTCGAAGACGAAGACTTGCTGACGCAACGCAAGGCACAACTCGACCTGCTCACGAAATTACCTTCTGCTGGTCGTGTCCAACGCTTTGATCTAGTACAGCGTATCAGTGGTGATAGCGAAAAGGTACAATCGATGCTAGAGTTGTGGTTACTGTGGTGGCGTGATATGGTATTAGCAGCAAATACCTGTCTTGATTTGACCGTCAATGTAGACATGCGGCCCCTGTTAAAAACGCAGGCTGCTAA
>CAXUHF010000222.1:0-4976 GCA_964250765.1 uncultured Ktedonobacteraceae bacterium | reverse complement strand
GACTGTTCGAGGACATATGCAATATGGCGTCAAATCCTTGAACATGGTCAATTGCTAACAGGGTGTAATAGAATTAGACCCCTACAGACGTTTTTATCCTGATTATTTGGTCAAAGACGATCATTACGCCCGTTCCCACGTTCTTTGACGATATCCATTGGGACAAGGGCGTAATGAATTATGGCCCCTACAGCCGTTCAATTCCAGGGATAACTAGGCAATTTCAGAAGCAGGAGCAACAACATCCTTATTGCGTTTTTCCCGATGTCCCCAGACGTAGAACACAACCGTCAGTAAAAGAATAACCACTAACGCGCCAAATTCAGTTGTCTCGTAGGTGAAGCGACTGACACCAACGCTATTGACGGCAGAGTCGGTTGGAACAAGAATATAGTAGCTGGCAATAGCAGCATAGCCAAAGGTGAGAATCGTGATAATCCAGGCACCGACCATACCACCGGGTGCTCGATATGGACGCTCTACATCAGGATATTTGTAGCGCAGAATCAGGAACGCAGGAAAGATGAACAGGTACGACAAGGTGGTTGTGACAATCGCAAAACCGAGCACAATAGAGAACAGTGCCGTAATGCCGCCAGAGCCAAAGGCGTTGATGAGAATTGCAACACCCATCGCAATCGTTCCTGCGATACCAGAAAAGATGTTGACCGCGATGGGCGTACCGTAACGTCCACTAAAACGGCCTAGAATCGAGGGCGCTGCGCGGTCAAGAGCCGCGATAGCATACGAACGGTCAGCACCAATTACCCATGAACCACCACTTGAAGCCAGCGAGATAATCACGCCGAGCGCGATGAGCCAGCCTAATACTGTTCCCAGCGAACCCGGTAATGCTCTTGATACAACCTGGAAAGCTTGCACAAAACCACTTGCATTGGAAAGCTGGTCTTTCGAGAGGGTAAAAAGAATGATGGTAATTGGAATGATGTAAGCAATAACGGCGATGGTCCCTGATACCAGCAAAGAGCGTGGAATATCTCGCTGTGGATCGTGCATTTCTTCGGTTGCACCATTTTGTACCTCGAAGCCCACCCAGTTAAAGATAAGTACAGGGAGGATAGCACTCAGAATTAAGCCCCAATCACCCGAAGGCAAAACATCGGCAACACTCAAGTGCTTGCCTGTTGCATGCCCTCCAAAGAAAAAGGCAAGCGCGAGCACGACAAAAACAGCAAGCAACGTTAACTTGACATATGAACCGAAGATGCACAGCCATTTGCCAACACGCAGCGAGAGAATAGCAAAATAGACTGTACCCCAGATGAAAAGGAGCGCAATAATCAACTCGATAATAGCATCGCTCGCCTTTGTTCCTCCAAACAAGAGCTTCGGATTATTGAACCATAAGCTCTTAATGGCTGCTATCGCTGTCACAGATAATGTGCCACCAAGCCAGAGCGGATTAGATATCCAGTACAGCATAGAAGCAACTGCAGCGTAGAAACGTCCACCTGCCATTTTACACCACTCGTATGGTCCACCCTCCTGTGGAAATGTTGTCCCCAATTCTGAGACAAGCAACGCGTATGGTACAAGAAAGGTGATCGCCGAAATAATGAGCCACGGAAGCACTTGTCCCCCTTGTGAGGAAACCGCTCCTAGCGTGTCAAGACCGAGGAGTGTTGCGACTGTGTAGAAGATCATGTCTGTGAGTTTAAAGCTTTTTTGTAGCTTTTTCTTCTCTTCGAGTGCTGCCGAGGTTGTGGTATCGGGAGTAACTGCTGCCATGCGAAAATCTCCTTGTGTGAGATAACTTGATACTTCCTTACTACAGTTGATGGTAACACGAGTTGTAGAGAACAACATATATGAACATAACTATAACATAAAAGAAAGATGGATGGAATATAAATTTAACACATTCTTAACAGGAGGATAACGTCCAGCGTTTATTGTCTCTTTGGGGGCATGACGCTCCATTATTTCAATGTTGTACATGTAATTATATGGAGGTACAATGAGACGCATCTTCAGTATGATACTGGCGATGGCTTCGCTACTATCCCTGCTACTCGTCGGCAATGTTTCTGTTGCGAGTGCAGCGACTCGTCAGGTCAACGATAGCTCATTCTCGCACATCTTCTACATCATGATGGAAAATCATGGCACAAACCAAATCTTCACCAATACCGCCGATGCTCCGTACATTAATCAACTAGCAAACACATATGCTATTTCGACAAACTATTATGGCGTGACGCATCCCAGTCTGCCCAACTATCTTGCCGCTATTTCTGGCTCCTATCAGGGCATATGGGACGATTGCAAAGCGGGGGCAAGCAGCACTTGCGCGCCAGAAGAATTTATGTCGGGTGCTCCTTACAATGGGCAGTTGCTCACAGCGGCAGAAGTGAACAGCGCGACGCATCAAGCGCATTGGTTTACAGGCAAAACGATTGTCGATCAGTTTGAGTCACACGACATAAGCTGGAAGGCGTACATGCAATCTATGCCAACGGCAGGCTTTACTGGTGAGTACTACCCCGTAACTACAGTCAATGGTAAGAGCGTTCCGCATAAAATCTATGCGCAAAAGCATGATCCATTCATGTACTTTAGCGATATCCGCACCAATCCCGCACGCATGCAAAAAATTGTTCCCTTCACACAGTTCGATCAAGACCTTGCATCTAATCATGTACCGAATTTTGTGTGGATATCTCCTGATCAATGTCATGACATGCATGGAGTTTCGGCAAGTGACGCGAAGTTTGCTGGCATTCCTAATTGCACAGCACCTGCCTCTGGTCTCGATCACAACGTAATTAAGCTTGGTGATACGTTCGTTCATGATACCGTCACCAAGATTATGAGTTCAAAAGCGTGGAACTCGAAGTCTGCTATCGTAGTAAACTGGGACGAAAACGACTATGGTAGTTACGAGGGGTGCTGCTACAGCCCAACGGGTGTACGCGGAGTCACACTCGGCGGTGGTGATGCGCCATTCATAGTAATCACCTCAAAGAATGCACACCACCTCGTCGATAATACAACCCCTTACAACCACTACACCCTGCTCGCAACCATCGAGAAGTTGTGGCACTTAGGCTGTATCGAGAACTCCTGCGACTTCGGAGATAAGGTATTGATGACCAAGTTCTTCGAGTAGATAAGGGAAGAACAAATGTAGGGACCACGTTTACGGCGTCCGAGACCAATTTATTGGCTATAAGGTTGATTCATCAAACGAACTACAGGCGATAAATCGCCATTGGACGCCGTAAACGTGGTTCCTACGATATTCCATCATATGCAATTTGATAGAACATTTCACCCTGACTATTTCCCTACCAATTCCTGCGAAATAAACCAGAATTGTTCTAGGTGCGGAACCGCAGGTAGCCCTTGTGAGAAAGGCTGACGTAACAATAGAGGTAACAGAAACGAGATGCGAGTAGTCGCATCTCGTTTCTGTTACCTCTATCAATACTGGTGTATACTAGCGGCAACATACTACTAATCAAGGAGAAATTCTAGAGTGGCTAATGTAGTGCCGAAAAAAAGTGTCACGGCGGTATTTAACCGCCAAGAGTGGTTTTTTATTGTTGGTTCGCTGGTTGCAAGCATTGTTGCTGGTATACTTACAGTACTACATGCGAACGCGGTACTGACATTTGCTGTGTCGGGGGTCGCGCTGGCCTTGCTTGCCGAACTTGTGGGCTTAGCAACGGACCAACTTGGCTCACGCCTGAGTGCTGGTGCAACAGGCGTTTTGCAATCCGCGCTTGGCAATTTGCCCGAATTATTTATTGGTATCTTTGCGTTACGTGCTGGACTTATCGAGGTTGTGCAAGCAGCCCTTGTTGGCTCCATTTTAGGTAACAGTTTGTTTGTCTTAGGGATTGCCTTCTTTGTTGGTGGAGTACGACACGGAACACAGACTTTTTCGACAAACGCACCTAAGGTGATCGCCACATTGACACTACTTGCAGTCTCCGCGCTTGCTGTGCCAACACTTGTACACGGTCTACATACGCCTGCCGCAGGACATGAAGAAGGATTGAGCGTTGCCGCCGCTATTGTCCTGCTCATTATCTTTATCGCCAGTATCCCCGTTTCACTCCAAGGCGGAACAAAACCTCTCGAAGCAAATACATCTGAAGCTTCTCATGCATGGCCTCTTCTACTGACACTTGTGATCCTTATCGGCGCAGGTATTGGGGCAGCATTCGTCTCTGATTGGTTTGTATCCGCATTGACACCCGCAATTACCACATTGCACATTTCGCAAGCATTCACAGGTCTTGTAATTGTCGCACTTGCAGGCAATGCAGTAGAGAACGTGGTAGGTGTTCAATTGGCGGCACGCAACCAGCAGGATTACGCCATCAGCGTGATCTTAAATAGTTCGCTACAGATTGCGCTCGGTCTGATTCCCATTTTAGTCTTGCTTAGCTTTATTATCGGCGGCGCGCATCTAACACTCGTCTTGCCGCCCCTACTTGTCGCGGCACTAGGACTAACAGCAATTCTCACCACCGTTATCATTTACGATGGCGAATCGACATGGCTGGAGGGACTGGCCCTGATCGGACTTTACTGCATTATCGCGGTCTCCTTCTGGTGGGGATGACGCTAAAAAGGGGGTGCTAAAGCAGACCCGTACAAAAGCTATTGTCGTTTGACACATAAATTTGCCAAAACGGGGAGATATGCGTCAAGGGAGAGTGCAGTGATTCGTAGATTGCCTCCCCGCACATCTCGGCGTTGTGGCACGCTCACCCACCCAGAAACACCGCTCATCCGGGATCTAGGCCAACTTGTTGATAAACTCGTTAGTGACCCATTGTGCGACGTTTTCGGGATATGGGGAGCCCAATCCGAGGACGATGTGCTGGAAGCCAGCGTCAATAGCTTCAGCGATCAAGTTCTGGGTGTTGCTGGGGTGGTCGTAGGAGACCGGCAGGTAGATGGATCGGGTGATCGAGGCGGGATCGCGACCGATCTCGGCGCAG
>CAXUHF010000221.1:0-5028 GCA_964250765.1 uncultured Ktedonobacteraceae bacterium | reverse complement strand
GTCTCATGGGTTCCTCCTTTCAAAGCTCTGCAATCCTTAACTTGACGCCTATGGGTGTAATAGAATTAGACCCCTACATTTGTTCTGCTGTCAGCATTACCGATGCCCGCACATTTGATTTGGTGACATATCCTACGTATATATACAGAAGAGGCACATACCCATATGATGAAAGAGATGCGATAATGCCAATAATGTTTGACTTCATGGAAACGTTTGGTCCTTTGCTAGGAGTAGCGGGAACGATCTTTTGGGTTTGGATGCTGATTGATTGTTTGAATAGGGCAAAAGCACGTCCACATAGAGGATGGTTATTTCTCCTTATGTTATTTACACATTGGGTCGGTGCTCTCGTCTACTTTTTCATCTATGTCTATCCACTGAGTAGATTTTTTCAGTCGGCACCATCGCAATCTACACAACAAAAGCCTTTTGTCTATTACATGCCACCAAGATCGACATCACCATTTCAACAAGACTATCAGCAAGGCTATCAGTCTCGGAGCGTGCCAATGCCCTCTTCTACAGCAACAAACATACCTTCTTCACAAGAGAATTCGCAACAAGCATATTATCCTACCACAGATTACGAAGAGCCACATGCCACGTATGCAGAGATGCCACCTCAGCAACAACAATAACAACATAATATCCTCTTCCCCCTCTTGACATCCTCTTTTAATGTAGATATACTTCTAATTAGACAGAAATCTACAAAGAAAGAGAGGAAATAGATGCCACATGATGAATTTCAAGCCTTGCTTCAGTTTTTCAAGGTGTTAGCTGATGAGAACAGGCTCAAGCTGTTAGGTATTCTGGCGAATGGAGAGCGTAACGTCGAGGAACTGGCAGCACTACTCAAGCTAAAAGCACCCACTGTCTCGCATCATCTAGCGAAATTGAAAGAGCTAGACTTGGTGGGTATGCGTTCAGATGGTAACACGCACTACTACTGGCTCAATGCTGAAGCTTTGCGTACCACCAATAAGCTGTTACTGACTCCACAAAAAATGGCATCGTTGGTTGATGATGTCGAGGGTGATGCGTGGGAGCGTAAAATTCTGAGAGACTTCTTTGAGGGAACACGGCTCAAAGAGATTCCAGCCAGTCCGAAGAAACGTTCTGTTGTTCTCAAATGGTTAGCAAACCAGTTCGAGTACGGTGTGTTCTACAAAGAGGCGCAGGTAAACGAGATGCTGCAACGTCATCACGAAGACTCGGCCTACTTGCGTCGTGAGCTTATCAGCATCAGCACCGGATTGATGCAGCGCGATAAAGGAACATACTGGCGTGTCTCGCCCGAACTCGCTGATGCTGAGAAAAGGCAGGTTGTACTAAAGAATGTGCTGGATGCGTTCGAGCTTGATACAGTATATAGCGAAGAGCAAGCGAATGAACTCATTCGTCAGCAGTCGCCCGATTACCCGTATCTCTTACGTGCGCTCGTCGAAGAAAACATGTTGCAACATGATAGTAAGGGCGATTGGAGATTGCTACGAAAAGTGAGTTTGTAAAATTGTCAGGTATATTCAAAGCAGAAAATTTTCCTTGCCCTGAATGTACCTGACCATTTGGAAATGCAGATTGTGTAACTGTTTTGACTCATCAACACGTATACCATACAGTACCCCTTTTTTATCGTTCCTCTAGCTAGGAAATGCACTTGTACATCCCCTGATAGTTGAAGTAAGAACGAGAACAGGAGAAGCACATGGCAAGTAGACCTCTAAGCGACCTCTGGCGCATCAAACCAGTAGACCTCATCCTGAAACAAAGCGGCGACAAGGAGCATGGACTCAAGCGCACGTTGACTGCATTCAGCATTACACTACTAGGTGTCGGTGCCATCGTCGGTACTGGTATCTTTGTGTTAACTGGCGTCGCTGCCGCGAAGTACGCTGGCCCCGGACTGATATTTTCGTTTATTGTAGCTGGCATTGTAAGTGGTCTCGCCGCTATTTGTTACGCTGAGTTTGCCAGCACTGTGCCTATTGCGGGTAGTGCATACACGTATTCCTATGCAACACTTGGCGAACTAGTTGCTTGGATTATTGGCTGGGACTTGATTCTAGAGTATGCCGTTGGTGCGGGTGCTGTAAGCATTGGCTGGTCAGGCTATATCGTTGATTTATTGAAAGGCGCTTTTGGCATCGTGCTACCCAAGGCACTTACTTCATCGCCTTTCTCTGGTGGTTTCATTAACTTACCTGCCGTTCTGATCATCCTGGCTGTCACAGCCTTGCTTATTCTTGGGACCTCACAGAGCACAATGGTCAACAACGTCATTGTTTTTGTCAAACTGGCGGTGATCGTGTTCTTCCTCATTGTTGGCTTTGGACACATTAACGCCGCAAACTGGAACCCATTCCTACCCTTTGGTGTCGGTGGTATTCTGCGTGGAGCAAGTATCATCTTCTTCGCCTACATCGGCTTCGACCAAATCTCTACCTCGGCGGAGGAGACGAAAAATCCTGAAAAAGCGTTGCCAATTGGCATCTTTTTAAGCCTCTTGATTTGTACCGTCCTCTATATCGCAGTGACAGCTGTCCTCACAGGAATAGTCTCGTATAAGAAGCTTGATGTCGCTTCTCCAGTGTCGCATGCGCTCATCTTACTCGGCCTGAACACTGCTGGTTCGATTATCTCCGTCGGCGCGGTCTGTGGATTGACAACGGTGTTAATCGTCCTTCTCTATGGTCAGAGTCGCATCTTTTTCTCAATGGCACGTGATGGTCTGCTTCCTGGTTTGTTCTCACGAGTGCATCCACGTTTCCGTACACCATACTTATCAAGTTTGATTGTGGGTGTAGTTGTTGCTGCGATAGCTGGTTTTATCCCGATTGATGTCGTTGCGGAACTAACCAATATTGGAACACTCTCGGCATTTGTGCTCGTCTCTATTGCGGTATTAGTCCTGCGACGCACGCAGCCTGATCTAAAGCGTGGCTATCGTGTACCGTTTGTACCGTTTATTCCTATCCTTTCCATCATCGCCTCGTTTGTACTGATTGTAAGTCTACCGCTTGTCACCATTATTCGCTTCTTTGTCTGGCTAGCTCTTGGCCTACTCGTGTACTTCCTCTATAGCCGTAGAAAGAGTCACTTGGAAGAAGGCTATGTAGAACCGGAGAATAATGAGGAAGCCGTGATAAACGATGCTTCGTAGGTAAAGCGAGAAAAAAGAGGAGGCTGTACAAACGCGTTTGTACAGCCTCCTCTTTTTTCTCACTATTGTGCTACTGTTTCACTTTTGACAACTGACTGTGCCTCAATAGCTTCTTGAGCAACGCGACGTGCTCGCATTTCTTCTCCATGTTTGCGTGCGTGACGTGAGTAGAGCATTGTCCAGAGCATGACACCGCCAAAGGCTATGTACCACACAATTGGAAGGATTACGACGGATTGTGCTATTGTTAGTGTGAACGCGAGGTAGGTACGTACCGTCACTTCAAGCAAAAAGACGATACCCCACACTAATGTTGTTAAGCGCATAACATAGCGAAATCCAGGATATTGCCACATATTGTTAAAGTCAGCAACTTTCTCTGGTACATTACCGGTCACAAACTGACGAGCGAAGTAGAAGCCGAGTGGTCGGGGGAAGAGTAACGAGACAAGATATGCTAGCCCGAACGCACCCGTGAAAAAGGACTCGCGGATGAGCAGCAAACGTGGACTACCACCAAACACAATGAGAAGAATATTCACCACTATAGAAACAAGCGCAATACCAGCAATAATATCAACCTGCCCCTTACGTGCCACGCCTATGATTGTATCGAGAATAGGAGGTACGCCAGAGAGAACTAAGGCCCAAAAGTCCGAGAGGGTAGTGTAACTTTTTAAAAGCTGAAAAATGATAATTGGAAGTATGCCATTAACGACAACACTATAGGTGATACCAAGAATTGTTGCACGCATTTTCGCCTTTTTCGCGTTCGCTTGATTGCTATTTGCTACCATGATAATTTCTACCCTTCTATGAAGATAAAATTCGTAACACGTGAAGTGGTATGCTCTTATGAATGAAGTATAAACGAAATGTGGGGCTACAGTGAGTGCGAAAAGACATATTATTCTATCATTACGAAAGTCATAGTTACATACGTATAGAGGCTATAATAAGAACTGTAAAACAAATTTTTTATGAGAAAGAGTAACATATGCAGATTGATCTTCCTTCATCCTGGCATTCTCTCCTGGCTCAAGAACTTGAGCAACCATATTTCCAGGTGCTGCAACACTTTGTTGATGATGAACGGCAACAGTACACGGTCTTTCCACCAGAGCAAGATGTGTTCAATGCGTTGAAGCTTACGCCCTATGAAAATGTGAATGTCTTGTTACTGGGGCAAGACCCCTATCACGACGATAATCAGGCGCACGGTTTGTGCTTCTCCGTGCGTCCAGGCATTAAGCCACCTCCTTCGCTGGTGAACATGTATAAAGAGCTACGAAGCGATGTGGGTTTTCGCATTCCCAACAATGGCTATCTTGTACCGTGGGCGCAACAGGGAATATTGATGCTCAATGCAGTATTGACGGTACGTGCTCATACCGCCAATTCGCATAAAAATCATGGATGGGAAGTCTTTACTGATGCTATTATCCGTCGTGTGAACGCGAAAGAAAGCCCTGTCATATTCGTATTATGGGGAGCCTATGCGCAGAAAAAGATCAGCTTGATTGATACTACGCGCCATACGATTGTGCAATCAGTGCATCCTTCGCCACTTTCAGCCCGTAATGGCTTCTTTGGCAGCAAACCATTTTCTAAGATCAACGAAGTGTTGCGTGAAGCCGGAAAACCTGAGATTGATTGGCAGTTGCCTGATTTGTAGGGACCAATTTATCGCGTCCTCCTAGCGATGCAACATAACAAAAGAAGCAGGATATAAACTACTGTAGAGGTCTAATTCTATTACACCCTCGTGACAATTAATCCCATTCATAGGATTGATGAAACATTTCAGCATGTCCTTTAACATTGTTGATTGCCAACAAGGTGTAATAGAATTAGACCCCTAC
>CAXUHF010000220.1:0-5154 GCA_964250765.1 uncultured Ktedonobacteraceae bacterium | reverse complement strand
ATAGCGTATTCGATAATTTTGCCAAGTGCGTTTGCGTAGGTAATATTGACACTATCAGCAACTGACGTGATGGTACCGCCGAGAAAGCGTGCTAACATTGAGCCAAATATAACGATCAATGCACCACTAATTGCTCTCGGCACGAAGGCAAGCACGTTTTGTAAGAGAACGGCAACAGTGATCAGGTCCATTAACTGCATAGCGGAGGTGGCGAAACTGAGAATAAGGAAGAAAAAGACAATCTGGGCGATAATTTCTGAAATTGGGGCACGCACTCCTAAACTCTGTAGTGCAGTAGTAATACCTGCGCGTTGCGCGACCTGCTCTAGTCGCACACCCCGTAACGCCGCGCGTACAATCAAACGTACAAGCGCGCTCACGAGATAGCCAACGATAAGCACAATAAGACCATTGACGAAATGTGGCAGGAAATTCAAAATATCTGTGAATATCTTTGTCAGCGAATCAAGAACAGGTTGGAAAAACATACAAGACCTCACTAAATAAGAACAATTTCAATGTGTAGGGACCGATTTATCACGTCCTGTTGGCAATTGAGAGGCGAAGAGGACGTGATAAATCGGTCCCTACAAGAACGTTATATCCCTGCAGGACGCGTTGACCTCGTAGCAGGAACAGGGACAAGCAAGCCGCCAATGAGATTGATGAACTCGACAAGCCATGCAGTAAATGTTGTGCAGGAAAGATCAAGGACATCTAGCCCTGCACTCTGTTTACGTACACGAACAAGCAGTTTTGCCTCAAAGCCTGCTGGCACCCGTAATTCTGGATAGTCTGCTTGTAGCGTTGCGAGCAAAGTTCTAATTTGGCGTGCAATCTCAAGGTCGCGTTGCACTTCTGGATACAGTTGCAATGCGGCCTCAGCCTCGGTACGTACCTCGTCTGTCACCGTTCCATCTACAAGGTCTGGCAAAAGTTGTGTGAGTTCTTCTTGATTCATTGACATAAACTATCCCTTTCTCGTCTGACCCTTGCCAGGAGTGTTCTGATTAGAAGAGGTCGAAACTTGTACATATGACGGACCACAAAATTGATTAAAAATCTCTTGAAAGGCCAAGCGCGCACGGTGAATACGCATCTTTACCGCGCTTAACTTTGCCTGAAGCACATCAGCTATCTCATCGTAACTCAGGTCTTCAAAATCTCGTAATAGAAGCACACGCCGATGATCGAGTTCAAGATTTTTCAGGACGCGATGAATACACTCTCGTAGTTCCGATTGCACTATGTTCTCCTCCGGCCCTGGAGCTGGTGACGGTTGTAGTGTCAACGCATCAACTGCATCTTCTCCATCAGCACGACTTTTTACAACAGACGTATTCTTACTTTGCTTCTTAAGTCGATCAAAGGCATCAAGTGCTGTATTCGTGGCTATACGATAAAGCCAAGTAGAGAAGGCAGATTTTTGGTCAAATTTCTTGAGACCATGAAACACCTTCACAAATACTTCCTGCGTGATATCCTCAGCTTCCTCTTTATTGTTGACAACCCGGTACACGATGGTGTACACACGATTCATGTGACGTTGCACCAGTTGCTCATAGCTTCGCGTGTTCCTGGGAAGTTCTTGCTTGCAACGGGTTACTAACTCTTCATCCGTCATAATCGCAACGCTACACATGTTTGCTGTCTCCGCTTCTCTGTTAATCGCAACCAGTATACAAGCGTTACAGTCTATTGTCTAGCTTCACTTATTCGCGTGAAATACACAAATGTATTATGTTGCATTTTTGTTAGTAGGGACCGATTTATCGCGTCCAAAGATGGGTTGAGAGGAGTTCGCGTCGAGATGAGGAATCATTGCTGATACATTGCCCCTCCATTACCCCCATCTTTGGACACGATAAATCGGTCCCTACCATCTCTATGATATATGGGTGTTCTCTTCCCTTTAGACGGTGCACAGAAAGAATAGTCACATAGGGGGTGAGAAACAATTCACACTAGTTTTGGGTATTTGCTCATAGTTTACGTGTGACTTATATGAGAGGATAGCGTCTAAGCGAACAACTAGTTGAGCCAGAATGCGCAGGGCAAAGAAATGGGGAAATACTTTATGAACGCAATTATTGACTCAAAAAGCACAACAACACTTGCACGCGGCACACGATTTGGAAGTTATGTTATTCGTCGGCTCTTACAACAAGGGGGAATGTCAAGCGTGTATCTAGCCTATGACGAATACACCTACACAACAGTTGTCATGAAGGTTATAGAGGTGCAGGGTGACTCTCTTGAAGAGAGTGAGCAACTTGCACAATTCCGTCATGAAAGACGCATTATGAGAAGCTTACGTCATGAACATATTTTGCCACTTCTCGCCGCAGGTCGTCAGGACGGCTATGCATATCTCGTCGTGCCCTACATGCAAGGGGGAACACTCAAAGACCGTTTAGAGCAAAGTCCACTCACGCCCAATGAAGCTCATGCAGTGTTCGCACAACTTGCAGATGCGCTCCGCTATATGCACAGTTATGGTATTCTGCATCGTGATATAAAGCCAGCGAATATCTTGTTGGATGATAACGGTTCGGTCTATCTCGCGGACTTTGGTATCGCCTCATATATAGGTGAAAGCGCGATTGAGCAAAATGGACGCGTGATGGGTACGCCGATCTACATGGCACCAGAGCTTTGCTATGGACATGCCAGTGTGAGCAGCGATGTGTACGCGCTCGGCATTCTGCTCTATCAGATGCTTACAGGACAGGCACCCTTTGAGGGCACAGATTCCTGGGGCGTCTGCATGCGCCAGATAGAGGAACTACCAATGCAGCCTTCCTCTCTCAATCCCACGATTTCGCAAGCAGTCGAACAGGTTATTCTTTGTGCCCTGGAAAAAGATGTGACGTTGCGCTTCGCAACGATTGTTACATTCACAGACGCATATGAGCAAGCTTACAATCCCTCGTTATTAGGGAAGGCACAAGGCTTCTTGAATACGTTTGTTACTTCTCTCACAACACGTGTCCAGAGCGTTGTTTCTGCGCAACAAGCAGAGCAAGGTTACAGGACAGAGGCAATGCTTTTTAATTACTAGAGTGCAATACGCTGGAGAACATGATATGTCATGTTCTCCAGCGTATTGCACTCTAGTAATAAGCTGTATTAGCGGCCATTATAGGTGTACATTCGTCGCAAATGTTGACGACATCGACGAATATTGAATAGTATAGCTGACATATTTTATCTTTTTGCTGTATAATACCTGTACTAATATAGAATTCAGTATAGAGATAGCAAGCAAACAAGCACTAAACACCTTGAGAGGATGGCAGGCACGATGCCTAAGACGCCGATAGGCGATGACGAACGAGACAACACGTATTCACAGAAACACCAGCGTCCTCAACGTCCAGCACAACAAACATACGTTCAGAGACGCAAAAATAGTGTTGCTGATACCTATCATAGCGACGAGTATCCTAACGTGCCCAAGATACGACGTGCATCGAGGTTTGCCGAAGAGGAGCAAGTGCTTCCTGTTGTCACCAACAAACTACCGGAGGTAGACGATTTACTAGAACAGGAGTTAGACGAAGAAGAGGTTCGCACTCCTACACGCCGAGAAACACCGAGTAAAATTCTCGTGTCGCCTCAGCGTCGTCGCCCCTACACATATGAACCGCCATCAAATCCGCGCTCTTCTTCAGCAAAGGCACAGCGTGTACAACGACCAGTGCGGCCTTCTGACGCTGCTCGTCCACGACAAGGAACACCACGTCGTCCGCAAGAACAATACGCACGTTATGGTAGAAGCGAAAAGCGACCCCAGACTCCTACACTCTTGTCGGCGCTCCAAGATTTTAGCCATAATCGCACACTCGTCACGATTACTGTGAGTGTATTGCTTGCACTTATTTTTGTGCCTATTCTTGTTAACGTGACAGTGAACAGCATGCATAGTAGTACATCGAGCGGTATCATATCAGGTGTTGGATCAGGGAGTAGTAGCGGCAGTGGTAGTTCACAAAGTGTTGGACAGCAACAAACCGATCCACACGAACTTGTGATTACTCCGCCAGAAACTGACCATCCTGCACCGCCAGTATTTGCGACCTCAGCTTATTTGCTTGACGCGGATACAGGAGCCACGTTGTATGCGCATAATCCATTTATGCATCTCCCTATGATGAGCACTACCAAGCTTATGACGGCAACGCTGGCTATCGAAAGAGGCAACCTTGACCAGAATGTGACCATCAATGATGCAATCGCGCGCGATCTCAGCACGCTTTCCTCTGATAGTTCTGTCATGGGCATTAAAAAAGGGGAGACCTACACGCTACGCCAACTGATGTATGGTCTTATGCTCGTTTCCGGTAATGACGCCGCTATTGCGATTGGCGATACTATCGCGGGCAACCTGCCAAGTTTTGTGGCGATGATGAATGACAAAGCTCGAAGTTTGGGGCTGCTCGATACACACTATATGAACCCTCACGGATTATTAGCAACAGGCCATTATTCGAGTGCGCACGATTTAGCGATAATGGGTCGCTATGCGTTCAACCTCCCTACACTACGTGCGATTGATGGTACACGAACCTTTGATATTGCACAAAATGGAAGTCATGCCGCGCACCATATGTTCAATGGCAATCAATTCCTCTGGTGGTATCCGGGTGTCGATGGTGGCAAGCCAGGATGGGATGGCGGTAGTAACTTTGTGCAGGTCGTTTCATGCACACGCAACGGACATCATTTAATTGGTGTTGTTATGCACACCAACAATTGGTGGACCGATATGCGCGACCTGATGAATTGGGGCTTTAACACCTTTAGCTGGATATCACCTCATGATGTCGATTTGCACAGCCCCATTCCCTATGATAATCTCTGGAACTACTTCGTAGATGATAAGAAAGACATAACCATACCAACCTCCGATGCAGGCCGCTACTATATCTACACAGGGTATAGCATCTCCAATCCCATTCTTGGCTATTTCGATCAAAACAGTGGGCTAAAGAAATTTGGCTATCCGATAAGCTTGCTCACCGCAAGCGGGACTTCTACCGTGAGCCAGAAATTTGAGCATAGCACTATTCAATGTGATCTAACATCAAACCAATGTAAAGCTGTGTAAATAAGGGAAAGAGTGCTGGACAATGGAAAAAGCATGCCTTTTCC
>CAXUHF010000219.1:4085-5174 GCA_964250765.1 uncultured Ktedonobacteraceae bacterium | reverse complement strand
TCGCATCCTCCAACATTCGTGAATGCCAACAGGGTGTAATAGAATTAGACCCCTACATCTCCTTACCCTTGCTATCTACGCAGGACTGATGAACTTATATTTTTGTAGAACGGCCTGTCCATCAGATGAAAGAACATACTGATCAAACGCTTGAGCATCAGAGGCGTCTTTGGCATTCTTCGTGACGGCGATGGGGTATTCGGCGACGACGTTAAAGTTATCAGGAATGGTAATTTCCTTTACCTTCGGTGCGACCTTTGCGGTAACGTCGGTGAAATACACAATGCCTGCATCGGCCTCACCTAATTGCACCTTTGTGACAACCGCTTTGACGTTGTCCTCTTGTGAGACAAAGTTCGCTTTGACGGCACTCTCGTAGCTCTTGCCGTAATCAGGCGACTGAGCCATCTTGTCCAACACCTGCAACGAATATTTGCCAGCAGGCACTGATGGTGCCTCGATGTCGATTTTGGTCCCTTTATTCGCCAGGTCTTTCAGTGACGCGACCTTGCTTCCGCTGGCTGGAACAATGACGACAAGTTTATTTTTAGCAAATATTTGTGGACTATCCACAAGGTTAGCGTCGGTTGCCTTCTTCATGTTTGCTGTATCTGCCGAGGCGAACACATCGGCTGGGGCACCATTCGTAATTTGCTGGACGAGGGCTTGTGAGCCAGCGAAGTTAAACTTGACGGTCACGCCACTATGGGCGGCCTGAAAGTTTTTGCCAATTTCTGTAAAGGACTCAGTAAGCGAGGCAGCCGCAAACACATTGAGCGTGGACGCTTTTGGAGTCGTTGTTGCTGTCGTTCCACCTCCGCTCGTCGAGCCACCACTCGTTGAACTTCCACAGGCGGTGAGCAGGAAACACAGAAGCAGGGGAAGAAATAGGGCACGGATAGCATACAAACGGTATCTCACTAAGAACCTCCTTGAAAATAGACATTATGACAAGAGCATGTTTGTTGTTGCTTGAGTATTCACTTAGTGAGTATATGAGGAAAGAGAAGAGGATGTCAAGAGAAAAAGAGCGTTGGCTCTCGGTCCATTAAAAGGAAACAGGGTAACATGCAGGGAGACCGCAAGGGT
>CAXUHF010000219.1:0-3985 GCA_964250765.1 uncultured Ktedonobacteraceae bacterium | reverse complement strand
TCCCTGCATTTTCTTTTTCTCTTGATATGAAGAATCATGGATCGCGGCGCGCACTCTCTTTTGAGCCGTCCTGTTGTGTGACCTGATCAAGATGTGCAGGGTCACGTGCGGTCATGGGATCAATGGTGTCCATGTCGTTGCGACCTTGCGTGGAGTCCTGATCGCCAATGGTTTTTGACGAATCACCAGGGCCACGTCCACCAATGTTACCACCAGGCTCACTATGACCAGTATCGACGGCACTAGTGTTGGGCTTCTCGCCCGCATTGCTACCTGTGCTCTGGCTCTTGGTTTGATTGCCAGCCTCGCCGCCAGAACCAGTGACACCGCCAGACGATGAGGTACCATCGGGCGCACCCGTTTCGGGGTCGATGAAGCGTTTCTCTTGTTTGTCGTCGCTATTGATATCTGCCATAGACTATTTCTCCTCTCCCTCATACCACGTTCAAGTTTGCCATTTGGATACGTGCAACTTATTTTCCGTCGGCGGCCTGCTCAAGTGCGGCCTGGAATGCATCGACATTGTAGGCACCGTCGTAGTATTTGCCATTGATATAGAACGTGGGTGTACCCTCCAAGCCGCTTGCATCGCCACTGTCCAGGTCTTCCTCGATACGCTTTGTGTAGGTCCCGTTCTGCATTTCGCGGTCAAGCTGTTTTGTATCGAGACCAATTGACTCGGCATACTGCATTAAGTTGTCATCGCTCAAGTGTTTCTGGTTTTGGTACAACTTATCGTACATCTCCCAGAACTTACCCTGCGCTGCGGCAGCTTCCGCAACCTCGGCGGCATGTTCGGCATGAGGATGCATCTCCACCAACGGGTAATAGCGATAGACGAAACGCAGTTGGTCGCCCATACGCTGCATAAGCTCGTTGACCGTAGGGTAGGCCGCGCCACAATCGGGACACTCGAAATCGCCATACTCCACCATCGTAACAGGGGCATTCGATGGACCTCTCACATGGTCGCGCTTCTCATCGACAGGTGCCGACAGTTGAACATTGTTATCTTCCACAGAATTGTTGCTCATCGTTAAAAATCTCCTTCTTTTCTATATGCACACTTGATGACACTGTTTTGAAGGGTGTTGAGTTTCAAAGTGGTGAAGATGTGATAAGATAAGCAAGGGCAAAAAAGGATTTGTAAGTGAGGAGAGAAGCGTGTATGCCAGAAATTACTACAAGCGCAACAGACCAACCCCTAACAATATTGCTACAGGCAGAAAGAGACTTTCCAGAATATGCACTTGATATTTGTAGTGGATATGTCTCGACTAGTGGCATCCTACCTCTCAAAACATTATTAAAATCCTCTCCTAAAGTGCGTGCAGTCGTCGGACTGAATCCAACAAACCAACTCAGTGCCTTCCAAATGCTCTACCATGATTGTGGAGTTGAGCTATACGTCTATGTTACGAATATAGGCCGTCTCTTTCACCCGAAAATATATTTCGGTACACTCAATGCACAAGCATGGGCAATGGTAGGTTCTTCTAATCTTACCTACAATGGTCTATTAGGAAACGTAGAAGAGAATCTATTTGTTACAGGTCAAAGACATATAGAGCCGTTTGTCTCGATAGAGGCACAGATAGCAGCATTTCAGCAGCAAGCGTATCTGTTTGATGCGGATATCGAGAAACAACTTAAAGAAATTGAACAGAAGTTAGGAAAATATCCGCAAGAGACAGACTACAAAAAACGCCTTTTTGCGAGTGGTATACGGCCTAAAACACTAGTAGAGCGGATTATACCAATTGAGGCACAGCAAACAGCTCTTGATACACTTTTTAATTTTGCACAAAATACATATCTTGAATATGCCTATCAAATGCTCCTGCTCTTGGTTATGTTGGACAAAGCAGATGAGCAAGGGCTTATCTCTGTTGATGAAACTGCTCTTTACTTTATAGAATTCTATAAACGGCGTAGAGAAGCAGGTTTACCAGGCGAGAAAATATACGGTTCCAAGAGAGCTATTATGGATGATCCAAATGTGAGCGTTGCAAAAACACGACAAATGATTAAGACAAGCCCATTTCCCAGGTTTGAACGACAGGGCTTGTTAGATTTGAGCGAGGATGGGAAGTATTTTGTGGTGAATCCTGCATTAGTGGAAGCGTTAGCCAGTGAAATAAAGGCAAATTTGAGAAAAATTGCCGAATGGAGGTTAGAAGAGCATTTTAAATAAATCGAAGCCTCTTTACACATCTGCATTCAACCCTAAAGCATACATGAACTAAGTTCAATATGTCGTAACAACTTTCCTCCTGTGACTTTCTCGTGAACGTACCCCACACGATTCATTGACGAACGAAGCCATCTCTAGTATTATAAGCTAGCTATATAAATCTATATGTTTAAATAGAGCAACGTAACAGCTATGTTCGAGAAAGCACCCACTCACTATGAACAAGCGCAAAGATAACTCTTCTATGCTAACGGGTTATTGGGCTATGACGCATGATGAACGCGCCCAACATAACGCCCAATTGCTCGACGAGCAACGTCTACACCTGCTTTCACCCGATAAGCGCAAAGCATATATAGAAGGACTCTATACTCATACTCTCATCGGGAGTAGCATCACCTTCAAGATGCTGAACAATCCAGATTATTCTGTCTATCAAGAACATTTGCAAGACGTACTCACGAGTTTTATGGATAGGCAAGAAACGTTGTCACAATACCTCAACAATCTGTAGGGACCGATTTATCACGTCCTCTTGACGCCTCAATTGCCAAGAAGGACGTGATACATCGGTCCCTACAGGCACGTATCCCCGTTCTTTTATTCGATTACATCTTTCTCGCGTGCTGCAACAACATGATTACTCGTGTACGCATGGCTGCATTGTCGCCGGGGTAGTGCAGAGTGTAGCCATCGTTGTGCTGCACATAGTGGCCCGTATCGTCGCGCCCAAAGAGAGACCAGAAGAGGTCGCCGCTTATTGCAGGATTTTGTTCGATCTCGCGCAAAAAGTTGGCGAGTGCATCGCCACCATGTTTGTTTGTCCAATCGTATTCGCCAACTACGAAGACTTTGTTCGCCTTATGCGCTTGATACGCATTCAATTTTAGTTCGCTAACATTGAGTGGATAGTAATGACCCGTGTACATATCGACGTTAGCAAGTGCGAGGTCTCCTTGCATGTTAGGTGTCGCGTCGCTGTTCATCTCGTTGCCGTCCATCACAAGATGATGCGTATCAATACGTTTGATGTAGGACGCGATACGCTGCACCCAACTCGTGGGAGCACGTAGCTCGTTGCCTGTCTCCCATCCCAAAATAGTGGGATCATCCTTGTACGCTCGATGCGTATAGCTGTTCACATGATTGAGTATCTGAGAGATGTACTGCTCAAAATTGCTGATAACAGCCTCGTTCGAGTAGAATGCATCGGGATTGGTCAGGCCGTTCCAATGCGTAAACGTGCCTCGCCCACCATGATAGTAGGACCAGTTATCGACGAGTGGTAGCAGGAGCCGTAGATGGTGCGCGTGCGCGGACTGTATCGCGTAGTCAATATGCTCGAATGCCTGTTGGTTAAACACATTTAGTGCTGGCTCTACGCATCGCTGGCACCCGACAGAAATGCCAAGCGTGTGTGAGTGTATGACCGTCGCGCCCATCGCCTCTGCTGACATGAGCACATCGTCCACGCGAAAGTGTGTTGGATAGTAAATACCGCCAACATTCTCGTCCAGTCCTAGCCAGTACACATTCGCACCCGCGAAACGGAAGCGTTGACCATGCAGCACCAGCTCTGAGCCAGAACGCTGCACAAACTCGTTTGTGGCATCTGTGATTATGATGCTAGTTGTTGTCAATTGTAGGGGCAATATAAGTGTAGCTCCCAATAATAGCAATATTGCAAGGGTCCCTACAAGGAAGTACCGTATAGATGTTGCATGGAACCAAGACAAGCGCAAGGGAATGCCTTCAACAGTAGATTTTTGAGGGAAGGACAGAAGAATGTAG
>CAXUHF010000218.1:0-5182 GCA_964250765.1 uncultured Ktedonobacteraceae bacterium | reverse complement strand
GCTCTTTATGCAGCTGGTGGAGCAATGAGTGCCGTCGATGCAGTGATGGACGGCAAAGTACGTAATGTGTACGCATTATTGCGGCCTCCTTGCCATCACGCGATGAGCAATCATGCAATGGGTTTCTGTGTCTTTAACAATACTGCTATTGCCGCACATCATGCACGAAATAAATATGGTCTTGAGCGTATTATGATTGTCGATTGGGACGTACATCATGGCAATGGTACGCAAGATGCTTTTTACCAGGACTCAGGAGTGCTCTTTGTCTCGCTCCATCAGCAAAATTGGTTTCCTAAGCTCGCGGGTGAGTTAGAGCAGGTGGGAACGGGTGCAGGTGCTGGTTATACCGTCAATATTCCATTACCACCAGGAACAGGGGATAGGGGTTATCGTGCAGCATTTGAGCAGCTTGTTGTGCCAATCGGACAGCAATTTCGCCCACAACTTATTATTATCACCGCAGGGCAAGACGCAAACTGGCTTGATCCACTAGCACATATGATGGTGACAAGAAATGGTTTCCGCTCCATGTCACAACTCATGCTGGATTTAGCAGAAGAGGTATGTGACGGACGACTCGTGCTGCTGCAGGCAGGAGGATACAGTACAGCCTATGTACCCTACTGTACAATTGGAGCTATCGAGCCACTTGTGGGTGTCGATCTTGGCATCGTAGACCTTTATAATGCATCTTCAGAGCAAGACCGATGTCAGAGCATTCTTTCGCAAGAAACATTGGATGCAATAACATCAGCTCGAACGTGGCATAAGCAATGGTGGACTATTTAGTGGTTATTCTTATAGTCTTTTATGTGATCAGCGTTAATTCTGATTATAGCGCGATGAGACCTTTGCGTAGGCCAAGTCGTACAGCATCCGTACGGCTTGTAGCACCAAGCTTCCCAGAGACCGAAGAAATATGAAACTTTACAGTGTGTTCACTGATTTGTAGCTGTCGCGCAATCAGCTTGTTCGATAAGCCTTGACTGACGAGTTCTAACACCTCACGCTCACGTGCTGTGAGAACGTCGTCCGCAGCATCCAGTTGTATAGATTGTACATGAAGATGCTCTTCATACAAGCTATGCATTAACATAGTAGGGAATACAACCGAGCCTTGAGCTACTGCAATGACGGTCCCTTGAAGGTACACAGCTGAGGCAGTTGTTGGGAGAATGCCCCAACTTTGTACTTTCAAAGAGCGTAGTAGCGAAAATGCTTTCTGTTCGTTGTTCGCCATCACAACAAGCGAGACCATTTCTCCACGAGGAATCGTACGTACTGCATCCTCTAAGAGAACGTCGTCCGCAATCACGATCACGTCGCTTCCTGCTAGCTCTCCCCATGCAATATCTGGCACGAGTGACTCGCCTACAATCTCTATATCGTCAGAGGAGGTGAGCATAGCACGCAAACCAGCTTGCTGCATAGGCGTTGTTGCGATGACAAACACGCGAGCCATTAGATACTCTCCACTACCAGTGTTGTTGCATCAAGGGAGATTGCAGCACCTGCACGAAAAAGTGTGAGTGATACCGTTGTGGCTTCACCCTGTTGCGATAGAATATGACGTAACGCAGCTGGATCGTTGACAGATTTACCTGCAACGGTTAGAAGAATATCACCAACCAGTAAATCGCTTGTCAGCCGTGTTTCCTCAATGCCTACAATGAGTAGCCCTGATGTACGCTGTGTATTGAGACTCTGACGAATGGCGTCAGATAGTTCTACAGTTTGTACAGCGACACCGAGCTTTATAGTGCGCTTGGTGAGTCCAGCAAGCCAGTTTGTGACAACGTTGCTGGGAATAGCTACTGACAGATCGCCACCGAAGATCATCGCGTTAATGCCTACGACATTGCCATCTGTATCTAATAGTGGACCACCAGAGTTTCCAGGTGCAAGGAGCACGTCTGACTGAATGTATTGCGTTGTTATATCGTCGGCGATTTTTGCGGTCCTTTGTGTGCTAACGATGCCTGCGGTGACGACCCAGCGTTGACCCCACGGATGCCCAACGGCAAAGACCCATTCTCCGACGCGCAGTTTCGACGAATCCCCTGCACTAAGCGGTTTTAAGTTTTCGCCTGTTGCTTTGAGTAAAGCAAGGTCAAGCCGAGGATTACGATGAAGGACCTTTGCATCTAGTGTTCTACCATCGGCGAGAAACACTTGAACGTGAGCGTTATCTTTCGCAACAACGTGGTTGTTAGTGATAATATGCCCATCTGCATTCCAGATGATACCAGTTCCCGCTCCACGTCCCTCCGTATGTACCTGTACAATGCTTGGCTGTACCGTGGTAAACAACGTGGTGAGTTCTGCTGAAAAGGAGTCAGGCAGTGGCAACGAAGATTGTTGTGTATATGTCTCTGTTTGTGTCATGTTATACCTACCAGCACATGCTACTAGTTGCGCTGCCCAACGGTCACTTGAAGTGCCTGAACAGCATTCCCACGAATCACTTCGACAGGGATAGTTTTTCCTACGCGGTCGCCTACCAGCACGATTTGAAGGTCTTCTGAGTCCTTAACGGCATGACCATCAAGTGTGACGAGGATATCGCCAATCATAAGACCACCACGCTGTGCTGGACTGTTCTCTTCAACCTTGACGATTAGTAGCCCATGCTCTTGTTCGCGACCTGCACGTTGACCTGTGGGTACATGTACAAGTTGGCTACTGATACCGAGATAGCCACGCTTGATATAGCCTTGTGTCGCAAGCGTCTCAGCGATACTCTTAGCAAGAGTTGCAGGAATTGCCAGCGCAACACCATTTGCGAGTCCTGTTGTGAGCATACCAATCACCGAGCCGTCCAGGTCGATAAGTGGGCCACCAGAGAAACCAGGATAGGGGGTAGCATCAGTACGGATATAGCGTTCAAGTGTTGCTCCTCGGCCTGTGCGAAGGGGACCTCCGACAGCACTGACGATACCAACACTTGCCATTGGGCCTTCGCTGTTAGAGTGCCCAACGGTCAGAATAAGCTGCCCAACGCGTGCCTCAGTGGTTGCTAATGATGCTTGCTCAATCTTAAGATCGTTGACGCGCAATACTGCGAGATCGCTTGCGAGATCACGCCCAACAAATTGTGCAGGAAGTGTTCGTTGATCGTGCGTTTGAATAGTAATGTCCTCTTCGCGCTCCAGGACATGATCTGCTGTAAGTACGAGATCATTCGCATAGACAATGCCGCTTGCGGGTTGACGTGGACGACCATTAACTTGTACAAGTGCGGGGCTTATATGTTCAACGGCATCTGCCATCTGGTTTGAAAGTGAACGAAGTGTGTTTGTAGAGGAAGTAGTTGACTGTTCCATAGCTTTCTTTTTTCCTTTGTATCTTTCTGTCTGGGCTATCCGTCCCTCATGTCATACTATACTCTCCGTAGACAGAGGCGACATCAGCCATTTGGCTAGTTTAATACCTAGCGATTAGTCTAACCAAACAATGAGGGATCATATGACACATGGACAGATGACACTTCCAATGGGAGCCACCGTTCGAGATGCTGATGGGAGTCACTATATCGTCGAAGCATTGCTGGGGAAGGGGCAAGCTCGAAAACCATCTCTCCGGTGAAATCTTGACAATTATCCTAGTGATTCCACTATCTCTCCTTTGCACAACACCACCTTCACCAGAATAATTGTCAAAATTCCACTGGGCTAATTCCAAAATTTACAGCAGAGTGCTCATTTGAAAATCGCTTAATGATCCATATATTGATCGTGCGGCTCATTGTGTGCCGCTTCGAGAATTTTCTGGGCCACAGCCTCAGCACTATCTGGTCCTGGTCCGCCTTGTGGTAGGCGCGGACCCTGATGACTTGTATTTGAAGTTGCTAAGCTATTTTTGCCGAAATTCGTTGCCGTTTGACCAGGAAACATCGTTGTTATGCGAATATTCTCTGAGGCTAACTCCTCTCGTGCAGTATCAGAGATCATATTGAGAGCAGCCTTTGTAGCGGCATATGTACTAATGGCAGGCAGATGCATTTTTGAAACATTTGAACTCACGTTGATGATCAGACCTCCACCGTTTTGACGCATCTTTGGGATTATAGCCTGCATCGCTTCTACAGGACCCAGCACATTGAGTTCAAAAATCTGGCGAAACTGATCGATATCTACATCAGCGACGTTGCCGCGCACAGATTGTCCTGCATTATTGATAAGAATATCAATTCGTCCATACTGCTGAAAAACGCTGTCCACCATAGCCTTGATCGCATCCTGGTTGCGCATATCGGTGGGAACTGCGATAGCCTCGCGATGGTACTCATGAAGCTCATTGACAATGGTAGTAAGAGTATCGGCAGAGCGTGCCGCAAGCACGACCTTTGCTCCTTCCTGAGCAAAGAGACGTGCGGTAGCTAGGCCAATGCCTTCGGATGCGCCTGTAATGATAACAACTTTATCCTGAATATCCATAAGAAAAATTTCCCTTTCTTTTTAACAAGATGCGTGTTAACAAGATGCGTGTCTGGGAGGAGTTTGCTCAGCAATGAGCCTCCCGGTGTTTTTTAGCGAAAAGATACGACGTGCCATAGAACTCCTGTTATATCTTACGTTGATGCTTGTGGTTCGATTGCTCCATATCGTGTGATGGATTGCTCTTTCCAACGGAAGTATACTCTCTACTAGCTTGACAGGGAAGAAGAAAAAAGTTAGAGTGGCATAAACCTGAGGTTGACGCAAAAGGGAGAACGTGTATAGTCAATAACGTATTACATTTGAATCTGGATGATAGTTTTGTGGAGGCTCCGTGTATACTCCGGTAGTGTAGAGTTCTCGCCTCACCCGTTGTTACGTCAAATGAGCGAGCCAGAAGCACTTGACAGCTTGCAGGGGACGTGTTATATTGTTTTTAAGCAATCCCACAGAATTTATAGTTCTGTTGAGTTACTTGGCAAAAAGGAGTCTGTACGGTAGTACGAGAGGATGGACCGGAGCAATGCCGAGACAGCAGCACCAGAAGAAACAATCACTCATTATTTCTGCGGAAACGGGACTTGAGAACATCTATGACGGGTCACTGCATTCCGCGGGCGTCGCCGCCGATCACGCATACCGTCCCCGCGTTTTCATCGACTATCAGTTGAAGAAATCCGAGGCGACCCGAGAGGCACAGCAAAACGATCTCAAGCTCTTCTCACGGTTCCTCGCCTCATGTG
>CAXUHF010000217.1:0-5468 GCA_964250765.1 uncultured Ktedonobacteraceae bacterium | reverse complement strand
AAATAAATCTTTTTTTTTTTTTTTTTTTCACTTATCTAGTTGTGGGTTTGCACCCGCGGCGGGTTCCCACCCCCATCTCTCTTTCTGTATTATTTGTTCCTGCTCTGTATTATGAATGTGTAATATATTTATAGCAGAAATGGTGTAGCAGGAATGAAAAAATTTGGTATTTTTCTGGTACTTTTCCCGTTTTTTATAAGTACCTTTTTTCTTTTTCCACAGCATGTTGCAGCGATTGGGGAAACAACGCTTGTGCAGATCAATGGGCCAGCACAACCGCCCGGCTTCTCGCCCGCGTTGCTCACGATTCATATGTATGATACCGTGATTTTTGTGAATCACACAAACACGGCTTATGCTGTTACCTCTACAGATGGAAGTTTTTCTTCGCCTGCCATTCCTGCTGGACAACAATGGCGCGTGACCTTTAGCAGTTTAGGTGGTCATGAATACCATACGACGCAAGCACCACAGCGTATGGTGGGGGAAATAGTGGTTGTCGCAAACTCGGTGAGCCTGTTACCCACGCCAGCGCCACAGGTTGAAGCAACAGTCGTAACGCTGATTAAAGCAGGAAAACATCCACCGGATACAATCGTCCTGCCTGTTATGCCAACACCAACGGTAAAACACAAAGCACCCGTGCCATTTCTAAGCACGTTTTTATCTCCTCTCATACTGAGTATAGCTGGCGGTGTTTTACTCGCGCTTATACTCATTTTCTTGAGTGTTTTGCTCTATCGACGACATGCTAAACGCGTAAGAGATGAAGAGGAAATGGATACCTTGCTGGAGGAGATCGTGCCTAAGCCTGTTGTACCCAAACTCCAAACGGCAAGCGTGGAGGTAGCAACGCCAACGAAGAAACGGCATCTCCTACTGGCAGGCTTTCACTGGAAACGTTCACATGACGATGATGACGATATAGACGATGACGACGAAGAATAGGGTAGGGATGACAATGCGACTATTTTTTTCTCAACGACAGAAGAACACCTCTATCTCGTTACGCCTTTTAACAACACTCTGGTTCGTTTCTATTCTTGTTATAGGCACAATGGCGAGTATCACAGCACACTCTACCCAAGCGGCTACACCGTACACGGTCACAATTACAAGCAACAATTTCCGCGTGCCATTTGTGACGGTAGCTGCAGACGATATGAGTGATCCAGGCAATGCACGTTTTAGCCTTCAAAATGGTACGTCACTCTGGTACAGCCTCAGCATAACATCTACACCATCTGGCATCGTACCAACGGCGGCGGCGACAAATGATCTTGTTTCAAACACATTTCTTGGTTCCACGCCATTGCTACCACCTGCTCAGGTGCTACCTTTTGACGCATCGAACACTAGCTATTCCTTTGAATCGCTCAAACTGAAGGCAGCATTTTCGGGTCCAGGGCAACAACTGCAGTTAGAACTTGCGCCACTGGAACAACATGCAGTTACGCTCGATGTACTCACCTTACTCTTACAATTGCTTGGGCAAAAACAGAACAATCTACAGATCGGTTTGCTAGAAACTGGCACATTACAAAATATATTCACTGAACTAGAAAGCATAAAAGATTTTACAGCACTTGTCGGAAACTATACACAGGTCTTGCAATCCCCATCAGACGCGATGCTGTCCCATGCATATGCCTGTGCACAAAACATTGCCTCGCTCCTCTCGGATAGTAGCGAACAAAATGCGTTAGCCGATGTATTGTGGAGAGTTGAGGGAAAAGCGATTCCGCGCGAAGATATTCTCAAAACGATTGTTGGCTTCTCACAAGTACAGTTCGGCCTGGCAATTGAGGGCTTTATCAATAACGAGGTCGGGACAATGACAGGGATGTTCTCGCAAGACGGAAACCCAACCGTGCAGCTACAAACGATTAGCGTTGCGACACCGAGCGTTACACCCTCGATGTCTCCAAGCTCTTCTCCTACACTCACGCCCACACGTTCCACAGTAACGCCAACAACAACACCTGTCGGAGCGCATCTCATCACGCCTATCGTTTCGCCTACAGCATCATTAACACCAACACATTAATGAAAAGAACAAACTGTAGGGGTCTAATTCTATTACACCCTGTTAGCGATTCACAATGTTGGAGGATGTGAGAAACGTTTCATTAATCCTCGAACGTTTGTGAACGCCAACAGGGTGTAATAGAATTAGACCCCTACAGACGGTTTCACGTCCTGATTCCATTGAAAACTACATTATTGGTCCCTATCAACAGCATACAATACACATGAGGCTACGATGATTGTGCGTATCTGCCATCCTGCACGATGAGGCGAAGTTTGCGTTTAAATGTTTTCTCGAAGAGGTCAGCTTTGTCGTGTACTTGCTCTATCTCAGCATCAAGGTCAGCGAGCGAGCGTATCCATAGCAGTATTGTCCAAATATTTTCGTTGCACAATGCTGCCTCTGCCGCGATACGTAGCACGCGTGCGTCGTGATTATAGTCAAGCGCGTCGGCAATACGCAGAAGAGCGGCTAACATAGAGACACGTTTACGGGCACTACGACTGAGCGTAGCAAACTCCTCGTGATCGTTGCTGGGGAGAGCACGTCGATGATATCGTGCGATAAGTGCTATCTCGTACCGCTCCTCTTCTGTAAAGTCGGGAAGGTTCGTCTCTTTTATCAGGCGGAATGAGTGCTTATGATGACGACGCGCTTCGATGAGCATACCCGCGTTATGAAGCAATGCCGCACGCTCAAGCATACGCAACTCATGCTGATCTAAACGATGAAGCGGACGTGTCGCATCAAACATCTGTGTGGAAAGACGCACAACCTGACGCGCATGAGGCCAGTCTTCCACGAGTAGCCCACCGCTCAAGTATAATTCTTCTCTTGTCGGCTGTACGTCTTGCCACCAGTCTAATTCTTCAATCGAGTTTGACATCATCAATGCGTTCCGCCTTCGTCTAGTAGTATATCCCATTAAATTCTATGCGTCTAATACATCAAGAACTTCACGATAGAAGCCACGTTCTTGCAGCATATCCCAATGTTCTCGAAACACTTTATAGTGTTCCTGCCTCTGCTGTTGCGTATCGCGTAACAAGCGTTCTAGCCCATCGTGTTGCTCCTGATTAGGGACAGTATGTGCGTCGAGCAGGTGTGCCACGAGGTCCAAATTGGTGATGAGATGTTTTCCGGCCTTCTGTTGAGCCTCCACTGCTTGAGCATGTTTGCCGTTTATATGCCCCTTGTCGTTTACATGCTGCTCCAAACGGAGGGAAAGCAGAGCAATCATAACATCGCTATCATGTAGTGCACCAAGCTCTTCCTGTATCTGTGTGACTTCCTCGACAACCGTGGCACTCTCTTCAGGCAAGACATCCGCGAATATTTCTAGCGTGTAACGCAGGCGTTTCGCGGCAATACGCAGATCGTGCAACTCGTCCGAGCGTTGTGGATCATGAGCATAGCGGCCCCATACCTGCATCTCTTCAAGGCGGGTACGCGCGATAATGCGAGCATTCGTACTCGTTGGTGCATGTGCATCAAGCCCTGAGATTGCTCTAGCTTTTGCCATTGCGTACCTCCTCTCTTGATAGACATGCATCTATTTTTTGCTTAAATGTATGCTCATCAAACTTTTTAAAGAACGCTTCCAATGCGCGCTGATGCTTCTCCCGATATCCCTGCAAACGGTCTATCAGCCATTGTATACCCACTTGCTCTTCTGCTGGCGAGTTCTGCATCTGGACCTGTAAATTCTGTATCATGACATCCGTATCGCGTGCGTTACCCAGGATGTCCGCGATTTTCTTTGTCTCTTTGTACACTTCTTTGAACGGTTGAGGCGTGCAAATAGCTTCATATGCATCAAGTGTTGCACGAAGACGCCGCGATGCGACACGCATTTTGTGTACCGCTTCAATATCGTCGTGTTTCAGTACATCATCACGCCATTCCAGGAGTTTTTCGGTACGGTCAACTAGTAGACGCCGACCAGAGTGCGCGAACGTCTCATGTAGCTTATCCTCTTTTGCATTCGTGGAAGTATCGTGGTCCCCTTCTGATGCATCAGGCATATCTATGCGTTGCAACCACTGCTCCCCATACCGCGCATAGGCCAACAAGACACCCTCACGAATACCGTGTGGACTAACAAAGATTTCGTTCAGTTGCAAGCGTTCCATCATCGCACGAATAATTAACGCACCTGCCGATAAAATACGCGCACGCCCCACAGGTTGCTGATAGCGTTGCGCGATTTCTTCGGCAGGCAGTGCTTGTAGCAGTCCCTCGCAGCGTACAATATCCTCTCGTGTCAGACGCTGTTTATTATCAGCAAGTTGGAAAGCGTTGTGTGCAAGAGCCAGCAAAGAGTTAGCACTACCCCCAGTCACAATCAGCAATGGCGGTGTACGTTTGATCTGCATTCCCTCAAAGTAGGTAGTGAGAAAGGTATAGGCCGTATGTAACTCGTCGCGCGTTGGCGGGTTCGAGGGAAGATAGCGATCATGAAGCCAGCCAGAGCCAATGGGAACGGAGGTACGCCATGTGATATGTTCATGTTTCGCAGTAATCACCTCTGTACTACCACCGCCAATATCCATGACGCCAAGCTGAGCAGGTGCATGCGGTTCTCGGTTACGCTCGTAAGTCGCACCTAAAAATGTTAGCGTAGCCTCGACGGTCCCTGCAATAAGCTGAACCTCTAAGCCGAGTTCACGATGTATGGCCTCTATAAAATCGCTACCGTTGCTTGCCTGCCGAATAGCCTCCGTCGCCACAACAAAAATCGGGGTCGCGTTATGCTGTTCAGCAATAGCTTTATAATTTCGTAGCGTGGTGAGGGTAGTATCAAGTTTCTCTTGCGAGATTTCGCCTGTTGCCGTCACGCTTTCGCCGATACGTACCAGTTCAACCTCGTCGGCTAGAATATCCAGCGTCTTAGGAGCACAACGCGCAACCACAATATGAATTGTATTGCTGCCTATATCTATAGCCGCACTTGTAGAAGAGAATTTAGCTTGCATATATGAAAACTCCTTTGGAGTTCAGTAGGGACCGATTTATCGCGTCCTTGTTAGGTGGCGCAAGCCAACAAGGACGCTATACATCGGTCCCTACACCTAGGAAAGATTGTTCAATACATGGCAAACACAATAAACGCTACAAGCAAAAAGTAGCCTGAAGCGGACAATGTGTACACCACTTGTACGGGAAGTTGCCATAATTATATCACGTGTGGAATATAGAAGAGGTGTCAAATGAATGTAAAAAGGCTCTTGACAAGTCGCAGCAGATACAGTAGTATTGCAATGTCCACAGCGAACTGTTGTGGTACAGAAATGTCAAGCCGCGATGGTGAAATTGGTAGACACGCAACGTTCAGGGCGTTGTGCCTTCACTGGCATGGGGGTTCGAGTCCCCCTCGCGGCACCCCCTATTTATAGGACGACCCCTCAAGCCGCATACGTAGCCGCTTGAGGGGTTTTTA
>CAXUHF010000216.1:3845-5606 GCA_964250765.1 uncultured Ktedonobacteraceae bacterium | reverse complement strand
CTACAAGAAAATCTCTTCTTTTTCACCTCCTTTGGGAGAATTGGAAAGCCCTGCTAATTCGTGGCAGAACTACAGACAGCGCAAAAGCGTAATGGTATAATAAGAGCTATTATCAGGAATTGGCGGAGAGAGGAAAACGCACTTTTATGGCAATGTTCGATAGCTTAACAAAACGGCTTGATGGTATATTCGACAATTTAAGTGGGCAGGGGAAGCTGACCGAGGAGGACGTAAACGCCGCGCTTAAAGAGGTGCGTATCGCTCTCATCGAGGCAGACGTAAACCTTCGTGTGGCTCGGAGCTTCGTTGAACGTGTGCGCGAAAAGGCTATTGGCGCAGATGTGATGGGCAGCCTGTCACCCGCGCAACAGGTGCTTGGCATCGTCAACGAAGAGTTGATCGAGATGCTTGGTGGCACAGGCAACGATAACAAACTCAATTTAGATGGACAACAGCCACCCGTAATTATGCTGGTTGGTCTGCAAGGCTCCGGTAAGACGACAACCGCAGCAAAACTTGCCAACTATCTCAAGAAGCAGGGGCAACGTCCACTGCTCGTGGCGGCAGATATGTATCGTCCAGCCGCCGTGAACCAACTCAAGACACTGGGCAAACAAATTAACGTTCCAGTCTACTCGGAGCCAACGGGAGCAAACCCTGTTGACATCTGTATGCACTCAATCGACTATGCACGTGAGCAAGCGTGTTCAGTTGTTATTCTTGACACGGCGGGTCGTCTGAATATTGATGAACGCATGATGCAAGAGGTCGTCAACATCAAGAATAGCTTGCAGCCACGTGAAACGATGCTGATTGCCGACGCCATGACGGGCCAAGAAGCGGTGCGTGTCGCGGACGATTTCAATAAAGCGGTCTCGCTGACAGGCATGATTTTGACCAAGATGGACGGTGACGCGAGAGGTGGTGCCGCGCTCTCGATACGCTCGGTCACGGGTGTAACGATCAAGTTCATGGCAACGGGCGAGAAGATTGACGCGCTTCAACCCTTCTACCCCGAACGGCTCGCCTCACGTATCCTCGGTATGGGCGACGTGGTCTCGCTGATCGAGCAGGCGCAGGAGAATATCAGCGAGGAAGAGGCACTCAAAACACAGGAGAAGCTCAAACAGGGCAAGTTCGACCTCGAAGATTTTCTCGGTGCCATGCGCCAACTCAAACGTATGGGTCCGTTGCGCGGCGTGATGGAGATGATGCCTGGTTTCAACAAACTTGCCTCAATGCCAGAGATGGATGAGGCCCTGGAAGGCGATTCACTCAAATATATCGAGGCGATGATTTTGTCGATGACGCTGGCTGAACGGCGCAATCCCGATATCATCAATGGCAGTCGGCGCAAACGTATTGCCAAGGGTAGTGGTACGACGGTTGAAGAGTTAAACCAGTTGCTCAAACAATTCGTCGAGATGCGTACCATGATGCGTCAGATGAGTACTGGCAAGGGTCCGTGGGCGCAGATGGCGAAACAATTTGCCGCGAATGGTGGTGGAATGCCAGGAATGCCAGGTATGGGGGATATGAGCGGGTTGGAAATGCCCCGAAATTCGCAGTCTAGTGGGGGGAAGAAGACTGGTAAGGCTGCACGCAAAGCGAAACGCAAACAGAAAGAGAAAAGCAGAAGGAGATAGTCCCTTATGCATATCCTGCGTCCAATTGAACGTTCTGTGGACCAGGGCGCCCGCAAGGGGACGCCCCTCCCATACACGAACGCGCTTCCTATGCATTCTCGTCCTATGGGAGGGG
>CAXUHF010000216.1:0-3835 GCA_964250765.1 uncultured Ktedonobacteraceae bacterium | reverse complement strand
CCCGCCCCCCCCGCCCCCCCCCCCCCCCCCCCCCCCCCCCCCCCGCCCTGGTTCCCCTCGGAGCTTTAAATCTACACCTGCACGCGGAACACTTGCGTTATTTCTGCTCGCACTTATGGTATTGGTAAGTGCTTGTGGAGGCGATCCGCAGATACAGCAAGAAGCGAGTAAGAATAAATCAATCTTGGATGCATCACTGCAACATGCACAAAGCATCGGCGTTGCATCGTCCATTATTACACCTATACAAAAGCAAGAACAACAACTGAGCAAAACGAGTGCGCCATTTTCACCCTTTAATGATAAAACTGATACAGACTATTATCATAATATCGCTATCCGTTATGCCCAATTAAATGTACAAACGCAAGGTATTATCGCAACCAGCACTGAGCAATCACAGACAGCGGCGAACCGAACGATGCAGAACTTCGGCACCGCGCTTTCACAACGACGTGCTCAAGGACTCCCTGTACAAGTCTTCGTACAGCAGTTCGCACAGGATCAGGGGCTTCTCTCGGCCTCAAAATATCCTAAAGATTATGTGGTAGTGACAAAAAATGCTACAGTAGGTATTCAATCGCTCAATCTTCTACAGTCGGTCTCAACACAACTTGCTACGTTGCAAAAAACGATTGGCGAGATGCAATCCGCGCAAATCGACGTGACCGCGATGAATCTGCAATATCAGGATGATCAAAAAGCACTGGCAGCAGCGACCTCACCTACAGACTTTCAGCATATCAGTACTCTCGTCAACGCACAGTATCAGCAGGCTGTAGTGAATACTATCCAGGCGTTGCCAATCATCACGAAGGCGAAATTCAGCGCGTTCGAGACACAGATAAACCAACTGAAAACCTTCGGCATTGATACCACTTCGTATCAGAAGCGGCTCGACGCGGACAAGACTCTGATGGGCAACACGAAGAGCATTGCAGACTATGAAGCCTTCTCGAAACAAATTGACTCCGATGTAGCCGCGATGCATGATGACTACGTTAAAGGAGAGGCTACCTACCTCGTCAAGCAGTTTCACCAGGAAGCGATAGCATGGGGGAACGCGCATCTCTATCTTGACAAGAGTGATGGTCAGAAATATCCGCTCGATGCTGGCTATCTTCAACCCGGCGTTGGTGAGGATCTGGATAACGCGCTCTCCTACGCTGTCACCCCGGATGATTTTCAGGGTGTGGTCGATCAGGTCAACAACGAGTTTTTCAATCTGCACATGATGGAGGCTGATTATAGCGATAAGACGCCTTATAGTCAGGTGCATTCAACAGACCAGCAAATGCTAGATCACTACAAGCTACAAAAAGGTACAGTGATTATGGTGTCACAACCAGAGTCGGCATTACGGGTGTACAAAGATGGGAAGATGATAAAGTCGTATATAGTGACGCTTGGACGTGTTGAATTGCCTGTTGTGCCTGGTGTATGGACTGTGCTAAATCGTCTCTCGCCAACAACGTTCAAATCACCCTACCCAAAAGGTTCGCCCTACTACTATGACCCCACACCTATACACTATGCCATAAATTACCATTGGGGTGGTTACTTTGTTCACGACTCCTGGTGGCGCGCCGACTATGGAACAGGCACACAATTTCCGCATACGGATGCTACGGGTAATGTCAGTGCATCTAATGGTAGTCATGGTTGCGTGAATATGCAGCTAGATCAAGCTGAGTGGGTCTACACCAATACTGACTTTAATACGCAGATCGTGATTTATTAGGTATGTGAAAATGCCCCCATGTGGTATCGTATATATAGATATGATGCCACATGGAGGCATTTTCATCTCTAAAAACAAAAGGCACCACATGCAGCAGGCGACACCTTCACAACGATTACCAAAAACACTGCGAGGTACACATGGTTTAGCACCGCTTGTGGAGAAACTTGGTAGGCCAAATGAGGTGTATGTTCCTACTAAAATTCCTTTACTGGCACGTGCGCTTGGCCCGTTTTGTATCATCGTTGGCCTACTCATTATTGGAGCATTTTTGCTCTTCTCTCAACTCCTCTTTACATGGTGGTTCTGGTGGCAAGCGGATTTTATTCTTTTCGTTGGTGCTATCTGGATTGTAACAGGTCTCTGGTTTATGCTTACGCCCTTACTCAATCGTCGTGTGCGTGTCGCTGTCTGTCCCAGAGGATTGATCTACATACGACAGAAGGCAGAAGCGATTCCTTGGGAGACGATCAGCAGCTTTTGGAAGGATATACAGACCGATCAGAAAGGGAATACAGCGTACACATACAAGGTGCAATGTAAAGATAACTCAATATTTTTGTTCACTCAGGAGATAAGTTTGATCCAACAGCTCGGACAACTGATAGAGCGCGAGGTCGCACAACGGCTGTTGCCACAGGCTATCACAATGTATGACAAGGGAACGTTTGTCGCGTTTAATGAGATTGCTCTTGATATGCGAGGAATTCGTGTGATGCACAAGGATGTACCTTTGTTATGGGACGATGTTGAGCATGTTGGTATCAATCAGACCGTGATAAGTATCTACAAAAAGGGCGAATATTGGGATTGGGCTACGTTGCCAGTTGCGCGTATTCCAAATGTAGCGGTCCTCAAGCAACTCGTCGCCTATGCACGAAAAGAGCACGATAAAGGACCACTACGGCGCATGATCGCGGCCTATAACGCTGGCTTCCCACTTCACTTTGGCAGTATCACGTTGAGTCAGCGCGGTGTTGAGTTTGGTAAAAACGCACTCGCGTGGAGCGAAATAGGTGGAATCGGCATTGGGGAGCAAGAAGTTATGATTAAGAGACCGAGTTCAGTATGGGGACAGGACGAATGGGAAATCTTTCCAATGCACACCATCACAGACGCTCCCCTTCTCAAGAGTCTCGTGGACTATGTGCTACAAGGAAAGTCACGTTAGATTATGAATAATGTTTTCGCTACCATTCTCTTTGGCCTCGCCGCTTCCCTGTTATGGGGGAGCGGCGATTTTAGCGGTGGTCTTGCCTCGCGTCGTGATAACGCCTCAAGTGTTGTGCTTGGTGCTTACTCAGTAGGCTTCGTACTACTTGTTCTACTTGCGCTGATCTGGAAAGAGGCATTTCCCTCACCAATCGACATACTATGGGGTGGCATCTCTGGTGTGTCGGGTGCTTTAGGATTGATTGCATTTTACTCCGCGCTCTCAATCGGACGCATGGGCATTATTGCTCCCGTTTCTGCTGTTCTGACTGCTGGTATCCCCGTTCTTTTTAGCGCGTATACGCAAGGACTGCCTACTTTACTTCAAGTGGGAGGCTTTGTGCTGGCCTTGCTTGCGATAGGACTGGTCTCGCGTCCCGAACGAACAAAGGGACGACCAAAGGGTATCGGCTTAGCGTTACTTGCAGGCTGCGGCTTTGGCTGCTTTTTCGTGCTTATTAGCCGCGTGAACGCTTCCGCAACCTTCTGGCCTCTAGCGGTTGCTCGTCTCACCTCCGTGCTTGTTTTGCTCTTAATGATAGGGATACGGCGACAGAAAGTGCTTCCCAACAAGACGGTTACTGTGCTTGTCATACTGGCGGGAGTGCTAGACGCGCTTGGAAACGCGTTTTTCGTGCTTGCTGCGCACGTTGGTCGTCTTGACGTTGCAGCCATTCTTTCCTCGCTCTATCCAGCCGCAACCGTCGTATTGGCTGCCCTCATTCTGCGTGAGCGCATGACGCGTATTCAGACACTAGGTATCCTCCTCGCGTTGATAGCAATTCCGATGATTTCTACAAGAGTATAAACCAATGGACGCCCACGAGGGGCTACCCTACTATACTTTCTAGTGTGCTACGCACATAGTGTATAGTAGGGTAG
>CAXUHF010000215.1:0-5679 GCA_964250765.1 uncultured Ktedonobacteraceae bacterium | reverse complement strand
TTCTTACCTATATGTTCTGTTCTGCTTTCCACTCTTCAATTGTCAAGGTGCTTGTGTATCAAGTAGTTCGTTCATTTTGTTCGTTACTTGACTGTAGATGTAGTATCGCATATCGCTAGTGCTTTGTCAAGCCTTTTTTAATGACTTTTCTCACTCACTCAAAAGTCGCTGCTTCCTTGCTTTCGCACAAGTGCAAATAGACATGGGTACGCTATCTTCTCGTCAAAAAAATAAGAAGAAACCGCACTGCGGTTATTTTGCTCTCGGAAGAAATGTTCCCTTGAGGAGCCACATTAGCGTGGCATACGATAATCTCAGAGACAGGAGCACACGTTCATAGAAGTGTGATTGTTCTTACTGGGACTTGCATAGTATGCCATAGCTTTCTCTATTTGTCAAGGGCGTTATTGCGGTTCTAAAAAATCTCTTGAGGCAAGCCATTGTAGACGTTGACGTTGAGCCTCAGCGAACGTATCATCGAGGTGCTTATCTTGAAGGTGTATGCTATTCCGTATTTTTTGCAGTGAAGCAATATACGAATCAATCTGCATAACAATAGCTTTGTCATTTGTTATGCATATGTCGCGGTACATTTCAGGATTGCCACCTGCTAATCGAGACATATCGCGAAAACCGCTTGCAGCGAGTAAAGCAGCTTCATTCCATGCATCATCCTGAGTTACAGTGTTCATCAAAGCAACAGATGCGATAAATGGAAGATGACTTACGCTAGCAACCTGTTTATCGTGTTCTTCTGGCTCTAAGTACCGTATACGAGCATTCAGCATCTCTACAAATGTGGCGACTTTGTGTAGGGCAGCAAGTTGTGTCGCTTGCGTTGGTGTAAGACAATAGATGCAGTTTTGAAATAACTGTGCGTCAGCTACCTCTACCCCACTCACCTCTTTCCCTGTCATCGGATGACCACCAATAAATGGAACCGAGGAAGGTAAAAATTCTTCAGCCCACGCAACAACTTGAGCCTTAGTACTTGCAACATCCGTTACAATGGTTCCAGGTGACACATATTGCCCGATATCTTTGAGCAACCTCTGCATTGCTCCAACGGGTGTAGCAAGTACGACAAGCTCTGCTCCTTGGACAACCTCTGTTAGTGAATCACACGGCAGGTCTATTGCTCCAACGCTATAAGCGCGTTGACTTGAACCTTCATCATAGCCAACAATTTCACGTGCCGCCTTTGCTTGATGAAGCGCGAGTCCTATAGAGCCGCCAATAAGCCCTAAGCCAATAATCGCAACACGATTGAACATGCTTTACATTTTCCCATTCTCTTACTATGTCGTAGGTTGCACGTCAAAAACACGCCACAGTTCATCGACGTTGCGAGCTAACGCAAAGTCCTTCTCTGTGATACCACCTGCTGAGTGTGTGGCGATATGCAAGATAACTTTGTTATACAAAATGTGTATATCAGGATGATGCGCGGCAAGTTCTGCAAAATGCGCAACAGCATTCACAAAGAAAATAGACGAAGGGAAAGATGGCAAAGTGAACTCACGCCGTAACCCTCCATTACTCACTGTCCAAGAAGAAAGACTTTGTAGGCGAGTTTGAACTTCAGCATCATCTAGCCTAGAAACGTCATTTGACATGTGATGCTCCTATCTTTTACAATATTGATGCATTATACTCCTCATATCTACTTCGTTCAATCCATTTAGTTTGTAGGACAGCTTCCTAGTAAACATGTTTCAGAGTTGGAAACCTTTTCGCAAAAATCGAAGTTTTTGTATAATGTTTTCCTTTTGTAAACGTGTAATACACAAGAGTACATGTATTGATGAATCAGTGAGTTTGTACTCGTAAGCTTCGTATAAAGTGTAGTAGCGCGTTCTGTAGTAAGTTCTGTATTGTGATGCTGTATAAGTCCTCGAAGAAGAGAGAGACAGATATTGCTCAGCGACCTATCAGCATTTTTGTACCTATCTCACATGTAGTATGGAGGAATGTCTCCTTTTATTTGCTCCAACTACACCTAGAAACCATCGTTGTGTCTCGTTGATGATTCACAACCAGGAGGTTTGTTATGAGACGGCTTATAGCCCCTTTACTCATTCTTTTTGTACTCGCACTTAGTGCTTGCGGGGGAAGCGGTGGTAGCAGCACTTCCGGCGGAAGTAACGGTGTTGCCACACAAGGTCTAGCTAGTGGCACGAGCTATAATAGTTGCCCAAGTAGTACTAATACAAATGTTGCTTCGCCGGAGAGTGGCACCGTTACGCTAACATTTACGTATAGTCCCGCCTCTCCTGCCGACGATGCTTTGGTACGTCAGAATTTAGACAAATTCCAGCAATTGCACCCCAATATCAAGGTTAACTACGCACCAATAACGGGTGACTATACGACCAAGATGCGTGCAAACATTGCTAGTAACACGGTACCAGATGTGTTTTATCTACAGCCCAATATGGCAGCGGAATACATTAGTGGTGGTAAGCTACTCAGTCTTTCACCCTACATGGCTCATGATAACGTTTCAGCAAACAACTATTATCCTTCATTGCTAAGTCCTTTTGCCTGTACTAAGGGACAGGTTTACGGCATTCCTAAAGACTGGAACGCACTTGGTGTCTTCTACAATAAGCAAATGTTTAAGGCAGCAGGTTTAACAACTCCAAGCGGCAACTGGACGTGGAACGACATGCAGACAGATGCCCAAAAGCTAACTAAGAATCCCGGTTCGCCCAACTCAGTGTATGGAATCAGTATGTCGCCCGATTTGTCGCGCTGGGGTGCTTTCCTAATAGCAAACGGTGGTTCAGTATTAAGCAAAGACGGTACACAGGCAACTTTTAACAACTCAGCAGGTGTAAGTTCTCTTCAATACTACGACAGTTTCTTGAAGAATAATACGGGAACACTTCCCACTGGTGTTGGAGCACCATGGAACGGCGATGCATTTGGGAAACAACGTGTTGCAATGGCAATTGAGGGTGGTTGGCTTATTCCATACTTGGCTCAGCAATATTCAAGTGTTCAGTATGATATCGCGCCCCTCCCCGTGGCACCAAATGGTAAGCGTGCGAACTTGATCTACACCAATGCATGGTCAGCCTATTCAGGTACCAAGCATCCTGAGGCTGCATGGGAACTCATTAAGTACATGACTGGAACGGACGTACAGACAAGCCAACTCAACGCAGGTTTTGCACTACCAACGCTTAAGAGTTTGGCAAATGCACCATACTTTGCTAGTCATCCTGGTTTTAAGGTGCTGTTTGACTCCGCTAGCTATGGTTATGCTGACTATTACGGCTCACAAGATCAGGCGATCCACAATACCGTAGCAACAGCACTTCAGTCCGTATTGCTAAATAAGCAAACGCCACAAGCAGCTCTGGACGATGCGGCGAAGAAGATAAACAACCAACTACAAGTGTAAGTAATCTTTTTCGCAATAAATAAAAGTTTAAATATGCATTGCTCCTCATAATCTTTGAAATCAGATTTAAGAAAATGAGGAGCGATACCACCAAACGAAATATCACAGACGCTCTGCAACGACGCTATTGCGTCTACTCCTCTTACTCTTCACTTGAGCGAACAAGAATACTCATCTTTTTGCGGTGGAACTATAGAGAAGAACTGGCAGAGCGGAAGGAGTGCATTTATGGCGCAACCATTATCACAATCTGTTTCCTCTGCTCCACCAATTACTACGGAAGGAAGACGTAGGCTACAACGCGGTACAGGTGGTTCATCTAGTGGACGTAAAGGTGAGACACTCACAGCGTATCTCTTTCTCGCTCCATACCTTATTGTCTTATGTGTGTTTACACTTTTCGTCTCACTCTATGGTGTTGGGCTTAGCTTATTCAAGGTCGATGTTGGCTTTACGGCTCCTGAATTTGTTGGTTTGCACTACTACCAGTTACTCTTAAGCCAACTTGGTGACATCAGCAATAGTGACTTCTGGACATCCATGATAAACGTCCTGAAATATGTTGTGGGCGTCGTGATTGGACAAACAATTCTTGCATTGGTACTGGCTGTACTCTTACAAAATACTCCATTTGCTAAAGGAGTATTTCGCACTATCTTCTACATTCCCGCCTTGATCTCCTCAGTAGCAACATCCTTAATCTTCCTGTGGTTGTACAATCCTGACGGATTGATCAATTTCTTACTTTCCCTCGTGCGAATTCCAGGACAAGATTGGTTAAATAACACAACGTTTGCGTTGCCCTCAATCATCCTGCTCAACATCTGGTCAACAGGAGCCGCGTTTATGATTTACTTTTTAGCCGCTCTACAGGACATTCCAGAAGAAGTTATTGAGGCAGCGAAGGTTGACGGAGCAAATAATTTCCAAGCGTTCATAAATGTTACGCTACCAATGTTACGTCCAGCAGTCTTTCTTGTGGTTGCACTTGGCACGATAGGAGCATTTCAGGTGTTTGACCAGGCTAAATTCATGACGAATGGCGGACCAGCTAATGCAACATTGGTGCCATTGCTCGAAATCTACAATGCAGGTTTTCAAGATGGTCACTTTGGGCTAGCTGCTGCGATGGCGGTTATCCTCTTTATTATCATCTTCCTCATCACACTTGTTCAGCGACGTTTGATTGATCCAAGTGCAGAGTAACAGCTAAGAGAGGAGCAACATCATGGCACAAGCACCAATACAAACCCAAGCAGGTACACAAACTGTAGAGCAGGTAAGAGCAACAGGTACCCCAACAAGACAATTTCACTGGTCAAACGCGATTCTCTATATATTCTTGATTGTCTTTACCATCACCTCTGTTGGACCTTTGCTATTTGCCTTTATCTCGTCATTTAAGACACAAGCGGGTGTGTTAGCGTTTCCGCCTAGCCTCATTCCAAATCCTTTTGTATGGAGTAACTATAGCACGTTCTTTAGTCAGCCAACTTTCCTACGTTGGGTTCTGAACACATTTGTGTATGCAGGTGGGGTAGTAGTTCTCAACGTATTTTTCGCGGCAATGGCTGGTTACGCACTTTCACGAATGAACTTTCCCGGCAAAAACATCATTTTTGTCACCACGTTATCGGTGATGATGATACCTTCGGCGGTAACACTCATTCCTAAATTTTTAGTGGTAAATGCCCTGCATATAGTGAACACACCTCTAGCATTAATTGTTCCAAATATGGCCCAACCTCTTTCGGTCTTTATCATGGTGCAGTTCATGAAGAGTTTACCAAAGGAACTGGAAGAGTCTGCAATGCTTGATGGAGCCTCGCGCTGGCGGATATTTTACGCAATCATTCTGCCACTGGTTAAGCCCGCTCTAACCGCCGTTGCCATTGTAAGCTTTCAAGGCGCTTGGAACGATTTCCAGTGGCCTCTGGTTGCTCTTGGTACACAGGATCAGTACACGTTACCACTTGGACTCTTTTTCTTTAAGAGTGCAAACTATACCTTGTACAATTTGTTACTTGCAGGTTCCATGTTTAACCTCATTCCTATCGTGATTCTCTTCTTCATTTTCCAACGTTACTTCATGGGTGGTGCTTTAGGATCAGCAGTGAAGGGATAAAAACTATTGAAAGAAAAAGCTCTGCTGCGTCATTGTGCAGCAGAGCTTTTTCTTTCAATAAAATATACGAATATACAGCTAGAAATAGACGAGATTTTCTAACCATTCAGTTTCGTTTGAACCAAGAATCGAGGACAACATAAGC
>CAXUHF010000214.1:0-5751 GCA_964250765.1 uncultured Ktedonobacteraceae bacterium | reverse complement strand
TGCCCTTGCTCAACAAATACCCTTCTTTTGTTGTGTTGTATACAAACATTATAATTACAATTTCGTGCAACCTCTTGCCCTATCCTTCTCTCTTACGTTACACTGTATGGGGCCTGATTCTATTGATCGAGACCATAAGAACCGATAAATGCACCACATGGAAAGGGATGATGGAAAATGAGCAACGAGACGTTGATCTCCACCTATATCAAACGTATAGAGCAATATCATAAGATGGGCAACGCGACGGAACATACGTTTCGTCCGGCGTTGCAGGACCTGTTGCAGGGATTCGACGCGGGTATTACGGCGATGAATGAGCCGAAACGGGTACAGCGTAACGCGCCGGATTATGTGATTACACGCAATACGGGTAATGGTGTGTTCACGGTGGGCTATGTGGAGGCGAAGGATATTGTCGATGTCTCGCTGGACAAGGTGGAGCATGGCGAACAGATGGGTCGCTATAAACGCGCACTCGAAAACTTGTTGCTCACGGACTATCTGGAGTTTCGCTGGTTCGTCAAGGGCGAAAAGCAGCCGTTGACGGCACGTATCGCTAGCATTCAACCTAATAAGTCGCTATTGGTCAACAAAGATGAGGTCAAGAAACTAGAGACGCTACTGAGTAGTTTTCTAGGGCGTCCGTTTGAGCATATTCGCAAACCGGAAGAACTGGCGCGGCGTATGGCGCGACTGACACATATCATTCGAGATACGGTAGAGGAGGTGTTCGCTAAGAAAGTTGCCTCGGAGACGCTGAATGGCCTGTTTGAAGCCTTCAAGTCCGTATTGCTACCAGAATTACCCATACCTCAATTCGCGGATATGTTCGCGCAAACGCTCGCCTATGGCTTGTTCGCGGCACGCTACAATCATAAGGGCAACAAAGTGTTCGATAGACGCGATGCCGCATATGAGATACCCAAGACGAACCCGTTTCTACGCAAGCTGTTTACGATGATCGCCGGACCCGATTTTGACGAGGAACCCTTTATTGGTTATGTGAATGAATTGACGCAGGTGCTTGAACTCACGGACATGGACGCTGTGCTCGCCGACTTTGGCAAGCGCACACGACAGGAAGACCCGATTGTGCACTTCTACGAGACCTTCCTGGCACAATATGACCCCAAATTGCGTGAGTTGCGCGGCGTCTACTACACGCCCGAACCCGTTGTGTCCTACATCGTGCGCTCCGTCGATATCCTGTTGCGCGAGCAATTCGACTGCCCCGAAGGATTAGCTGATACCGCGACGGTGCTACGCAGCTTTCCCGATGAGCAGGGCAAGATGCAGACCGAGCGTGTGCCGCGTGTGCTGCTACTCGACCCCGCCTGTGGCACTGGCACCTTCTCCTATAGCATCATCGACTCTATCCGCGAGACCTTTCGGCAGAGCAATAACGCGGGCATGTGGTCGAGCTATGTACGCGAACACCTGTTGCCGCGACTCTTCGGCTTTGAACTGCTGATGGCACCCTACGCCGTGGCACACCTCAAACTCGGCATGCAGCTAGCCGCACTCGACCTGCCCCCTAACGAGCGGAAAGATTGGGCCTACGACTTCGCCACCGACGAACGGCTCGGCGTCTACCTCACGAACACGCTTGAACAAACGCTGGGTACGGGTCGCGCCAAACTGCTGCTCGGCGGCTTCATCTCCGACGAGGCCAACGAAGCCGCGAGAGTCAAGCAAGACTATCCCGTTATGGTCATCGTCGGCAACCCGCCCTACTCTGGACATTCCGCCAATAAAGGCAAGTGGATCAACGAACTACTACACGGCATGGATGACCGCACAGGCAAGAAAATCGGCAACTATTTTGAGGTCGATGGCAAGCCGCTCGGTGAGCGCAATCCCAAATGGCTCAACGATGATTACGTCAAATTTATTCGCTTCTCCCAATGGCGTATTGAGCAAACAGGCTACGGTATCCTAGCCTTCATCACTAATCACGGCTATCTGGATAATCCAACATTCCGAGGTATGCGCCAAAGCCTGATGCAGACCTTCGATGATATTTACGTGTTAGACTTGCATGGCAACGCCAAAAAGAAAGAACGCTCACCCGATGGGGGCAACGACAAAAACGTCTTCGATATCCAGCAAGGTGTTGCCATTGGTATCTTCGTCAAGAAACAACACAAGCCTAGCATGTCCAATCTAGCAACCGTGCATCACGCTCATTTATGGGGAGATCGTGAAGTATTTGAGAAAGTTGGGCAAACACAGAGGTTGGTAAGTGGAAAATACCATTGGTTAGCTGAGAATGATATCAGTACTACAGAGTGGAAAGCAGTTGAACCTCAATCACCCTTTTACTTTTTTATGCCTCAAGATATAAATTTGCAGGAAGAATATGAAGCTGGATGGAAGACAACAGAGATATTACCCTTAAATAACGTTGGCGTTGTTACTAGCAGAGATAAGCTGGTAATAGATTTTGACGAAACCGTTCTCTACAAAAGAATTGATGATTTTACAAATCTTTCCAATAGTGATGATGAGGTGAGGGAGCGTTATTTATCATCGAAGGACAAATTATCGGTTAGTCTTGCAAGGAAAAGGTTGCGAGACACCTCATGGAAAAACTTCCTTAGTAAGTGCCTCTATCGTCCGTTCGATGTTAGAACTATTATTTATCATGATGCTGTTCTTGAACGTTCACGTAGCGATATTATGAGTCATATGTTTGTAGGCAAGAACTTAGGTTTGATTACTAATAGACAAGTAAATGGAACATTTCGGCATATTCTCTGTACAGACACAAGTATTAATGATTGTACAGTTTCCCTAGAAACGAGAGAACGTTCATATCTTTTCCCCCTCTACCTCTATCCTGACTCAAAACAACAAACGTTACTGGACACGCAAGAGCCATCGACGGCTCCGGGTGGACGACGCCCCAATCTGTCGCCAGCGTTTGTTGCTGCATTAGCGGAGAAGTTGGCGTTGCGCTTTGTGCCGGATGGTAGGGGCGATTTGCAGGAGACGTTTGGGCCGGAGGATGTGTTCGCGTATATGTACGCGGTCTTCCACGCGCCGACCTATCGCGCTCGCTATGCCGAGTTTCTCAAAATTGATTTTCCGAGGTTGCCCCTCACGTCCGATGTGGCCTTGTTTCGTGCATTGTGTGGCCTCGGTCAACGTCTGGTCGCGCTCCACCTGATGGAGGCATACAGCAAAACGGTGGTGCCCAGCTTTCCCGTCAAGGGCACAGGCATTGTCGAAAAGGTCGAATACCAGGAGGACACGATTCCTGTAGGGACCGATTTATCACGTCCTCCTGGCAATATGAATGGTGACGAGGACGTGATAAATCGGTCCCTACAAGCGAATCAAGCACAAGGGCGCGTGTATATCAATAAGACGCAATATTTCGGCGGTGTGCCCTCGGATGTGTGGGCGTTCCATGTCGGAGGCTATCAGGTGTGCCACAAATGGTTGAAGGATCGCAAGGGGCGTGTGTTGACCTTCGCGGATGTGCAACATTATCAGCGTATCGTTGGTGCGCTTGCGGAGACGATATCGTTGATGGAGCGCGTGGACGAGATGATTGAGGAACATGGAGGGTGGCCTTTAGGGTAGGTAGGGTAATGCTGTAAACATTCTCAATCGTTGGGAGGGTGGAACCATCGTAGGTGATTGGTCATGTTCAAAGGACATATGCAACGTTTCATCAAATTCGCAAACATGTCAATTGCCCCGAGGGTGTAATGGAATTAGACCCCTACAATTGACGTATCCGCGTTATTTTATCAAACCGCATTATCACGTCCTCGTCAGCAATAGAGAATATAAGAGAAAAACGAAAAAACCGGATAGTGTAATCAAATCGCTTGTATTATTCGTATATCGGTATAGCAAGCCTGATTCTTGCACAGATAAACTACGAACAGAAGTGTTGAAGAATAGGAGTAGAGATGGCAGAGATTAGCGTAAACTCTGGTTTGTTGGGACTCAAAGATATACATGTGCATGTTGAAGATACAGGTGGCACGGGTCGTCCGGTTGTGCTCATTCACGGCTGGCCGCTTTCGGGGGAGTCGTGGAAATATCAGGTTCCGGCATTACGCGATGCCGGGTACCGCGTTATAGCCTATGATCGCCGAGGGTTTGGTAGGAGTGATAAGCCGAAAACGGGATATGATTACACGACGTTAGCCGATGATCTAGCTGGTCTGATTGACGCATTGAATCTGAACGATGTGACGCTCGTGGGCTTCTCGATGGGTGGCGGTGAGGTGGCACGCTATATCGGGAAGTATGGAATTGGTCGGTTGCATAGCGTGGTGTTTGCCTCAGCGGTGACGCCAATGATGATGAAGCTTCCAAATAACCCGGACGGTCCACTCGAAAAGTCAAAGGCGGCCAAGATGACGCTCGACCTTACCACAAACGAAGACGCGTTTTATGATGACTTCACCAAACAGTTCTTTTCGCTAAATGCTGATGGTTCCATTTTGGTGAGCGAGGAGCAGCGGCAGGAGGCATTGGCACTGTGCAAACAAGCGAACAAAGTTGCTGCCCTTGAAGCGATGCAGTCGTTTGGCACCACCGATTTTCGTGAAGACCTGCAAGCAGTAAGTCTTCCAACTCTCGTTCTTCATGGCGATGCAGATGGTATTGTACCGTTTGAAGGTTCGGGCAAACGCACGCGTGAGGCAATACCAAACAGCGATCTGCATCTTATTGCTGGCGGCCCACATGGTATCAATGTCAGTCACGCCAATGAATTTAATACAACGCTGCTAAAGTTTTTGCAGAAGTATTAAGCTTTTAGAGGTCATGACAGGGGCTATCAGGAGAGCGCAACGCAACGAGCCACCTCGGTAGGGGCAGCAATGAATTGCTGCCCCTACCGAGGTGTTTGGTAACATGTATAGGCAAGAACGTGTTAATCATTGCCCTTGTCCTTTGGTCGAGGGAATTCAGTAGTGATGTATGTTACGGTATCCCACGAGTTGTGAATGCCGATGAACAGAAACAGCACAGTGACAGCACCAATCAAGAACATTGCGAGTACAGGATTGCTTAGAAGCACAATTGCCGCGACGAAAAGTGCTGTGTAGCAGACGAATGGAATTACTATATGCCACGCCCAGTCTTCCAGCACCGGCTTATAGTTACGCTGCCGAGTAAATCGCCGCATGACGATGGCAATGTATACTGTTCCGCTTAGACCGATGAGGCCGAGCAAAAGTTTAGGAATCTCAAGCCCCGACCACGGCGCACTGAGCAACGCTGCGATGAGGAGCGCGATACAAAAATGCACAACATTTGGTGTGCTGAATGCTCCTACTGTATCGTTATTACCCTTTTCTTGACGCCGTAATCCTGCAGTGAGTGTGACGACCACAAACATCAACCCCGTGAGGGTCGCGGCAGCTGTACCGACAATGCTATAAAAGTTTCCCCACGTGGTGAGTATCGGCATGGTAGCCTCTTGCACAATGAAATCTCCTCTAAAATGTATTCTCTTTATGGTATCACATATCTCATCAGGAAAGAACGCCCATCGCCAACCAGGGCGCCCGCAAGGGGACGCCCCTCCCATACCACCGTAACTCCTGGGAAACAATTCGTGTATGGGAGGGGCGTCCCCTTGCGGGCGCCCTGGCACCTGGTAAATGTGCTTTGACGGACTTAGTAGGTATCTAATTCTATTACACTCTTGTCGGCGATGTTGCAAAGTTTCATATGCTCTATAACATCGTTAGTTGCCGAGAGTGTGTGATAAAATCAGAC
>CAXUHF010000213.1:0-5772 GCA_964250765.1 uncultured Ktedonobacteraceae bacterium | reverse complement strand
GGCTAGAATTTATTACGCCCTCGCCACGATTGTCTATTGTGGCGAGGGCGTAATAAATTCTAGCCCCTACATACACCTGTTTCTCACAAGAGCACGGAGACTCCCATTATATGTGTTATTATCGTCCCTGTATGTATTGCAGGTACTCTTCAACGCTCATGAGGTTGGCGAGTTCAGCTGAATTGCTCATTTCGATGACAAACATCCAACCAGCTTCGTAGGGATGGTCGTTAATCAGTTCAGGTGTGTCCTTGAGGTTCGTATTGACCTTGACAATCTTTCCGCTTAGAGGTGAGATAAGTTCCGATGTAGCCTTGACCGACTCGATATCTCCAAACTTGGCCTCACCTGCAACGCTCTCGTCAGCGTTCCAGGGCAATTCGATATACACAATGTCGCCAAGCTGGTCCTGTGCATAATCGCTGATGCCAATAGTTGCCAGATTGCCTTCGACACGCACCCACTCATCGGTTTTGCTGTATTTCAAGTCCTCTGGATGATTCAACTTCGCCATGTAGAAACTTCTCCCTTTACTTACTTTTGACGTTTGTAAAATGGTAGTGGCACAATTCGCGCGGTAAGATGCTTACCACGGACATCAACTTGGATTGTACTTCCAGCAACAGCATGTGCTGCATCGACATAGCCTAACGCAATATTTTTACCGACCGTTGGACCAGGAGCACCACTGGTAACAACACCAATATGTTGTTCATTATCATATAGTGCATAACCGCCGCGTGCAACGCCACGGTCTACCATCTCGATGCCGACAAGCTGTTTTTGTAGGCCATGCTCTTTGACCTGTTGCAATGCAGCGCGCCCGATGAACGAGTCAGCCTTTTTAAGTTTGACCGTCCAGCCAAGACTCGCCTCTAACGGGTTCGTTTGCTCGTCAAGTTCATGTCCATATAGACATAAAGCAGCTTCTAAACGAAGAGTATCACGAGCACCCAAACCTGCGGGTAGGAGACCTTGTGGCTTACCACTTGTGAGCAATTTTTGCCAGAGTTCGCCGACATCAACGGGTGCGCAATAGAGTTCAAAACCATCCTCGCCCGTATAGCCTGTGCGTGAAATAAGGCAATGAATACCATCTACCACACCTGCCTCGCAATGATAATAGCGAATGCTTGCAAGATTCACCTTTGTGAGAGGTTGCAGAATGGCTTGTGCCTCTGGTCCCTGCAACGCGAGGAGTGCTGTAAAATCTGATTGATCGGTGATGGTTACGTCTTGCAGATGCTTCCCATGCTCTTTGACCCATGATAGGTCTTTCTCAATGTTGCTCGCGTTAACGACCAGCATATACTGTTCTTCCGCGAGACGATAAATCAGAAGATCGTCAATGACATTGCCATCATCTTTACAAAATTGTGTATAGAGTGCTTGCTGCAGAGCGAGACGTGCGACATCATTTGGCACAAGCGATTGCAGGAACGCCAACGCGCCTGCTCCCTCTACCTTAAACTCGCCCATATGACTTACATCGAAGAGACCTGCACGTGTACGTACCGCCTCGTGTTCCGCCAGAATACTACTATACTGTACAGGCATCTCCCAGCCGCCAAACTCGACCAATCGTGCTCCTAGAGCACGGTGCTGCTCATAAAGCGGTGTGCGTTTTAGCTTGATAATACCTTGCTCGTGTGTTGTCATATCTACACACTCCATCGTACTTCATCTAAAAATGTTTGTTTCATGATGCCATGATATCACAGATTTTAGAATGCGTAACAGATTAGAACAAACATGCATTGATGTGGGGCGCAATTGATGTAGGGACGCAATTGACTGCGCTCTACATCAATGCATGTTTGTTCATGAGGTCAAGAGCGAATGTCCTGTCATATCCTTTGGTTGCGGAATACCTAGTATCTGCAGAATGGTAGGAGCAACATCTGCAAGGATACCGTCGGTACGAAGTTTCGCCTGTGCGAGTTGTGGGACCACGAGATAGAGTGGAACAGGGTTCGTAGTGTGCGCGGTAAATGGTTTGCCTGTATCGTACTCAACCAACTGTTCTGCGTTGCCGTGATCTGCCGTAATCAATAGACCACCACCAACGGCAAGTGTAGCTTCGGCAACACGTCTCACTCCCGCATCTACAGCTTCGACGCCCTTGATAGTTGCCTCCATCACGCCTGTATGCCCTACCATGTCGGCATTGGCATAGTTCATAATAACGAGGTCGTAGTCGCGGCTACGGATACGCTCAACCGCAGTATCGGTAATACCCACCGCGCTCATCTCTGGTTGCAGATCATAGGTAGGAACCTTTGGCGAGGGCACGAGAAAACGGTCTTCGCCGGAGAAAGGAGTTTCGCGTCGTCCATTGATGAAATACGTAACGTGCGCGTATTTCTCGGTCTCGGCAGTATGAAACTGTCGCATACCCGAATCCGCAATGACGCGTGCAAGGGGCAACTCTACCTCATCAGCACGGTATGCAGTTTCCGCATCAAGCCCCTCCTCATACTCGGTCATCATCACATACTGTAGGTCCGCGAGACGTGGCCCTCGGTTGAACTTGCCCTCGGCCTGCGGTGGCAATTCTGGCAGAACAAAAGCCTTGGTCAGTTGTCGCGCACGATCAGGACGGAAGTTATAGTGTATCAAGGCATCGCCTGCTTTGACTACTGCGACAGGCTGATCGTTCTCCATAATAACCGTTGGCAAAATAAATTCGTCGGTGACTTTTTTATCGTAAGATTGCTGAATAGCTGCCTGCGCGGAAGAAGCATGTTGGCCCTCGGCACAAGTCATAGCATTATAGGTTGCGCCAGTACGGTCCCAGCGATTGTCACGGTCCATCGCATAATAACGTCCGCTCACAGTCGCAACTTTCGCGGCATACTCGCCTCCGATTTCTTGTGCGCGTGCCTCTAAGTGGCGCATAAATTCGAGACCGCCAGTCGGCGAGCTATCACGACCATCGGTAAAGGCATGTATATACACGCGTTCGATATCATGTGTCTTTGCTAGACGCAACAATGCCTCAAGATGTAGTTCATGCGCATGAACACCGCCATTGCCGAGCAGACCGCAAATATGGAGTTGTGATGAATGTTGCTTGACATGGGCTATTGCCTTGAGCAACGCGGGATTTTGAAAGAAGGAACCATCCTGAATAGACTCGTTGACGCGGGTATAATCTTGTAGAACGCGTTTGCCTGCGCCTATGTTCTGATGTCCAACCTCCGAGTTGCCCATCTGACCATCAGGTAAGCCAACGGCAGCACCAGAGGTACGTACGGCAGTGTGAGGCCATTTTTGCGCTAACGCGTCGATGTTTGGTGTGTGAGCAAGGGCAATCGCATTGCCATCCTTACGAGGATTGATGCCCCAACCGTCCATGATAATCAAGACAAATGGGCGAGGTCGCCCAGAAAGTGTACTCATGTTCGTTGTCGTCCTCACTACCGAAGAAGTTTTAAGTTTGAGAGTACGTACTTAGCCCATCTTAATGTTATTTGACAGAGAAAATTCGGCTTGTCAAATAAAGAGTCATACAAATCATAGTCTGCAATATTACGATTTTTACACATTCGTTCCAATGTCAGACCTATTTCTGCACGTACCTCGTCATCACTTTCCTTGAACTTCTCTCTCACGTACTCATGAATATTCACACGTTCACCATTTGTGTTTACAAGAGGTTGAGGCTCTCGTATCTTGTCTTTATACCGTAAATGATTGCGCGCTACTCCAAATGCTGCATAATATGCACGACTGATTGCTGCTCGTACCTTCGCTTCTTCATAAGAAGACTTCTTAGCCTGTTCAATAAGTTCTTGTGCGTCATTCAAATACTCTGATCAATCAAAGCTCATTGAAACTCCAGTGTTACACATAGTTTTCCGTGCGACTGCTTCATTGCCTGCAACCACCAGCTTTTGTCGAAATGTGTAAGAGCATCAACTGCAACATCAGGTTCCATGTCTGTGATAATAGAAGCTACGAGTTGCTTTGTGTCAAGCTCTTCTGGCTCAGTATCTACTCGCAGGAGAACATTGGAGGATGGGAAGTTCCTTTGGATGTTGCTATAGGTTTCCAAAAGAAGAGGAATGAGAAATGGATACATCTCAAGAAAGTTGAGAATCTCTGCTCTCTTTTCTCTTACGTTGAATTCTCTTAGTATTTCTGTATACGTTGAGTCCTGATACTTTCTTTCTGCCACTCAACCCTCCTTGAAACAATACGTTATCGTGCATGCTGAACGATACAGTAAGTTTACTCTTTAAGCGGGTAATAGTCAACGCAAAAAAGTAAATAAAGAGCAGGTTAAGGATTGTATCCATCATCCATGCTATAGCGTGTTCCAGAGTGTAACATCGTAACTCTATTCAATGTGAAACGTAGATGTATCAAGAAGAGGTGTACTATGGTATCTCAATCATCGGGAATACTGGTCTTTGGAGTGGTCTTAATTGTAGCGGCGGTCATCGCTGTGGGCTTCTTTGTTGTAGGATTAACGCGCCGCACAAACCAGCGTCGTCAGACTGACGAAGTTACTGGCAAAAGCAGTATTCCACGTGACCCAACTGTGAGTAAACGTGCTGATGACGTTGAAGACACAACAGGCAACTTTAGCCGTACCGTCTCTGAGAAGCAAGACACAAATCGGAACGCACGAACATAAACGTATAACTGCCTGATTGCATCACACCTTTTAGCGATATACTCTCCGAGAGCGTGTGATACAATCAGAATTATACAGCACAACAATATAGATGAGTATTTGATATAAGGATAGTATCTACGTCTATCATATTGGTAAGCGCGCATATATGAGAAAAGGATTTTTTATGCACAATACACCTGTTCATGCCAGCATAGGCTGGCGTAATAAAAGTATTCTGGCAACAGCTATAGCATGTTTTCTATTATTCTTTGCCACGCTAAGCGTGTTTGCGAGCAATGTAACTATCTCTGACGCTGCCAATGTGCTTAATAGATCGCAAGTGCAAAGTCAGGCCGCAAGCTTGAGTTATCCAGTCAGCATCTATACAGTAAACACATTTACTGGTACACAATCACAGTTTGTGTCGCAGACAGCGAGCAAAATCACTAACTCCAATCTGATCGTGATTGCCATTGACACAAAGAACCGTTACATACAGATTGACAGTGGAAATAGTGTTCCGCTAGGAACCAGTCAAAATCAAAGTGCAGCCAACGCATTCAAACAAAATTTCGGTAATGGTGATTATACAGCAGCAACAATAGCCGCACTACAATCACTTCAGAACTCACTTGCATCAAGTAGTTCGTCGAGTTCAGGTAGCGGCTCTACTAACCCAAATCCAGTTGGTAGTAGCAGTGCACTTGGAGGTTTTGGCTCCACAGCATTATGCTGTATTGGTTTACTTGTGGTCGCGGGTATTGCAGCATTTGTCTTCGCCCGTCGTCGCAGAAGTGGTTTCGGGGCACGTGGCCCAATCAATCCTATACAGCCACAAGGTCCGATGTATCCCCCCAACTATCCCAATCAGGGCTATCCCCCAAATTATGGACCAGGTTATGGTCAAGGCTATAATCAGGGTGGAAATCCGTTAATTCCTGGCGGCATAGGTGCGCTCGGTGGTGGTCTGCTTGGCTATGAATTAGGCAAGCAACAAGGTGAAAACGAGGAACGACGCGAGGACGGTTACAATAACAACAATAATGGCTTCAACAACGATGGTAACAACTTTGGTGCTGGTGCTGGGAATGATTTTGGTAATGGTGGTGGGAATGACTTTGGAAGCGGCGGAGGCGGCAGCTTCGGGG
>CAXUHF010000212.1:0-5823 GCA_964250765.1 uncultured Ktedonobacteraceae bacterium | reverse complement strand
TTCATCGGTCCAATGCACCTAGGCATCCGCCTCGTACTCTGTGTAGCTTGTTCTCATTAATACAATCGTCTCTTCTCTTAAAAGTAAGAGACAGGTCATTCGATGATGTGTATGGTGTCATTTCTGTTTCTTGCGAAACAAGAACAACACTGTATTTTTCGCTATCCTCTGCTTCAACTCTTGCCGTCTTAAACAGTTACATTCGACAAAATTGAAGTAGTTATCTATCTTCAGTTGTTAGTGTACATTTCTCAGCACCATTTTGTGGTGCCTGCATAATATGCCATATTTCTTTTCTTCTGTCAACAGTTTTGCAAGCCAGTTTTATAAAATTGAAAAAATTCATTTTAGAGGTTTTTGGAAGGTATCATAATTGCCAATTAGCACAGATGTAGCCGCATGAAAAAACGCCAAAGGTACTATAAAGTATTGACGCTTATCAACACAGAAGTTACGCTCTTTTATGTATGAATATATGCATGCGCCTATCTTTGGAGGGAAACTGCCTAAAATGAAATATTTTTTCTGGATAGCATTCGCTGTGTTCTTAGCGGCTTCAATTCCGCACGTAGCGTATTTCTTTGCATCATTTGAGCCATCACAGGGACCAGAAGGCATTTGGTGGTGGGCTGTTAGTTATGCTATAGCAATTAGTATTGATGTAACCGTTTATCTTTTGTCTTGGACAGCCTTCCAGCGATACCGTCGCTATCGTACACCAAAGGCTGTATGGCAACACTGGTTGCTTATCGTCATGTGTACAGTGTTTTCGTGGGCTGTGAATTGGGCATATGCGAAGCAATTTCATAGCACTGTAATGCTTAGCTCGGCAGAAAGTGCTGCACCGTGGCTTGTCAATGTCTTTCCATTTATGGCTAGCGCATTTCCGCTCCTGGGTATCGTTTACACCATGATGGCGGAGACAATCACAGAATCTGCCTCCGAAGATAAACAAGCTCTATCACAGCAACTTACCGCACTCAACGAACTAGCAAAACAGACAAGCTTACCAATGGCAACGTTGCGTCGCGCTCTTGCTAGCGGTTCACGCATCAATCCAGTAAGTTTGCTCACATCTACTGGTAACTCAGGCTCAAATGAGCAAACAACATCTGAGATGACAACAGCTACAGCTGTAGACAACAAAAAGAGTGACTCATCGAAGTCAAGAGCGATCACGGGGCAGTTTTTCACGATTGAAAAAGACAGCGTAGACAACACAAATAGTTCCAATCCTTCATTCGCAGTAGTGGGAACCGAAGGCAATCCTGATAAATTACAGATGACGATTGAAGCGTTACGTACCAACCCTGATATGACAGATGAAGCATTAGCTGAATATCTCTCATTGAAACGTCCAGCAAGTGCTCGCTTCTGGCGCTTGAAAGCGATTGAGATATTAAACTCGACAGAAAAAGATACCGGTTCAACACCAACAATACGAGACACGTGGGCGTCAGGCGTTCTTGCAGGTGCTAATGGCTCTACGAATGGTATGGGCAGCAAGCGTTGACCTTGACGTTTACGGAACCGTATGATAAAATTGTCAAAGTGTAGTATGAGGCTGACAAACTACCTACCTCGAACCGATGTGTTGCAGTTTGACAGTGCAGTCTACTAGTAACAAAAAACTCCAGACATTTAGGGAGGGAATTCATGCCGGCCACGTTTACTTATGCAAATATTTTGCATGCTGTCGGTCAGGTGCTAGATCAACTTGGTGTAAAGAGCTTCGCAATCCGCGAAGAAGAGGACGGACTTTTCGTCGAGGGATTCGACGGCGAAGGCCAACTCCAGGTTCAGGGGCATTATGACATTGCTAGTTTATATGATCTTGTAAATAGCATCGAAAACAATGTAGAAAAGATTAGTGCAGTAAAAGATGATGGAGTGCTTCGCCGTTTCCTCGCAACTCACGAACGCGAGCTGATTGGGGCTACACGCTAATTATAATATGTTATTGCTTGTAGGCAGTGAGAGAAGAACCGGAGGGTATCATCCCCGGTTCTTCTCTCATAAGAGAGAGAAACAGTACATCATAAAGAACGCTCAAGTTGATGAAAACGTTTGACACCAGAGGTTAAATCACGGATAATGAGAAGTGTCCATTTCCCACTGATGATTTCAGCGGTGCGTGCAACAGGACAAATGTCATTGGAGAGATCGTTTGATTGTGTAAGCTCCATTGTTTTTACTCTCTTAAACATGTTTTTCTCAACTATAGACTATACCATAGTAGCTACACAAAGTAAAGTGCAGGCCCTCGACTTTATTCATAAAGTATGATATGCTCATAGTTACAAAGAACCGCTTTTTATCTCTATCGGTAGCACGATATTTCTATAGTACTCGTTTACAGATCAGTCATGAGAAAAGTAGTTCAGTACTTGAACAATCATAAAACTTGGCCTGCGCGGTTTCTCCCCATGAGAGGAGAAGGCTGTGCCTGAAGATATTGCTTTATTCATTGATTTTGAGAACATACGATACAGTATGCTAAATATTCAACGACGGGAGCCTGACCCACAGGAACTTATCGCCGTTGCCCGTCGCTATGGCACCGTTATGGTCGCTCGTGCATATGCGGATTGGTCCCGTCAGCCGGAGCCATTCAAAGGTAGCCTCACAGCTGCAATGATTGACCGTGTGGATTGCCCCGCGAAGCAACGAGATCGTATTCGTATGGGAACGTTTCACTATGCTTCTGGAAATACTCCAAGTGGGGCACTTGGGAGTCCCACATATATCGCTGAACAAGGTGCTGGTGGGCCTTATCCACGACAGTGGCCCAGTAGTGTAACAGGAAATTCTGGACCTCTTCCAGCACTCAACGCACAAAGCTTGAGCAATGGATGGCCTCCTGAAGAGGAGTCACCACTTCCACTACAGAATGGTCTTGACGACAACTTGTTACCACTTGATGAGCCTCTTCCAGAGGATGATAATTTTGGTTCATCTGATTATCAGCAGCGTGAATCATATAGACAATCATTATCTTATCAAAATTCTTATGGTCAGTCTCCAACAGGACCTCTTGGTCAGAGTAATACTGGTCCTCTAGGATATCCATCTACAGGAAATACTGGTCATATGCCTGCTATCAACGGTAACACAAGTACAAATGGTACAGTTGTGCAAAGCACGGTTGTACAAAGTACTGTGGATTTAAATATGTTGATGGATATTATCGAAACCGTTTTTGATCGTCCTACCATTTCTACATTTGTTTTAATGACAGGCGATAAAGATTTTACACGTATTAGTGCCCGTCTAAAATTACGTCTTAATAAGACTGTTATTGTTGTTGGGATCCCAGGAACCGTCAGCCGAGATTTAATAAGTAGCGCGAACCAGTTTGTACCATTAGTACCTAATGGCCCAACGGGAGCAATGAGTGTATCAGGCAATACTGGCACACTTCCAAGTATCAACAGTGTCACGTTCACGCCGAGTGCATCAACCGGAAATACGACACCAATGCCTGCAATTACGTTTTCTGGAAGTGCTAGCTCATCAGGGACACAGTTTCAGCAAGCACCTTACAGCACACAGCAAATGGATGTTCTGGACCCGCAATTCCTGCAGTTCCTTGACTACATTGATCGTAACTGGTCGTGGCGCACAATCATTGGCGTGTCAAACTTTATCGGTGATCCTCTGAATCCGAAGAATCGGTTCCGTGGAAGGCTGACACGTGAATCGGCACGCGAACTCTTGAATACCTGTATTCAGCAAGGTATCCTACTTGTACAAACGGACTCGACAGGAGCCGAAGATTTACGTCTCAATCGTCTCCACCCCGGCGTCGATGACGTGCTCAAGCAGTTTGTGCGGTAACATTCTACTGTAGGGGTCTAATTATGCACGTTAATAAAATAACGTGCATAATTAGCACGACGGACGCTCACAAGGGGCGACCCTACTATACACGATGGGCTACGCCCACTCTAGCACTGTATAGTAGGGTCGCCCCTTGTGGGCGTCCGTGGGATTCCCCAAGTAATTTGTTTATCTGCATCACTACATTCTCGTGGCATACAATGTGTTACGAGGGTGTAATGAATTAGACCCCTACAATAATTTTGAGGAGATTGCAACATGGACGAAACGCGCGTTTCGGTTCTACGTCGCATGATTGCCAGCCCTAGCCCATCTGGATTTGAGCAACCTGTACAGCAGGTTATCCGCGATGAGGTAAAACAGTATACCGATGAGATAGGGACAGATGTACATGGCAACGTGATTGCAGCTCTGAACACGAACGCCCAGCCGCGCGTGATGCTAACTGCACACTGCGATGAAATAGGATTTCTTGTGCGCTATATTGATAGCGATGGCTTTCTCTATTTCGCACCCATTGGTGGCTTTGACCCTTCTACTCTCCCAGGAAACCGCGTCGAAATTTCGACGCCCAATGGTCCAGTTTTAGGCGTCATTGGACGCAAGCCAGTACACCAGCTGAGCAGTGAAGAACGTAATAGTGCGCCGAAACTGACCGATATGTGGATTGACATTGGTGCCGCGAACAAGGAGGAGGCACAGCAGCTTGTGCCACTAGGAAGTATCGCGACGCGAGCAGCACAACTTGAGCCATTACGCGGCGACCTGCTCGTATCACGTGCTTTAGATGACAAAGCTGGTGTGTTTACACTTTTGGAAACTATGCGTCGTCTACATGAACAGCGAGAAAAGCTTGATGCGAGTGTCTATTTCGTTTCGGCAGTCCAAGAAGAGGTGGGTTCACGCGGCGTGCAAACAAGCGCATACAGCATTGATCCATTAATCGCTATCGCAGTAGATGTAACGTTTACCTCCGATCATCCAGGAACATCTAAAAGCGAGATCGGTGATATCAAGCTCAATGGTGGTCCTGTTATTACGATAGGAGGACATATTAATCCTCGTATATACCAGTTGCTGGTTAAAACCGCAAACGACGCGGGTATTGCATGGCAACTCGATGCACAAGCCGCAAGTACGTATACAGACACTGATATGCTTCAGATTGCACGAGGTGGAGTAGCGACTGGACTCGTTAGCATTCCCTGTCGCTACTTGCATACAGGTTCAGAAATCGTTTCGCTGCGTGATATAGACCAGATTGCAGATATGCTAGCACGCTTCGTACTTGCACTTAATAAAGATACAAATATTATTCCTTAATCCTTCATAGACAAAAACAGGGTTCGCCATATGGCGAACCCTGTTTTTGTCTGTATTCTTCTTATTGCTCCATCGGAGGCAGTTCTTGCGGATATTCAGCGCGTGGTTGCTCATATTGGTCATATTGCTGTTGCTGCTGAGGAGCCTGATACTGCTGGCTCTCTTCAGGAGAGCTAGGCTGGTAATAGGGCTGCTGATAGCCTTGCTGATATGACTGATACGGCTGTTGGTACTGACTTGGTTGATATGGTTGCTGGTACGGTTGCTGATTGCGTGGTGTATACCACTGATTTTGCGCAGTTGAACTTCCCGCTATCATAGACATCACCGCTCTACCAATCAAACTGAGTACGATAACGGCAACTATCCAGAACAAAATGCCAAAAAGCCCATGTCCACCACCAATAAAGAACAGAGGAATAAACAAGAACCAGAAGTAGCGCATTCCTCGTGGGCCACGTCTATTATATCGATACCACATTGTGGTTTTCTCCTTGCAAAGCCTGTTAAGAACACTCTTATGTAAGTACTACGTTTCTTTATCACATTCAGTTGTCTTATCACTATTGGCTACTTATAATATAACATATTGCTATTAATTTGTCAAGAGGCGAACAGAAGCCAAACAAGCATGGCAATCCCCTGAGGAGAATTCTCCTC
>CAXUHF010000211.1:0-5879 GCA_964250765.1 uncultured Ktedonobacteraceae bacterium | reverse complement strand
AATGGAAGGTGTTGAGATGCAGCCAGTAGGAGGCAGGGGATTATCGCAGGGCTAGCGACCTTTGAACAAAGCTTCACGCTTCTAACCAAAGGCTAGAGATACTGTAGTAAACGGCCTCTAGCCTTGTTTTATGCTACTCGCCTAAAAGTACGACTAAATCCAGGTACCAGAACACGAACTTGCTATTTCTCGTTCTCCCTTGAAAGTGATGTTTAGGTAGCATTGGCAAAATATCTTAAAGCATGTTCAATTCCTGCTATAAAGCCTTGAATACCATTTGGGTTCTCACGCGCTGCATGAACCATGAGCATAATGAACGACTCTCGTAACAAAACCAGGTAAAAAAGAGTATTATAACTACCGATAAATAAGCTTTTGTTGCTATATGAGGCCATGAGTTTACTCGTTGGTATACGTTCACTCCAATACGCGTCCCACATGACAAAATCAATCACAGGATGATTACCTGAACAATCCTGCATATCAATAATTCCACTGATATGATCTCCTTCTACTAAGATATGCTTCTGCCCTAAGTCGCCATGCACCAATACAGGCGTATTGAACTGATACAATTCACTGTGCTTATTCAACAATTCTAAGCCAACGGTTATGTTTTTTATTGGTACATTCCATTTCTTAGCCGCCTCATACAACTCAGCTTGCCTTTCATTCGCCATCAGCATTATTTCAGCAAAGGATGTTTGTTGTCCTTTTCCATCCGGCTGAAGGTAGCCAAAGCCATTTATTTTCACGCTATGCAGTTTACCTAACACATCACCGATTTGGTCAATTGCTTTGTTCAGATCGCTGTTCAAGCCATTCTTGAAAAGCACATCAAGTGGTATGCCTGGTAATTTTTCTTCGACACAGAACGTTACGGTAACATTGTCATGTACTGCTTGCTCAATCAACAGCACGTGAGGCGTTGGAACACCAACTTCACGAGCAGCATTCAATGCCCAGCGTTCAGCCTCGAAACGATGATTCTCTTTGTGCGAAACCCTAACAATGAACTTGTGGTTCTTGTCAGACGTAACATCATAGACTTCGTTATCTTGACCAAGAATTATGCGGCTCGCTTGAGCAATTGCATCACCCGTTGCCTTTCGGACATACTCATGTATCAAGCGTGGCGGTGTATTCCATTTGTTGTGTCTTGCCTGTAGCCAATCATCTGAGGTAGTCATATTTGCTATTTTCTAAATATACAATGTGAAGAGCGTTATTCATTGCCTTGTCATATATCTGTTTTCTTCTATCGTGAGCAAGGGCAATTTCTTGCTCTCATTTGAGAGTCTCGCCTATTTTTCCTTGCAGTATACTAACTACAGCTATACATTCTTCTTCGATAAAGGAAACGTCGATGGTAACTACAGTACAAAAGCTCTTCCTGACGTTTAGTATCATAGGAATTGTTGCCTTCGGTGCTAATCTTCTTACTCGTTCGTTCGGTGTTCCAGGCAATCCAATCCTTTTCTACGGTATTGGACTCCTTGCATTCGTTTGCGCTGTTACGACACTTTGGACTTTTAACCAGAAAAATACACAAAGTAGTCGCTTCCCTACACCAACAAGGAGAATGAAACTTGCATCCTCTTTGATGTTCTTGGGAGGTGCTGCACAAGCAAGCGTAGCTACCTTTAAAAGTGCAGCACTCCTCTTCTTCTTGCTAGGACTACTTTCGTATTTCGCAGGTGCTATTCTTTTGTTTCAAGCCTATAGTAAGCAAACGAAGTAGATAAGTCTCAAAGAATGTGTGTCTTCTCTCACTGCTTGATTGCGGTAATCAACGACGCCCCAGGTGTAACCAACCTATAACTTTTCACTTGCCCCAAACCAGCCTCCTCTAACCACCCTTTTACTGTCGGGAAGGGATAGCACGTGCCACCTATGGTCGTGACGGTCAGGGCCATGAATTGTACCATTAACGAAGCCAGTTTTGAGCCGTGAGTCTGGTCGGTGACTTGATCGACGTAGACGAGCATACCACCGGGCTTGAGGGTTCGAGCGACCTTTACTAGTGTCGCCTGGTTGAGTTCGGGTTGCAGAAGGTGTGCTATATGAAAATAGAGGGCAACATCATACTGTCCCGCGAGTTGTTCTGAAAAGTCGTCCTGTACGATGTCGGCACAGAGAAAGTTTATGCGCTGTTCGAGTTTCATTATCTTAGCAGTCCGCTGTCCCGCCTCTATACCGGGCTGAATATCCATAATAGTTGCGTGAAGGCGTGGATATTTGCGACAGAAAAGCGCACTATAGGCTGCGTGCGAACCACCCACGTCCAACAATTGCGTTGAGCCACGTGGCAGTTGCACACGTAGCGTAATCTCACGCCCTAACGCAGTTGCAAGTGAGGCAAGACCAGCATAGTGTCGCGCTAATAATCGTGCCGTTTCTGGATTGCTTGCATCCTCGTCATAAGGCATATGGACCACTTGTTTGTTGGTACGCACAACCTCTGGCATAGAATCCCAGATTGCGACGATATCGGGACTATGAATAACATAGGGGGCAATACTCACAGAGGAGGTACTGGTGAGCCAACGCCGTGCCATCGCAGTATTGGAATACTGCCCAGCGCGTTGTTTGAGATAGCCAGCCGAGACAAGCAATTGCAGAAGCAACTGCAAGCCCTGTGGGTCACAATTCACACTTTGCGCTAATGCCTCCAGTGTCATACTCCGTTTGCCCAGCGTATCAAACAGATCGAGTTCGCAAGCGGTAACGAGCACTTTCGCAATGCCTACCGAAAGTGGCGTATCTACAAGTGGCATGGGGAGCAGATTGAAGCGAGCTAAGATATTTTCGAGTACGGTAAGACGTAGTGGCATTAGAGCAGAACTCCTATCAACCAGCCTGCGGCAAGGATGATGCATGTTGAGACGACAATATAAAAATAGCGTTTGCCTGTTCTGACAACACTGTTTAGACGAAAGAAAAGTAACAAGCCTAACGCCGCCACTCCTGTAATTCCAAGCGTTGGAAGCACAATCTGTATTTGAGCGGGCACAATAGAAGCGAACGTGAGTAGACTTATTAAGAGCATACTAAAAATAAGCAGGAGAGGACAAGTTATGTATACACCCTTTGCACCCAACACGACGGCAAGTGTACGGGCACCATTGGTAGCATCTTCCTCGATATCCGCTAGCGCATTCGCAAGGTTAAGTGTAACGCCAAGTAAAGCAGCAATAGGCACAAGCCACAGAATTACAGGAAGAACATGACCGACACCGAGAAATGCATACAAGGGGATGAGCGGAATTGCTAGCGCGAAGACAACGCCGCTTAGGGGGGTTGATTTGAGTCCCAAGTTGTAGCTCTGCCCAAACGCGAGGTAGAGGCACGAAACAAGCAACGCGAGAGGAGAAAGGGGTAGTAAGAGCAGGACCATGACAACAATCATAACAAGTCCGAACACAAGTGCTTCTCGTGGACGCACAAGACCTAGCGGAATTGGTTTCTGCTTCTTGCCAAGCATATCAAGGCGACGATCACAATAGTCGTTGAGAGCGGCGATGGAAAGTTGCATGGCTACATGTGCGCCGATAACAAGCGCGATAACGCTCCAATGAAAAGAAGGCCATGCAGCCACAAGCGCGAAGACAGTAACAGCAAGCGTATGGAAGAGCACTGGAATGGGATGGCTTAGCAGGTAGAAACCATAGAGCGTTTCAACAGGGCGACGGTGCTTGACAATCTCCATGTCTTACCACACTGGCAACCGATGGCTAATGGCTTTGAACCACTCGCCGCGCATCTCGTCGCCAGCTAATGCGAGCGTAATACAAACACCAAGTAGTGTGCCAACTACCCAGAATGCCGCATTTAATGTGCCACTGTTCGTACTTGCCAAAAGTTGTATCATCGAAATGGCGGCTTGCGAAAAACGGTTCAATGCACTGGCAAATGGCAGGCTTGTCCGTAGTGCTGGCTGCCCTAGCAGAATGCCAAGCATCGTCACCGTTGCCAGGACAATTGCAGCTATGATTTCCTTCAGAGACGGACGCAATGGAATATAAACGTCACGTGCAGCAACCTTCTCGCGTTCCCGTTGCTGTACATCATGTGCCACGAGTTGCATAATATTGCTGGTAAGGTTGGCTGGTTCTGCAACAGGCTGAGTACTTTCTAAAGCGGCTGCAATCTCTTCAAGCACAGCTAGCTCTCTTGCGCATTCAGCGCAGGTAGCAAGATGCATCTCAAGTGCGTATATCTTCTCCCAAGCAAGTTGATGATCGATATAGAGTTGCAATTGTTGAGTAACTTGCGAACATCGCATTAATCGCCTCCCGATGGTGTATTCTGTTCTGGCTCGAACGCTTGCAGCCGTTCTTTGAGCAGGTTACGTGCGCGAAACAAGTGTGTCTTAATAGTGCCGATGGGCATAGCCAGAATTTCCGCCATTTCCTCGTATGTCTTCTCTTGTAGGTGCCGCAACACTAAAACAAGACGATATTTTGTGGGAAGGGCCGAAAGTTGCTCTCGTACAAGTGTCTGCCGATCACGAGCGTCGATTTCAGTGTCTACACGTGTTTCACTGCCTGCATCCTCTAAATGTTGCTCAGCCTGTATCGCAGTCTGTAAAGCCTTATCACGTTTATGCTGCTCTACTTGTTTCAAACAACAATTATAAGCGATACGATAGAGCCAGGTAGAAAAACGGGCATCACCACGAAATGAAGGCAAGCCCTGCCACGCCGCAAGAAATGTTTCTTGCGTCACTTCATTTGCCTCGTCATATTGTTGTAACATACGATAGACGAGGTTGAATACACGATGCTGATGACGCTGGACAAGCAAGGCAAAAGCATCTTGATCTCCACTTTTGCTTGCAGCAACAAGTTGTGCATCATCTTGCTCTGTCGAATTGGCTGTTACAGGCGTGTTATGTGAAAGGGACATCCCTATGCTCTGTAGTGGGTGCAATTGATATTCACTCATACGTTCTCTTAGAGGACTACTAGACTCAAAATGTTTCATCTAGTGAAACACCATTCTTCTTTTGTGTATCATACCATATATACGTATCATAACATGGAGGGGTATTACAATGTTCTCAAATGCATTTCTTGTTCTGCTTGGATGGCTTATGGCTCTCGCTATTTTCTTTGGCTTTATTGTCTTGTTACGCTATCTGCATCATAAAGAGCGCATGGCTCTCATCACACAAGGGATTCACCCTGCAACGCCGCGTAACGAAGACCCACAACGGTTGATACGTAGTCGGCGCATGTTGCGAGCAGGGCTGATTATTGCGATGGTGGGCTTAGCACTCACAGTGGGACTCTATCCTGTTGGCTTTTTCTTGCCCACAGCAATCACAGCACCCTTTCATCTCGGCCCATGGCTCCTCCCTGGTCTTATTCCGCTTGGCGTTGGTGTTGCCCTTATCGTGAGTTATTATTTAGAGCAAAATGGGCAAGGGTCGCAAACAACCCAAACGCCAGAAGATGCCAGTAAAGAGAATATTACACCCTTGAAAGAGCACATGGATAAGAAACGCCAGGAATCATAATCACTATGCAAAAGAACTCATAGCCGCCCAATTGAGCGGCTATGAGTTCTTTTGCATAGTGATTATGGAATTTTAAAAAACTCGCAAAGAAACCTATTGACAGAACTGGGAGACAGTGATAATATCTCACTTGCACCCAACAGAAATCTGAACGGTGCACTGATGCGAAAGCAGCAACAAGTTCTTGAACAACTGAAGAGTGGTAAGGAAACATTAGAACACAGATGTAACTGTCAAGCGAGTGATAAAGCTCATCACCATTAGATAAAACGCACGTCTTTTTCGGAAGATTGCATATAAAAAATGAATGGCGAGTTTGATCCTGGCTCAGGATAAACGCTGGCGGCGTGCCTAACAC
>CAXUHF010000210.1:0-6005 GCA_964250765.1 uncultured Ktedonobacteraceae bacterium | reverse complement strand
CGTAAAGGTACAGGCTAGCAACTGTTTCTCTAAAGATGACGCACTACGAAAAGCTCGCATACAATCGGTAGTGTTGCACGCGAGGAGCACCAAAGAACAATTTCTGCAAAGTATCTCAATGATACCCAATTATTGTATATCATATTGAGAAAGTGTTTGTACAGTAGTTTGAGAATCTAGGGGCACAATGATGCAGTTTAACAAATGAACAAGAATGTAGGGGCCATAATTCATTACGCCCTCGTCGCGCATGACAAGCCGAACAAGGGCGTAATGAATTATGGCCCCTACAACCAACGTAACATTATTATTTCCCATCGAGGGCAAGGTTCAACTCTAACACGTTGATGTATGGTTCACCAAAGATGCCCAGGAAGCGTCCGTGGATGTGAGCATTGACTATGCTTTGCACCTGACTCACAGAGAGGCCACGCACCTGAGCGATACGGTTTATCTGTAAGCTGGCTGCTTCGATAGAGATATCTGGGTCTAACCCTGATCCAGAGGCCGTTACAATGTCGGAAGGAAGCGGCGTGTTAGCGGCAAGGTTATTCTCTTTACGGAATTGATCGGCATAATTTTGTACACCCGCATAGGTGCCAGGAACATTGTATGTATTCTTCTTTCCAGCAACGGGTGTTGCATTGGCAGGAACTGGTGTACCTGCCGTTATGGTAACTTGCGTTCCATTGCCACCTGTAAGTTGAGCATTGGTTGGTCCTATATTTGAGGCCGACGAGTTATCTGCCGAGTATGGTGCTGCTGAACCTGAGGTACTCAACGTTGCCGAAGGGCGTCCATGAAAGTACTTGCTAGAGGTCCAGTATTGACCAATCAGGTCGGAGCCAATCACTTTTCCGTTGATGGTGTGTAGGCTACCGTTTGCCTGATAGGGAAAGATCAGTTGTGCTAGAGCAGTTACAATACCAGGATAGATGAAGCCAGTGATAATGGTGAATAATAGCATCATGGCTATCGCTGGTCGTAGATAGCCTACAAGCCCAACGCGACGTGGTACTGCTGGGATAGCTTGTGGAGTACCTTCCTCAGTTGATTGTATAGATTTCATAACGAATTACTTTCTTTCTCGTGTTTCCTGATGCATCAGGTAGGTCTTTTCAAGAGCCAGAACTAGGGCACCCGCTGCCTTCATCATTTCCCGAATGCGGCTTGGGGATGCCCTAATCTCCCTTATTTTGCCTAGAATGTTAAGTGTAGGACTTGCAGGATCAGGTCGATGATCTTGATACCAACAAAAGGAACGATGATACCACCTAAACCATAGAATAGGAGATTGTCGCGCAAGAGGCGACCCGCTCCAAGTGGACGATACTTCACACCACGAAGTGCCAGTGGTACCAGGAAAATGATAATCAAGGCGTTAAAGATAACCGCCGAGAGCACCGCGCTATGTGGTGATGCTAGACGCATAACGTTGAGCGCGTTCAGTTGTGGATAGGTGACGGCAAAGGCTGCCGGAATGATTGCAAAGTATTTCGCAACGTCGTTGGAGATACTAAACGTCGTCAGCGCACCACGCGTAATCAGCAACTGTTTTCCAACTTCAACAACCTCGATCAGTTTTGTTGGGTTAGAATCCAGGTCTACCATATTGGCAGCTTCCTTCGCGGCCTGTGTGCCTGTATTCATCGCTACACCGACATCTGCTTGTGCGAGTGCGGGAGCGTCATTCGTACCATCACCAGTCATGGCAACGAGGCGTCCGCCCTGCTGTTGCTCTTTAATGAGCTTCATTTTGGTTTCAGGTGTAGCCTGTGCCAGAAAGTCATCCACACCCGCTTCTTTAGCGATAGCTGATGCCGTGAGTGGGTTGTCACCTGTAATCATGACGGTGCGAATACCCATGCTACGCAGTTGGTCAAAGCGTTCGCGCATTCCATTCTTCACAATATCTTTAAGTTCGATGACACCAAGTAGACGAGCTTGTGTACGTTGTCCACTAGCTGCACCAGGAATTTCCGCAACCACGAGTGGTGTACTACCAGCTTTGGCGATAGACTCGACAATGACTTTGAGTTCGTCACTTGTTGTGCCACCATTTTCAGCAACGTAGGCTGCTACAGAGTCGCCAGCACCTTTACGAATAGCAGTTCCATTCTCAAGGTCAACACCACTCATACGCGTTTGAGCAGAGAATGGGATGAAGTTTGCCGTAGAAATTGCCTCATCGGATAAGCCGTACTTTTCTTTCGCAAGCACTACGATGGAGCGGCCTTCTGGCGTTTCGTCGGCAAGGCTTGAGAGCAACGCTGCTTGAGCAAGGTCGCGCTCATCTACGCCTTGTAGTGGTACAAAGCGTGATGCTTGACGGTTGCCAATGGTGATTGTGCCTGTTTTGTCAAGCAGCAATACGTCTACGTCGCCCGCCGCTTCTACCGCTCGTCCACTCATTGCCAGTACATTGCGCTGTACCATGCGGTCCATTCCCGCTATACCGATAGCGGACAGTAGTCCACCAATCGTTGTTGGAATGAGACAGACAAGCAAGGCGATCAAGACCGTGATAGAGACCGCTTGCCCAGAGTAGATGGCAAAGGGTTCGAGTGAGACACACACAAGGACAAAGATGATGGTCAAGCTTGCAATCAGAATGTTGAGCGCAATCTCGTTCGGTGTCTTCTGTCTGTTCGCCCCTTCTACAAGAGCGATCATGCGGTCAAGAAATGTCTCGCCTGGATTCGCTGTGATTTGAATGATAATCCAGTCAGAGAGTACGCGTGTACCACCTGTCACCGCGCTTCTGTCACCACCGCTCTCACGAATAACAGGTGCGGACTCACCCGTGATCGCTGACTCGTCAACGGAGGCTACACCTTCGACAACCTCGCCATCACCTGGGATAGCGTCGCCCGCTTCAACTAATATATAGTCTCCTTTGCGAAGTTCTGGTGCTGCAACCTCTTGTACGTTCGCCGTGCGACTACGGCTAGCTAGACGTTTTGCGAGTGTAGTAGTACGTGCCTTGCGTAGAGTGTCAGCCTGCGCCTTCCCGCGTCCTTCTGCCATTGCCTCTGCAAAGTTGGCGAACAAGACCGTGAACCACAGCCATATGGCAACGGATAGTACAAAAAATCGTTCTGCTGTTAATGCACTTGCAGTGAATCCTCCTCCTGGTTGTGTAAACAGCAGACGCACGAACTCAATAGTTGTGACCGCACTTCCGACCTCAACGACGAACATCACAGGATTTCTGAGTTGTACGCGTGGGTCGAGTTTCACAAACGAGTCTATAATCGCCTGCCGAATGATGCTGCCATCAAAGATCGACAAATCTCCCTTACGGCGTGATGGCTTCGTCACTTCTGGCTGTTGTGGTTGTTGAGTTTGTATTTCTGTCGTCATCTTAGAATGTCTTTCCTTGCAGCATCAACAGGTGCTCAACAATCGGGCCTAGCGCATAGGCTGGGAAGTAGGTCAACGCACCGACAATGACCACGACGCCGATAACAAGCGACACCCATAGGAAACCCGTGGTAGGAAACGTTCCTAGCCCCGCTGGTATGACACGTTTCTTCACCAACGCGCCTGCCAATGCCATGATAGGAATAACAAACGCGATACGACCAATCAAGAATGCCATACCTAGCGTCCAGTTATAGAAGGTCGAGTTCACAGTCAAGCCCGCGAAGGCCGAGCCATTATTCCCATTTGCTGATGTGTACGCGTACAAGATTTCTGATAGACCATGTGGGCCTGAGTTGAGAATACCTGTCAGTCCTGCCGGAGCAACAACCGCAACTGCGGAAAAGGCTAGAATGGATGCTGGCAAAATCAAAATTGCCAGTGCTGCCATCATCATCTCTTTACGCTCGATCTTCTTGCCAAGGTATTCCGGTGTTCGTCCCACCATCAAGCCCGCGATGAAGACGGCGATAATTGCGAAGACGAGCAAGTCATACAGGCCAGAGCCAACACCACCAAACACAAGCTCACCAAGTGCAATATTTGTGAGTGGGACCAGTCCACCAATAGGTGTGTAACTATCGTGGAAGCTATTCACTGCACCGCAAGAGGTATCAGTTGTGACAACGGCGAAGAGTGCCGAGTCTGTGATGCCGAAGCGCACCTCTTTGCCTTCCATATTGCCACCAGATTGCGTCGCTGTAGCCTGCTGGTTAATGCCATACTTCGCTAGTAGAGGGTTGCCAAGCTGCTCTGCAGGCAGGGCTACGCCAATACCAACAAAGAAGAGAATGGCACCCACAATCCAGAGTGTCCAGCCTTGACGTGTAACACCAGTCATTTTGCCAAAAAAGTAGAAAAGTGCGGCTGGTATGGAAAAGATTGATACGAGCATTACAAGGTTCGTCAGCGCATTCGGATTTTCAAAAGGATGGGCAGAATTGACATTGAAGAAACCCCCACCATTCGTGCCGAAATCCTTGATGAACTCCTGCGATGCTACTGGTCCTTGCGCGATTGTTTGCTTAATGCCGTCGAGCGTTGTTATAGTGTCGTAGGGTCTGAAGTTCTGAATCATGCCCTGTGAAACATAGAACAGCGCACCGATAATCGAGATGGGTAGCAGAATATAGAGAATACAGCGTGTTAGATCGACGTAGAAGTTGCCCAGGTTTTGTGCGCTACGACGGGTAAGTCCACGTGTGATCGCAACCGCAAGCGCGATACCGATAGCTGCGGATGTAAAGTTATGTACCGCGAGACCAGCCATCTGCGTCAAGTAGGTCATGGTCGTTTCGCCGCCATACGCCTGCCAGTTTGTGTTCGTTGTGAAACTGGCGGCAGTATTGAAGGCCAATCCTGGCTCGACACTCGACAAGTTTTGTGGATTGAAGAATGGGCCATGTATCGCTTGTGTGCGTTCAATGAGGTACAAGAGCAACATGCCAACGGCACTAAACGTGAGCATGTCAATCGTGTAGCGTACCCAGCCGTGCTCCTCTTGCTCATTGACACCGGAGATGCGGTATAGCACTCGCTCGACTGGCGTAAGAGCAGGTGAGAACCACGTTCGGTTTCCTGCAAACACATGATACAGGTACAGACCAAAGGGCTTCGTAATCAACAAAACGATGAGTATGAAGAGTCCGATCTGCACAACTGCGTTAACGGTAATAGGCATTGTATTTTCCTTGTAAATTGAAACAAAATTAGAAACGCTCTGGTGCTAGCAATGCAATCACCAGATAAATCATGATAGCCAGCGTGACTATGCCGATCAGAATGTATTCGAGTGGAGAGTTCATGTGTGTTTGTTTCCTTTCTCTATAGCTTCTCGCAACTCCGTGTAAAGGCGATGAGTGCGAGAAACGAAAGAATAGTTACCGCAACGGCCAACAGGTCCATGATGATAGAACTAGGCATGCAATTCCTCCTCGGAAGATGGACGCTGCTCCTGTACGAGAGCAGCATCATTGTGATTAAAGAGCGTTTTCCCATCTCGGCGTTGCGCTGCTTCAGAAGCGAGGCGTAGCAGGGCGTCCATTGGAAATGGTTTGGGAAGATACGCCAGTGGATGAAACTCTGCGAGTCTGTTTGGGCTGACGCGTACAGCAGAGAGGACGACAACGGGCAGCTTTTTTTCGTTTCCCTCAACTTCCTGTGCACGTAGTATGCCTTCTTGTAAGGCGACCCGCAGAATATCCCATCCGGTCTTGTCAGGTAAGTTAATATCCAGGAACGTGAGATCAAAGGAGGCACCTCGTAGTTGGCTTAACGCTTCTTGAACATCTCCTGCGATGTTCACGTCATGACCTCGGACACGCAGATTGCGTTCAATCAAGTCGCGCAGAACCTCGTCGTCCTCAATAAGCAGAATGCGTGCACCAGACATAAACCTTACTCCTAACACTTTTTTACCTTACACCCGTAAGTGTAGAGCAAAAAGAGTCAAAGTGAGTTCAGAGGATGCCGAAATATTCTCAAGATATTCTCAAAGTGAAGGAAAAGAGAAAGCAAACATACAAGAAGTGGGGGGCGACGGGACCCGCCGAGGCGGGGGGCGGGGGGGCGGGGTTGTGTTT
>CAXUHF010000209.1:2970-6102 GCA_964250765.1 uncultured Ktedonobacteraceae bacterium | reverse complement strand
TTGGGTGGCTTTTTTTTTTTTTTTTATTTAAACATAAAAATGTGGTTGTGTGTCGCGGCGTTTTTTCCCCGCCAAAAAAAACAACCACTTTTATCTGTTAACGATTATTAACATTACCGTTTGCGTAAGAATGCTGGAATGTCGATGACATCACCCGAAGGAGCATTGCGCCCACCACGCGGCACATCTGCCCCACGATCAAGACGACGGATTGGACGCTGCTGCGTGGTCGGTGGTCGCTGTGAGGGCTGCGCTTCTGGTTCTGGCACAGGAAGCCGATCATGGGGACTCATAGCGTCTCCTGTTTGCTCCGCATCTAGCGAGGCGTCATCCAATTCAAAGTCATCATCGTCGATGCTTTGTAAGTCATCTGAAGCTAGTGGCATCGCATCACGCATCTGTACCGATGGCGTCATTGCACGCTGACGCCCTGTATCCCCCTGCATGATGGACGATGGCGGCGTGACTATACGTTGGCGTCCAGTATCTACAGGCAACGGTGATTGGGGACGTACAGCTTGCTGTCGCCCACTATCAGCCGATAACTGTGTAGGTTGCATCCGTTGTACCTGACGATCAGCCTGTAATGGACCTGTTGGATGATTTGAGACATTAACAGGTGGTGGTGTAATCGGTAGCGCACCATAGTTTTGAGACTGCTGAGAACGCTGTGACATGCTACCATTATTTCCATTGCCATTGTTATTCACAGGTGCTTGTGATGCTTGATAAATTCTGCTACGATCATACTCTGGACGTGCCTGTGTATATTGTGGTGTTGCGATGGCTGGGCGCGGATTGCTAGGCACATTATCAAAGCCCGTAGCGATTACCGTGATCTTCACTTTGCCATCGAAATTTGGGTCCTGCACCGCGCCAAAGATAATATTTGCCTCTGGATGAGCAGCATGGTAGATTACATCGGCAGCTTCGTTTACCTCGAATAGTGTCAGGTCCATACCACCAGTAATATTGAATAGCACACCACGCGCCCCACTGATGTCGATATCTAGCAGAGGACTGGCAATAGCAATTTGTGCCGCATCGGATGCACGCGTTTCGCCACTTGCCTCGCCAATCGCCATGAGCGCAGAGCCTGCCGCAGACATAATAGTCTTCACGTCCGCAAAGTCCAGATTAATCAGGCCAGGAACCGTAATCAGGTCACTGATACCCTGAATGCCTTGACGTAACACATCGTCAGCCAGTCGAAACGCTTCCGACAAGGGAGTTCGCTTATCTGCAACTTGTAACAGACGGTCATTCGGCACGGTGATGAGTGTATCGACATGCTGCTTCAGATTTGCAATTCCCTCTTCCGCCGAGAGTAGCCGTTTGCGCCCTTCAAAGGAAAAGGGTTTGGTGACGACGCCAACGGTGAGCGCACCGAGTTCACGCGCGATCTGTGCGACAATAGGACTCGCACCGGTACCAGTACCACCGCCCATGCCTGCTGTGATGAACACCATATCGGACCCTTTGAGAGCCTCGTAGATTTCTTCGGCATTCTCTTCAGCCGCTTTACCACCGACGCTAGGATTGCCTCCTGCTCCGAGGCCACGTGTAAGCTTATCGCCAATACGAATGTGACGTGGTGCCTCGTTCAGCAGTAAGGCTTGTGAGTCGGTATTGATTGCAATAAACTCAATACCTGACATATTGGCCTGGATCATGCGGTTCACCGCATTGCTGCCGCCGCCTCCAACGCCGATCACGCGGATTTGGGCGAAGCCTTCCATTTGATGATTTCCCATTGGTAACATATTCGTGGCCCCTTTCAGGCGCGTTTTCCGCACCTATATGTTGAGACATGTCTTGCTTTACGGAATAAATGCTCGTAGCCAACGGCCTAGACGCGCCATAACATCGCCTGTTGACCCTTCCTCCTCTTGCTCCTCTTCATCAATAAAGAGCGAGGTATGACGCATACCCCACAAGAGGAGGCCAACGGCGGTGGCATAGGCAGGACGACTAATCGAGTCTGCCAGCCCGTGTAGCCCTAATGGAGAGCCAATACGAGCAGGTAGATCGAGTGCTTGTCCCGCTACTTCGAGAATACCAGGAAGTTCGGCTGTACCACCCGTAATAACTAGGCCCGCAGGTAGCAAACCGTCGTAGCCGGATTTCTTCAGTTCATCATGTACCATGTTGAAGAGTTCCTCAACTCGCGCCTGAATGATATCAGCCAGGAGTTTGCGCGGCACCAGATCGTTACAATCCGGCATGAACTGCGACAGGTCGATCATGTCATCATCGGCAATGGTCGTCGGGTCGCAATGCCCGTAGGTGATCTTCAACTCTTCCGCGACTGCAAAGGGTAGACGTAACCCAATAGCAATGTCGCTTGTAATCAAGTTGCCCCCGATGGGGAGGACAACGGTATGCCAGATAGCCCCATCGGAGAAGACGGCAACATCGGTAGTCCCTCCACCGATATCAACAAGGGCAACGCCCAGGTCGGTCTCGCCGTCCGCCAATACAGCCTCGCTAGAGGCTAATGGCTCCAATACCAGGTCCTCAATTTCAACCTGTGCCTTATGCACACACTTAATTAAGTTGTGAATAGACGACACAGACCCTGTAATAATATGTGTCTCCACTTCCAAGCGGAAACCCGACATGCCAATAGGGTTTTTTATTCCCTCTTGCCCATCAACTACATAGCCGCGTGGAATGACGTGAATCACTTCGCGGTTCGCGGTTAATGGAATAGCACGCGCAACTTCAATAGCACGACTGATATCATTTTGAATGATATCGCGATGGCTTGGCGAGATTGCCACGAACCCCTTGCTATTCTCAGACTCGATATGACTCCCTGCGATCCCAACATAGGCGGTGGCAATCTTTTTTCCTGATAGCCGTTCAGCACGGTCTAACGCTGCGGCGATGGAAGTGACAGTCTCTTCAATGTTCACCACCACGCCTCGGCGCAACCCCTGTGAAGGGCAGGTGCCAACGCCAACAATGTTCAGCTTCCCGTCGCGGTCCAACTCGCCAACCAGGACACAGATTTTTGTTGTTCCAACGTCGATTCCGACGATCACCCGCTCTTGCACCTTGACGCTCCTTTGGGCGGTTCAGTTGTGAGACGCACTACAATGGTCGTGCGAGACCTTCTCTCGCATAGTT
>CAXUHF010000209.1:0-2870 GCA_964250765.1 uncultured Ktedonobacteraceae bacterium | reverse complement strand
TTATACCTTCTTCAGTGTATACACTGGGTGTAGGCCGTAACGTAGGTCAACAGTAGCAAGTGTAAGTTGCTGTTGTTGCGCTAACGAGATGATTTGTTGTAACTCGATGAGTCGATTGTCTAATGGATTGCTGTCATGTGCACTGCCTAGGTACGCTAACCAGCCATCAGGGCTTTGCACTACATATGAACTTCCCGACGCGGTAACGTCATAGCGTAACTTGAATGTTGTGATACCTGCGATACGCGGAAGATGCTGAAAGACATCTACTGCAAACGCCGTATCAGCCTGACTCAAGTGTGTGCCTGGTTTTAGCACCTGACCCTTACCAACATTCCGTGTATCTACAACCGTCATCAGATGATTGGCACCCACAGTCTCACTCGCAGGCGCAATTATCACACCGTGACTATCCACGCTATAGGTGCCGTATTGTGTTTGCCAAAGCAGAACAGGCACACGTTCTATCACCGTAACCGTCAGCTGATTAGGCCAGTTTTTACTGATAACGGTTGAAGATACAAGTGGATAAGCATCAATCTTTGCTGTTAGGCCCTCGACATTGACCAGAAAGATATTTTGTCCCTGCATGCCCATCCGTTGAATGTTACTAATTACTGTAGCATTGTGTGTGCCTACAACATTCACCTGCTCAATACGGAAAGCGTTGCTGGTAAAAGCAAAGTTTATCGCCAGGACAACAACAACAACGATAGCGAAGAAGCTCAGGATACGCCATAGCAACCCTTTACGGAACTCTTTACGTCCACTGCGTGCTGGAATAGGTGATGCCTCGGCCTGTTGCGCACGCTGAATGGCTCGAATACGCCCACTTGATGCGCGCACTCCCGTTTGAGCGTAAGTGCGGGCTGCAATTGGCTGCGCTTCACTCACATAGCGCTGTGGACGTGAACGTGCGCGACGTAATTGCTCTTGTCGCTGAGCAAAACTATTCCATGCCAGTGAAGGGTCTTCCTCTGGAATGGTGACGACACGTTGCAGCCTGACATGCTCTAGCACAGGCTCCTGCCGAGGCGTTCGCCGTGCTTTTCGCCCATGCTCACTCTGCTGCTGCCATACCTCTGGTAGTTGCACGTAAGAATGATTCGCCCTCTGCTCTCGTAATGGTTTCTTCTCTGTCATGTCGTCACCTTCTTCCATTCGCCACGCAATTCAACCTCTAATTCCATATCCACATCGAACTGTTCGCGTACGCGAGTATGAGCCATCCTGATCAGTGCCGCGATATCCGCCGCACTCGCACCTCCTACGTTGACAATAAAATTGGCATGACGCTCCGAAATTTGCGCCCCACCGTAAGTCACCCCCCGCATCCCCGCCGCCTCGATAAGACGACCTGCGGAATCCCCCTCTGGATTTTTGAAGACCGAACCTGCACTTTGCTGTGATGGCTGTGTCCTCTTGCGATGTTGTTTATGTTCATCAATCACCATGCGTAGCGTTTGCGGCTGCTCACGGTGCAGAAAAATTCCTAGTTGCACGATAATTTCGGCTGGTTCAATCAGTTTTCTAGGTGCCGCTATCGGGTACCCTTGCTCATCGAACTGCACACGACGTTGTGCGCGAAAACGGCTATGACGATAGCTCAAACCAATTTCATCATGCTGATAGCGCAAAAGTTCTGGCACCTCTTGCTCACCCTCGCTCACGTCAAGGACCTCTACCCACGCAAGGACCTCACCAAGGTCGCTTCCATGTGCACCAGCGTTACTAATCACACCGCCACCAAGTGTTCCAGGAATACCAGGGCCAAATTCCAGTCCACCCCAACCAAGCAGTGCCAGTTCGTTCAATAAACGAGGCCAGCTTACCCCTGCTCCCGTTATTAATAAGGCTGTATCGCCGCTCTGCTCTTCAACAATACTATAGCTATTTAGTGCTACACGTGCGACCACACCACGTACACCTGCATCGGCATAAAGGACGTTGGTTCCATTACCAGTAATCAGCAGAGGCCAACGTCGTTGGGCACAAAGTGTTACAACACCTAGCAAATCCTCGCGTGTAGTGAGCGAGACCCATATATCCGCAGGGCCGCCCACGCCAAAAGTACAGTGGCGTGCAAGTGGCTCATTGCGCCGAACTCGCTCTCCCAGAAGGGAACGTAGTTCAGTATGTGCAGTCTCAATCTCAAAAGTCATAGTTGGTTTCCTCTAAGCTCTAGTAACAGTATCCTGTGTCAACAACTGCTCGGTTATAGTGTAGATATCGCCTGCTCCCATTACTAATACGATGTCACCTGAACGCAGCATTGTTTGCACGATCCGGGCCGTTTCCCGCACACTTCCACCATGCAGTACTTGAGTATTATCCTTAAAGTGTTGTCGCTGTGCCATCGCGTTCACCAGGTCTTGCGTATGAATAATGCCTGTATCGCGTTCGCGTGCAGGAAAGATATCGGTAATAATCGTAATGTCTGCTTCGTCAAACGCCGTCAAGAATTGGGTGAAAAAGGTTTTTGTTCTACTATACATATGTGGCTGATAGACTGCGACGATACGTCGGTTTGGATAGCGTTGCCGTGTCGCCTCTAGCGTTGCTGCAATCGCGGTTGGATGATGGGCGTAGTCGTCGATAATCATCACATCAAGTATCTGCCCATTCACTTGCAGAGGTCCCTGATGACGTATCTCAAAACGCCGCCGAATACCGCCAAAGTTCTCGATTGTCTTGACTAGCCCCACGACATCGGCACCTACCATTCGTGCCGCCACTAGTGCAGCCAGTGCATTCTCGACGTTGTGTACCCCAGGCAATTGTAGATGTATTGTCTGATCTATCAAGTCAACGCCATTACTTCTGACCCTGAAACTTGTCTGACCATCCAAGTGCACATCGTATGCTTCAAA
>CAXUHF010000208.1:0-6155 GCA_964250765.1 uncultured Ktedonobacteraceae bacterium | reverse complement strand
GTCCCCCACATCGTAAATTCTTTTATATTTTATATCCAACATCACTACATAATCATTATGCAGGCTCAACGCCCGACTCGACATTGAGTCCTTCAGATTGTAGCTTGGCCTGTACAGCAGCGCGTGCCTGTGCAGGACGCCAGTAACCACTAGCAAGAAAGGCGGTTGGCAGAAACACGATGACACCCGCGATGCAGACCCACCACCATGTTGCCCATTGTCCAGCATTTTGTATGTTGACGACAACAACACTGAATGCAAGCGACGAGACGACCACCACTAAACGAATGAGAAAGCCCCAGACAGAGATACCGGTAGCGACAAGCGCAGGGTTAATATCCTCAATCGTTTCCGTGTAGCCAGCCATCCACCCAACATAGGCGATGGGACCCGTGAGACCAAAGAGGGCAAAGATAATGCCCATGAATAGAGGACTCGTGGGCTGTCCGATACGCGAGATGAAGAGGAGAATCACGACGATATTGGCAATCGCGCCATAAACCATAAAGGGCTTACGCACCTCTAGGCGATCAGAGATAATACCAGTCACGATTGAGGCAACGACATCACATGCCCAATAGATGCTGAGTAGGCCATTTGCCAGGGCAAGTGGATACTTGAAGATAGTTGTCAGATAGGTCGGGAAGTAGGCAACGGCGGCAAAGTACAGCAGTAAGAAGACGCTGATGCCAAGCGCACTGATAATAATTCTCGGACGCAACATTTGTCGCCACGGATTACGCAATGCTGCGGCAACATCAATACCACGTGATCGGGCCTCGATCAGCGTTTTTTCCTGAATCGCGGTCATGATTTGTGCCCGTAAAGAGGCCGAGAGGTCGCGTAGGCCGAGGAAGCACAATACAGAGATGATCAAACCAAAGATGGCGGCAATGATGTACTGTGATTGCCATGTTCCGAAGGCAGAGAGCGTCAGACTTGCGACAAAGGTAATCACGAGGCTCCCACCGACAGGTCCAACCGTCCAGAAGGCCATCGCGGTTGCGCGTCCAAGACGTGGTGAAAAATCTCGTACCAGCGCAGGTGTGGCGACAAGAATAATGCCTTCGACAAAGCCAAGTAACAGAGTCAGTACGATAAAGAGTGACGCTGAACTCGTGAACGAAATAATAAGCGTGATAATTGACGTGACAACGATACCATAGATAACGAGATTGGCACGCCCTATGCGGTCTGAAAGGCTTCCGATGATTGACGAGAGTGCGCCTAGCAAGTTGGAGCCAAGCGTTATAAAGACGTAGTTAATGAACGTGATGTGGAAGGTGGTCAAGACAAGTGGGGCAACTGATGGGAGAACATACGACTCGTAATATAGGACAATGGTTGCGGCGACGGACAACGTTAAATACCAGACGCGTTGCGAGTTAGCGGGATAGTGTTCGAGGTCGCGGTCAAAAAAACTCCTGCGGGGACTACTGAGCATCGAAATCCTCCTAGTACTACAATGTACCTACTGTGACTCTAATAAAAAGACACTACCAAGGAATCGGTGTACAATGACAAACAGCGTCATGAGCAAGGGGATGAACATAGCAAGCATACCATATATGTAGTAGATATTCAATTCATTTTGAACATTTATGTCTGCTAGAATACGGTGTACATCTAATCTACCCCTTTCATGATGAGAGATGTGCATGCATTACGTTTGTGAAGGACTTTCTTGATGCAGAATTTATTCTTCTTTCTCTTATACTCTAAGCTTTCAAGGTGGAACGCAAGAAGGCGTGATTGTGCTTTTTGTGTCTAACGCCTCAGGTAATGGATTTACAGGAATAACAGTAACAAAAGCTTTGCTGAGTGCGTAAAGTAATTCATTGCGGTACTTATCTAAGAAACGAAGATTCGGCTTCTACGATACTCATTAATACGATCAAGTAGGTTTTCGCCACAGTGACCTAGCGTCACAAAAGCTTGTGGATTGCGCTCTTGTACCTTCTGTAAACACGTGACTATTTCCTCGGCAACACCTCGAACCTGTTGCCACTCCAGCAAATACTCAAACTCGGCTTGGAGCGTGTGATTGAAGCGATGATAGCTGTTATGGAGCGTCAAAGCTTCATTGGTACAAACAACATCTACGTAGTAACCACCACACCCGAAATCGCCACAGCCACAGGTGAAGAGAGGAACCTGTCCCTGTTGTTCTTTGACTGCAAAAAACGCATCGAGGTTTAGCATTTTAGGCATGGTCTGACCATTTATATAGACTGAGACAAACATGGCGCCGTCATCTACAAACTCTTGCTCTATTGTTATTTTTATCCGGTCCATGCCTACTTCCTTGAGTCACTAAGCTAAAGCAGCGTATCATTACCCTTTTCTTTTTCAGCTTTCGCTTTTAGCCTCTTCTTAGACCTACGTCGCTCATCTAAAAGAGGTTTTATAGATGGTTCAGTTGGTAAAGCTTCGGGCATTCTTCCACCTATGCGTTCTATGGTTTGGCGAATTTCTCGACCAACCTCAAAGTGTGTACTCATAGCCTGTGTTTCACCAATAGGACCACTTTGATTCAGTTTTTCCTCGGTTTGCGTTATACGAAATTCGTTAGCGGCTAGCTCAGCACGTCCCATCCTGTCTAAAATATCTTCGTTTATGCCAACATCTTTGTGCTGTCGTATACCTTCAGCATTCAACCCGCCATAAAGTCCTTCGTATCCTCGATTATGAAATATGCCAAAGTTTTGTGAGAGGACACCTGCATTCTGTGCTGCCTCATTCAGTTTTGTATTCCCAAGTGCTACACGCTCACGAAGTTGTAACCTTTTCTCTTGCTCAACGAGCAGATGATGTAACTCGTTAGCACGAGTAGAAATAGCAAAATAGGTTTGTGCTGCTGCTATTTGTGGCTTACGTGGATCGCCGTTTTGTGCGATCAAGTAGCATGCAAATCTACTAAGGAAATAATCTTTCACGTTTCGTGAGGCACCTGAGCCAAGTGTAACCATTTTACTGGCGTCAGTAAAGTGGTCTTGGACAGCTTGCGCAACCTGTTCACACGCAACTTCGGCCCTTTTAACAGCAACATCGAAGTTTTGCCATTTGTCATAACCAAGTAATGGAGCTAGATCACGAGCACTCCAATACTCAGCACCATAAGGATTGACTTGTTTGATTGATTCAAAATCAGGGGATTGGGCTTCCATTCACACACCTACTTTATTAATCGTTTTACTCACAATTGTATCATCAATTTCTATTCTCATCAACTGTCAGATACTTGTAAAGAGGGGAACGATACAGTAGTATAGCTTCATCGTCTTTCATTTTATCAAGTATGTAAGGGAATTTATGTTTTCTTCTTTAGCATTCTTACGGAACTCTTTTTTCCTGCTTTTATACACTGTTTTCATCTTTGTAGTCATTAGTCTACTTTATCCTTCCGTTGCGCTTGCCGATGGGGGCGCACCTAATCTCGCATATGTGGCTGGGACAGAGGGAGGAATTAGCGTTATTGACGTGGTGCAACAAAAGGTTACACGTCGGATTGCAATGGATGGCAAGCCGCAGATGATGGTGTTGAGCGTTGATGGACGAACGTTGGCGGTTACTCAACCCGATAAAGGGCAAATCACTATTCTTGCCACACAAACAGCGCAGGCTCTATGTGTGGCTCACCTGCCTGGACATCCTTCACTTCTGACCTTTGATCCTGGCACGAACACACTCTATGAGGCAGCAACCGACTCAAATCAGGTTCATGCACTCGATCCACTTACTTGTGCCACGCGTCATGTTTTTGATGTGCAGGGTCAGGTAACAGGTATGGCTATCGCGGTTGTTGGTGGAGGTATTGCTGGTGGTACAGGTAATCAACTGTGGATAGCTACTACAGCTGATCTTGCGATATTTAGTACAGGAGGTTCACGACTTGCGACACTTACAGTTGCAGGCGGTCCTCAATATTTGAGTATTCCATCTGGTCCTACAGCATATGTGACGACGCGGAAAGGCACACTTGTGGCGATAGATGTGAATAGCAGACACATTACACCACCATTGCTGAGCAACGGTGTTTTTGGCCTTATGGACTATGACGCCACCACTGGTGAAGTGTATGTCCCTGACATGCAGCACTCACGTATTGATGTACTTTCTTCTGTACGTGTCGATGAAACTCTACGTCATCAACCCGAACGTATGCTGCATTTTCCAGTCTCACCGCAATCTGTTGCAATCACAAGCGATGGACAGCTAGGCTTTGTCGCTCTTGTGAATGGGAGTGTAGCGATGCTTGCCATCCCTGATCGGCAGACGATTACAACGATTCCGGTGGGAGGACATCCTCAGTTTGTGATTACAGGTCTCTATCCTTCATCTATCAGTTACACGCCTCAGCAATCGGTTATTTTCTCGTTTTTGAATGCGCTAGCACATTATGGAGCAGCCGCACTGGTAGCGATTGTAACGGTCGTAGCAATAGTCTACAATCGAATACGCATGCGAAATGTCAAACGACCTTCTTGACGCACATTATCTCTTCCGTACTAAGAGGAGCGAGGTTTCAGCATATACCCGCTCACCTCATAACCGCGCCCTGGACGTTCGTTTTCTGGCAGGTCAGTGATCCATTCCCATTGTTGCTCCTCTACGACATCAAAGGTTTCGCGTACAAGATCGGGGAATGCACGGGGAACTAGAGGTAAAGCACGACGATGCGAGGCATCGTGATCGGTGCCGTGGACGTTAAAGACGAAGCCACGTATGTCACTCAGCAAGACTACACGTCCACCTATGTCGAGTAGGTCACGTAGAAGGTGCAAATGGGCATTGATGATACGGATGCGGAAGGCTTGCGCGGCATCTTGATAACGACGATGACGCTCTTGTTCAGCTAGCAGTTTTGGCGCGACCTGTTTGATTGTGTCGAGCATATCAAGCAGAGGATAGCTGAACAACTGCGAGACAACAAGAGAGCTGACGACAAGACCAAAAGAACCTTGAGCAAGCGTTTGTATCTCCGGCGGGTCCGGTACAGGACATTGCTCAAGACAGAGCGCGGCAGCATCAAAGACTGCCTGTGGTCCTTGCTCAACCAATGCTTCCCAATTCTGACGACCTGTGAGTCGTGTGAGCGTTGCGCTAATGCCTCGTTTCGGTTCTCCGTTGATACTACTAATATCGCATTGCAGAAGCCGTAAGCGTTTATTCAGTGTCATGGACGTAATCTCATCGCTCGCGGAGCGAAGGGCGGCAATATCGAGGTCGGCAAGCACTACCTCATCAGAGGCTCGGAGCAGATCAGTGAGCGGAACTTCTGTACAGGCACCCGCACCAAGCACAAGCGCATTTGGAGCGGCTTGCTGTTCACGTTGATGTAGAGCATGAAGCGTAAGTGTAGTACATGCCTCGAGATGTTGTGGCGCATGTTCGCGTAGCCAGAGACGACGACGTTTGCCTTGCGTCTGTGCATTGTTATGAGAAAGATTGTCGATACGCATTTTTTATTTTTATAGAGAAGATATGTTTGTCATGTGTTTTAAAAAGAGATTTTTTAACCATAAAAAAAAATAAGAGTTTTTTATATTAATTAAAAATATTTTCTAAACTAATTTTTTATTTTTATATCTAACATATGTTTTTAATGTTTCAAAATCTGAGATTGTCAACCATGACAAACATATCTTCTATTTTCCTATGTATTTCGCGGGTCGCTTTTGTAAGAAGGCGGTAACACCTTCTTTGTGATCGACGGTTGTGAAGGCTTCGTCTTGTAACTGCCCTTCAAGATCGAAGGATGCTTGTAGATCGGTCTCCATTGACGTATAAAGTAATTGTTTAATCAGACCATAACCATGCGTTGGACCATTTGCCAAACGTTTAGCGAGGATGGCAACGGTGCTAGAAAATTCTTCTAAAGGTACGCACTTGTTGACCAGTCCGAGTCGCTCGGCCTCTGGCCCGCTGATTTCATCGGCAAACAGGCACATCTCCATTGCTTTGCCTAGCCCAATCAAGCGTGGAAGGAAATAGGCACCACCACCATCAGGAACAAGACCAATACGCGCAAAAGCTTCGATAAAGCGTGCATTATCGGCAGCAATACGTAGGTCACAAGCGAGGGCAATATTACAAGAAATACCGGCAGCAACACCACGAATAGCACCGATAACAGGTTTAGGCATGGCACGCAT
>CAXUHF010000207.1:0-6163 GCA_964250765.1 uncultured Ktedonobacteraceae bacterium | reverse complement strand
ATTGGGTCTGCTTTAGCACACCCTCTTCAGTCAACCTCTATGTGTTCATCGCATCTACTAGCTATCGCTTTTCAACATTTGCCTATTCTTTCTATTTTGCTGTCATACGGGCGCGAGCACTCTCTCTTTGCCCGATTGCTGGAACGAGAGGGAAAACCTTTCCTAGTCCAAACGCAGGCATATTATTGTAAACAGCCTCATAGTGTCCAGCAGGAATGCGATAGGTCTCATGCCAGATTCCTACGTCGCCGTTGCTTCCAACTTGTCGATTAAATTCCCGCCATGCAGGTAGATGGACGGCATTTCTGTTCCCCGCATAGACCGCCAGGTCTTCAAACGAACGCCAGTACTGAACCATGACTGTGGTGGGAAAGTTCAACGTTGTTTCTGCGCCCAGAAAGCCCATCTCAGGATGCTCATTCAGCTCTTTCAGCATACGTCCCATTGCAACCCCTACTGGTACCCATTTTTGCGGCTTCCACACTTTATTGACACGCATTCCAATCAGAAACACAACCAACTCTTGCTCGTTTGCAACCGTCATCCGCTCTTTGATAAGCTCTGTCATTGAAGTTTTCCTTTCAAATTGAATCTCTCTTTAGAACAAAGAACTTTTACCGCACAGTGTACGGTAAGCCCGAAAATTTTTACGCTATTTCAACTGTTCTACAAAAGCCTGAAATGCTCTTTCGTGTATACTGTCTATGTCTTCTGTGGTGCAGCTCATCAATGTCAGTCGCAACATTGCCAAGCCGTGCATGAGGGACCAACTGGTATAGGCTAATTCTTGCGAACCTGCTTCACTTGCTGAATGAAACTCACCTGAAAGAAGACCATCTTGAAGGATTTGGACCAATTGAGAGTAGGCCGTGTTCTGCTCAACTTCGGTTAATGGGAGTGGAGAGAGCGGTTTGTGATTGAACATCATCAAGTATAATTGTGGCTCCTGTAACGCAAAATGCATGTACACTCTTCCAGCTTCTTGGAGACGCAACACTGCTGTTGCTCCATGAATATTCTGTTCCATACGTGTCGTCAGGTACGCAAAGCCCTCGTTCACCAATGCGTCAATAATTTCCTCTTTGCTAGAGAAGTACTCATAGAGACCTGATGGACTATAATCGATGCGCCCAGCTATCTCGCGGATCGATAAAGCTTCGACGCCATGCTGCCTCACAACCTGCATTGCCGCGTCCAAAATTGCCTCTCTCGTCCTTGCTCGCCTCTTCTCATGAGGTCTCGTCACTTTAGCCATTCCTTACTACTTACGAACAGTGTACGGTAATAGTATAGCGATCTATTCTCTTGTTGTCAAGAGGAAAGAACCTTATTTCATAAAACAGGAAATATTGTCGTGTGAGTGTGGGTCTAGTATAATAATTAAACACAATAGTTATAAAAATGTGAAGCGAAAGAAAATAGAATGACCTCACAACCCTCTTTAGGAGATGTTATTACAAGTGCGACTGCCTATTTGAGCGATATTGACCCTATCATGTCAGAGGCGATTCAACGTGTTGGTCCATGTACACTTGTGCCGAATCCTGATATTTTTGAGGCATTGATTGATGCCATCATCTCACAACAAATCTCTGTGAAGGCAGCAGATACGATGGTTGCGCGTCTACGGAACGTAGCTCCTGGCGCGGTACTCACTCCTGATTCACTTAGCACATTTCAGCATGAAGACTTGCGCGCATTAGGCTTCACAACTCCAAAGTCGAACTACATTCGTAACCTTACGGAGCAGGTAGTTAGTGGTCAACTCGATCTTGATGAATTACCCTTGTTGGACGATGAGACCGTCATCAGTAAGCTAACAGCTTTAAAGGGTATTGGGAGGTGGACGGCTGAAATGATTTTGATCTTTTCACTTGCTCGCCCGGATGTCTTGCCCGTTGACGACCTGGGCTTTGTCGAAGGGGTTCGCGTGGCCTATGCATTGCCTACACGCCCGACTCCAAAGGAGATGCGTACACGTGGTGAATTGTGGAGACCGTTTCGTACATTCGCAACGTGGTATATGTGGGCGGTGCGTCGCGCTGACCTGCAACAAAGTACGCGTGAACGCACACGCATTGTCTCCTTATAAATATGATAGCATAGAAAAACATGATGGATACACCTGAAAACTATTATGCTGTGCTGGGCGTACCAGTAGACGCTGACAACGATACACTAAAACGAGCATACCGCCAACTGGCGCGACGGTTCCATCCCGATCTCGCGGGTGCTGCCAATCCGAATGCTGCAACAGAGATGAAACGTATCAATCGAGCCTATGCTGTATTGAGCGATCCTGAAAAGCGGCAGAGTTATGACGTGGTAATTGGAGGCGTACTCGATTTTCGTAGAGGAACACATCCACGGCCACAGCCGCATACATTTAATCCTGCTGAAGATATGGCCTTCGACGGGTTGAGCATCTTCAGCACAAAAGGGCCACTGCATGCAGGACCTGTCGTTCATTCAACACTTGGCGTGATCTCCGCGCTTAGTAGCACATCATCAGTCAACGGGCCTCTGCTTGCTGCCGGTTCGCTTGATGGTAAAGGGAACGTGTGGCGACTGGCGAACGACACACCAAACACTCTCGTACGTTTTGAAGCTGATCCTGCGTTAACGATAGAATCGTTGCGTGAACTCCGTTTCTCTTCCGCAGGGAGTTTGCTCGGAGGCTGGGGACGCCTCGCCCTGCACGTCTGGGATGCTGTGAGTGGAGAACGTTTGTGGAGCCACTCGCTTCTGCAACGCGCGGTCTCGGCCCATTACTCACTTGATATGACCTTGAGCGTGGAAAGTAATGGCACGCGTCAGGTCAGAATGGCACTACCATTACAAGGCGAGGACCCGCGCTCACCGCGTTCATTAGGAGTACGAGGTACGGATGTATTAACGCATGTCATGGGAACACCGAACGCGAGCCTGATTGATCTAGCGATCTGTGCAGAAGAGAACGTTGAGAGGCGACAGTTCTGGGCTATTCGGCATCGGGCCTTGTCACGAGATGCACATACTCTGGTTACGCTTTCCTGTGCTCATGTGCCCGACGAGGTGCAAGAGATGGCGATAGTTCGACGCTGGGACTTGCGTGCGCGTACACGACAAGGCTCATTACGTCCACATATCGCAGCATCTGTACTTCTTGGACGATGTGCTGATTGCGCACCTCCTTATGTTGCAACGCCTGATGCAACCGCGATTGCCTTTGTCTACATGGGCCAAAAACTACGTATTTGTGATACACATACAGGGACGTATAGCGAACTACCGATTGGTACAATGGGCAGTAGCTCGAAATTGGCACTCTCGCCGGACGCACAATTTGCGGCCGTGGCACGTGAGGATAGCGAGGTGAACGAAGGTGTGGTCGATCTCTGGTCAATCGCAACGGGTCAGATTGTGCAAAAGTTTTATCATCCCTGGCAGATTAGTGCGTTACATTTCGCTGATAAACAACTTTATATAGCACTCACTGATGGTACGGTTCAGACGTGGCATTAGAGGTCATGTTATCCGTTGCTATTACACGAATTATTCGTTGATTACATAGGTAGAAGTTATTTTTTCTATTTTATATTTCTGGTACGCAGCACGCAGGAAGGCAAGGTTGGGTTTTATGCGTATTTCGGTAGTTGTTCCAGTGTACAACGAGGAGAAGACGGTTGCGCAAGTATTAACGCTTCTTTCACAGGTCTCACTCGACATGGAAGTGATTGTGGTCGATGATGCGTCCACGGATCGCACATGGGAAATTTTGCAGGAGTTACGGCGGCAAGAGCCATTTAGTTCGTATCGCTTCGTTCGTCACGAACACAACCAGGGAAAAGGTGTAGGTTTACGCACCGGCTTTGGTTTAGTGAGCGGCGATCTCGTGACGGTGCAAGATGCGGATATGGAGTATGACCCACAAGAACTTCCGTCATTAGTACGTAAATGGGAAGAGGGACGCGCTGCCGGAACAGAGAAGGTAGCGGTCTATGGCTATCGCAATCTTGCACCACAAAAATTTACGACGCGCTGGGGCAATCGTTTCTTGACAGGTGTCACGAATCTCCTCTTTGGTTGCCATATTCACGATATGGAGACTTGTTATAAACTCATGCCAGGGGAAGTTGCGCGTGCGTTGCCAATGACTGGTCGTCGTTTCGAGATCGAGCCGGAGATCACCTCATGTATTCTGCAAGCAGGTTATACGATTCTCGAAGTGCCCATTAGCTATAGTCCACGTGTCGAGAAAAAGCTTGCACCGTGGAAAGATGGCTGGCCCGCACTCGCAATGCTGTTTCGCCGTCGCTTCGGTAAGCCTTTTCAAATTCCCGAACGTATTGCAGAACCTGTTGCTGCTACCTCTGCCATCTCGCGTAATATTGGCGCGTAGGGACCGATTTATCGCGTCCTGTGGGAAGGGGAGGCGGGGCAATGGGTCTGCAATGATACACTTCTCTCAACGTGTTCCCCCAAGCCCCACCTTGGACGTGATAAATTGGTCCCTACCACATCCGAACGATAGCATATTGGAGAGAACGCCATGCCTCCTAACATTCTTGTAACACAAAAAATACCTGATGCCGCATATTCCCTTCTAAAAACAGTTGGTACAGTGGATGCGAACATGGAAGAGGGACGTATCTGGTCGCCTGACGAGTTGTTGCAGAGGGCACCAGGACACGACTATATTCTATGTCTTGTGACTGATGCCATAAATGCACAGTTGTTAGAGGCATGCGCTCTTCATGTAAAGCTGATAGCGAATATGGCGGTTGGGTACAATAATATCGACGTAGCTACGGCACACCGACTTGGTATTGTGGTGACAAATACGCCAGGAGTGCTTACCGATACGACTGCTGATTTAGCTTTTGGCTTATTACTCGTCACAGCACGACGTATGGGTGAGGCTGAACGTTACTTGCGTGCAGGAAAGTTTACTGGCTGGGGGCCTTTACTGTTATGTGGTACTGATGTGCATGGGGCCACGCTTGGTATTCTTGGCGTGGGCCGTATTGGTAGGGCAATGGCACGTCGGGCGTATGGCTTCAATATGAAGCTGTTGTACTATAATCGGCACCGCCTATCGTTAGAGGAAGAGAAACAATACTCGCTCACGTATGCATCACTTGACGAGGTGTTGCGGCAAGCCGATTTTGTAAGCATTCATACACCGTATACACAGGAGACACATCATCTGATTGGTGAACGTGAGCTAGCATTAATGAAACCAGAGGCCATGCTGATAAATACCTCGCGTGGTCCGATTGTCGATGAAAAAGCTCTTGTCTACGCATTGCAGCACAACATAATAGCTGCGGCTGGCCTGGACGTGTTCGAGCGTGAACCTGCTGTGGAACCAGAACTTCTGACAATGGAGAATGTCGTCCTTTTACCTCATGTTGCGAGTGCCTCGCTCAAAACACGGACACGCATGGCAACAATGGCAAGCGAAAATATTGTTGCCCATGCGAAAGGTCAACAGCCCCCCAATATCGTCAACCCTTGATATTTTCGCTCTCTCCTTGCGTTTTTTTGCTGCACTCCAAAAAAATGATAAATATGTTAAATGTAATGATAACATAGGTTCTTCTTTATATACGTATTTTCTGGCATACTTAGTACAGGAAACTAATGTTGTTGAAACGAACGGACCAACGCAAGGAGTTACAGTATGATGCAACATGTGACGTATCATGTAGAGGAACCCCGCGCCGAGCTAGAGCGCAACAATGACACAATCTTGCATTTCTCATTACAGGATGCCTTGCCGGAGGGTCATATGTTCGCTTTGAACACGGCACTCGGCACATTCTCGTACCTGTCCATCAGCGATGGTATTCCACGCTTGAAAGAGCAGCAACAGTTCACTCGCGGCGAGATGAGTATGTTGCTTCCACTATTGGAGTCGTATCCCTATTATTGCCCCTATGAAGTGTTATTCGCTAGCTTTTACAACAATGATACAAGCGAGGAACTTGTTGAGCAGTGCCGCAACCATTTACAAAAAGCTGTCGATGATGGTGTGTGGGATCAAGAGATGCGCCCCGTGCGTACTTTGCTCTCACGCACGCGTTTTAAAGCCCGCGCCCTTGGTATAGATATACTCTCCATCTTGGAGACTGGCTATATACTGCGCTTTTTACCCTCGTTGAAGCATCGTAAGTAAGTC
>CAXUHF010000206.1:0-6197 GCA_964250765.1 uncultured Ktedonobacteraceae bacterium | reverse complement strand
GCAGGAGTTATGGGTGAAGTCTTCATCTATTATTGAAAAGATGGACTGGGCGACCCCAATGGTCGCCCAGTCCATCTTTTCAATAATAGATGACACAAAAAGATTTTTAAATCAACCAATGCCCGGTGATAAACTGTAGTACAAAGAATGTCAGCATCGGTAAAGCGAGCAGAAGATAGACTTGATGAAACCACGCACGGTGCCCGAAGCGTGCAAGCACAATAAACCCTGGGAAGATACTGACAACCAAACGTGGCATCAATGCGAGAGGCTCGTAAGTTGTAGTATCTTGTGTCGCGCTTCCCGAAAATAAGAGAGCTGAGCAGAGGAGAAGGATACCGAATACGGCAAATGTCCATTGGCTCTTCATAAGGCGTTCAGGCCCGTAAAAGCAGAGTAGCATCAATCCTGCAAAGAGGAGCAATGCAGTTAAATCAAGTAAAGTATGTACAACGACAACACTAAAGTGAGGCTGATCTACGAGTGCTTTGAGCGCGATAAAGAGTGAGGAAAAGCCCGCACTCGCTTGGCCCTGTGTCTGTATAAATACAAATGGGTCTCCAAAGATTGCTCGTAACGCCGAAAAATAGAGTATAAGTGCAAGCGGAATAAGCAAAGCTGCGAGTGCTGGAAGTGCCGGACGGACGCGTGACAGTAGTTGCGACTGTTCTTGCCAAACCTGTCGTACTTGCGGCCCCATCTGACGCATAAACTCGCAGAGGAACACCACAAACAAAAAAAGCCCTGCGAATTGTGTTAGTGTTGCTAACGCACCAAAGAGACCCGCAAGCCACCAGAAACCACGACGCATACTATAAAACGAAGCAAGCGCAAAGAAGAGAAAAAGCGACTCGCTGTAGGCGATGAAAAAGACAAACGCCGTCGGAAAAATTGTGATGTACAACACAGCGCGTTTCGCGGTATCTCGGTCAAACTCGATTTCCACTACATGATAGAAGATAATCAATACGCCGAGAAACGCGAGGTTCGAGAGGAAAAAGCTCGCCGTTAACTGGCTCTGGCGAAACAGTGGTGCAAGAACGCGAATAAGTGTAGGGAAGAGTGGAAATAAAAGAGTTTGCGCAGGTTGCGTGTAACCATTTGTGGCAAGCGTAAGATAACTCGTTACATCACCACGATTCCAGTTCGCCAGCAAATCGTGATAGGATACAGAGGTTGCAGCGAAATCGGCGGCGGTGAAAAGTACGCCTCCAATATATGTAAGGAACACAAAAAGAAAACGTGTCAGCAGGAAGATTGGAAGAATCGACAGCATAGCTGTCCACCACGGCTGCACAATATTCCGCCATGATTGCGTATCTGGCTCCACGTCTTCTAACGTTATTATGGCTGGTTCTTCCATCTGCATGAAAGTATGTATCCCTTCTCAAGTAGCGTAGTCATTTTAGAGTATACAGGAAACGCGCTATACTGTCACCTTGATAGAACGATTGCTAAAGGAGAAATCGAGATGTCTACACAACAACCAGAACTTCGTCCTACCCACGTTGTTACAAACTTTCTACGTCGTACAGATATCACGCCACACAAAATTTTGCTGGTACGGCGTAGCCAACGTGTTGGCAGCTATCAAAGTCATTGGGCAGGAGTGAGCGGCTTCGTTGAGCCAAATGTGACGCCCGATGAGCAAGCCTACACAGAGATACGTGAAGAAACAGGTCTGCAACGCGATGCGGTACACATGCTACAACGTGGTGCCGTCGTAGAGTACATCGACGCCGACATAAACCGTCATTGGTACATACACCCCTTCCTCTTTGAAGTCTTGACGCCCGACGCCATCAAAACCGACTGGGAAGCCACCGAGATGCGCTGGATTGAGCCATCCGAACTGTCCCAATACGAGACCGTCCCAAAACTGCAAGAAGTCTATGACTCAGCAATACAGGGTGAAGGCGTGTAATGTAAAACGGGTAAAGGATGTGGTATAACACAGCAGAACAGGAAATATTTATCCTGTTTCTGTTTTGTATTGTAGGAGAAGTTAGACATGATGAAGACGCCCAACTTCGAGAGTATCAAGCAAATCAACATTCTCGGTAGAGAGTACTGGAGTGCCCGCGACCTCATGGAAGCTCTAGGTTATGAGTCCTGGCAAAATTTCGAGAAGGTCATCAAGAAAGCTATGAGCGCAGCTGCCTCACCGGATAGCAACCTCATACTCGAAGATCATTTTAATGATGTCGTTAAGATGATCACACTTGGTAAAGGTGGAAAGCGCAAGGTCAAGGATTACTTTTTGAGTAAGCGAGCTTGTTATCTTATTGCACAGAATGGCGATCCTGATAAACCTGAAATTGCGGCGGCTCAGAATTACTTTGCTTTTACCGCAGAAGTTTATGATATTCAGCAAGCAAGAAGAGAACAAGAGCAACGTCTTGTATTACGGTTAAAGTCGCCGATGAGAATGTATACTTATCCTCCACGGCGATGCAATCAGGTGTCAAATCCGAAAACATGGGTCTGTTCCATGACGCAGGATATCAAGGCATGTATACCATGACATCAAGTGAGTTAGGTATATTCTGGAACCTCCCACCTAACGTTGAGATACTTGATGTCATGGGACCTGAAAGCCTTGCTGCCAACCTCTTTCGTATTACTGCTACTGATGCAAAACTCAAGCGAGAGCAAGTTTCAGATGAAGACACCGCAATCCTCACACATCACGATGTCGGGCAAGAAGTGAGACACGCAGTAGAGAACATACACAAAAAGAAACCCGAAGATTTACCACGAGCCGCTAGCATTCGCAAACTCGTTGAAGAGAAACGCCGCAAAGCCCGCAAACAGCTTAAAGACGTACCACCAGATGAGCAAGGTTCGCTATTCTAAGAAGCAAGAAAGAGAAAGTCCTGGTAAGACAACGTTTTCGTGATATCACGAAAACGTTGTCTTACCAGGACTTTCTCTTCTAATAAATCACGATTGATGTATCCCAGCCTGTGTGATTATAGACCCAGCCTGCGTCGCTTTCTTGCAGGTTGATACAGCCATGACTCCCATCAAAGTTATATGCCGTTGTGCCGCTTGCATCCTGGTGTGGGAATTGAGTGCCAGGACCGAAGTTGGCACGCCAGGGAGCATCATGCACAAAGTAGCCCCCAAAGTGATAAAGAATGGCGTAGCTGATGGGTGTATCGGGAAACCAGAAAGGCGAACTCTTAGGTTCTGCCGCCGCGAAGATAACGGGCGACCTGCGGTCCAATACTGACCATACTCCTGGCAGCGATGGTAATTCCTGCCGACCTGTTGTCACGTGATATGAGTTTACGAGTTTCCCATTCTGGTATACACGCATAGCTTGCTCAGCGAGCGAAACCACGAGTACCTGTTTCTTCGTAAGATTGTAGTGACTCAACACCTGCGTATCCGTTGCATGTATCTTGTTATATGCTGTCGAGTCATTATAGTCCTTCTCGAACAGATGAAGATTAAAGAGGGCGTTATTTGTCTCAGCAATTACAGCCTCAAAACCTGCCGTTGTATCACTACTAGCAAGATCGCTGTCCAGACCAGCCCCAATGCCAGCATTCATATACCCGTTATCGAGCGCGTATACATGACCATCATATGCATCATTAAATGGATGAGCTTTCGCCCAGCTATTGACCTCTTGATGAAACTGCCTTACCAGATAGTGTGCGTCCCCTTGAACAATGTCCCCATGAAGCGAAGCAATATCCGCGTCAACTTGCTTGAAAAATCCTAGTTGGTCATACACAGTCTTCGCGCGCACAACAGCTAGTTGGTCGCTGTTAAGTCGTTGTTGATAGACAGTTGCGTTCACTCCATATATCTGTAACAAATGTATCTGTGACTGCAGCTCATTTAATTTGGTGATACTGACATAGGGGAACGCTTGAATTGATGTCACGACCGTCTGTTGATACTGCACATCAATTTGTGTATTCAGGTTTTGGAAGTCGTTAGATTGCGTCGCATTATTAAAGAGTTGCACGTCATTGTCATATTGCGCTTGCATAGCGGTCACGTCGAGGTGTGCATCGCTCATTCGCGTGAGCGTATCGTGAAAATCCGTAAGGTTGGTGTATGTCGCGGTCATGAGGCTAAGCACCTGCAACGACTGACGTACACTTTTACTGATCGCAGCATACTCACGAGGCGTTTGTGCTGATGAGAGCGCGTACTGGTCTTGACTGAACTGCGTCGCAAAGGACTGATTCTTGCTAACATTTTGCGTACTACCTGCCGAAAGAGCAGTTTGGAAGGTCTGCATGTCCTGTTGCGTCTGCACCTGAAATTGCTGTGTAACAGTAGTAATGATTCCGTTTACCTGTGTAGAGAGTGTATGATAGCGTTGTGTCAGATTGTGATAATAGTTTGTAGCGGACTGACGAGAAACGAGTACGAAAGGTGTATACGAATTACTCGCTTGCTGTTCCTGTGTTAGCGTAGCTTTTAAAGAGGCATCAGGTACACCAAGAGCACGGGCATGAAGAATAAGTGTATCGAGTTGCGCTTTGCTCTGATTTGCCTGTCGTTGAGCATCAGTATTATTGTTCTGATTCATTACTCCGATGAGTAGGGTCGCAAGAATGAGTACAAGACCAATGCCACAGCCAACTTTTACGAGAAGCGTTTTTTGTGAAAACTTTTTGACGGCTCTCTGCCTCGTTCGGTACTTTTCTGGAGGTGCTTCTTGTAGAGTAGGCTTGATGGATTCCTGAGCAGCCTGTTCTAGTATTGCCTTCAAATAGAGCTTTTGTGGTGAGGAGAGTCGTATCGTCGCGTCGCTCTCTTGTTCCTGGTCTTCCTTGCTCGGACGGTACTTTACCGTCTTTGTGTCGTCTACTATATCCATGTTCGCACCGCAACGAGGGCAAAAACGCTGTGTATCAGCCGTTGCAGCTGCTCCACACACACCACAAAAACGTTGTGTCAAGACAACGGTCATAGCTTCTCTCCTTTCCCATATTTGCCTTTTTCCCTCTCTGTGTCCTCAGCAAGCATTTACTTGACAGAGAACATAGAGAGGAAAAGAGGACTCACTAATTAACCGTTACCTACGACAGTGCCAGCACTCATAGAGAACGGCTTCAACTGCTCCACACCTGCGCCAGAGGTATCTACCTGCTGGTAGGTATAGCTGTTACCAGACATTGGGCTGAGGTAGCCAGCTTTCTGCACCAGTGCAGGTGCAGCACCAACTGATGTAACCAACACGGGAGTAAAGGCCCAGTTGTCAGCCGGTACAAGACCACCAATAGCACGACCTAATGCGCGATGTTCTGACTCAATGGTGGCAATCTGTCCAGCGATCTGTGCAAGATCGGGGCGTCCCAACTGCGCAAATTCCATGATCGCCGCCAAGTATGCCGAGTCAAACACGCCTTCTAATTGTTGCTGAGTCGCAATAAAGGTCTTCAAATCGGTAAACGTTTGTGGACCTTGTGGGAAACTGAATGTATCAGCAAGTGACTTACCACCATTAGCAGCAAGGAATTGCTGGTGAATTTGCTCTTCAACAAGTGCTGCTTTGAGGTATGCAAGGTTATCACCCGTGATACCCAACTTATCAGCATTCGCAACGCCGTTTGTGTAGAACGTCACTGCCAACTGCTCGGCAGTACGAGCCACAGTCAAGATGTCTACAATAGAGTCGGCGGTTTGTTGCGATAGTTTGTAGACTTGTTGGTTCTGTTGAGCACTTGTCTGACTATCAGGACGTGCGTATCTCGCATACGCAGGGCTAACAGACAAGATGCCTGCACCTGCGACGGCAACACCTGCTGCACCTGCGGCTCCCTTGAGCAACATTCTACGTGAGCGACGCGCCATAAACGATGACGACGATTGAGTGGGGGAAGTATGTTTGGAAACTTCGTCCGGTGTATTCAAGATGAGTTTATCCTTTTGTCTTTAAACAGGCTCTCGTATACTCGAAAACAGAATGTATGCCGTTAGCCGTTATTACAATACTCTTGTAGCAAATGCCTACGTAGGATTTGTATGAAGCGAAATAGTCATGAGCCTCTGTGCCTGTGGAACTTTGCCGACGCGTTCAGTGAAGTCCGTTACAATGGGCGCACATCCGGTTTGGAGCTACAGCTTCTTATTTATTACTACGTCATCTTGATACAGTTTGGATCACTTTATTTCTCATCATAATTATGTATGAAAAACAACAAGGGTGCAGCGTTCGGTTGTAACCG
>CAXUHF010000205.1:0-6285 GCA_964250765.1 uncultured Ktedonobacteraceae bacterium | reverse complement strand
TGTGTTCCATTAGCCTCCCATTGCAAAACAGCTTTATCTTTTTCCGCGATCATATCTACAAATGTCATTGTCCAATCAGGAAATGCTTTAAACGTTTCGATAATGCCTTGTTTATAAAGCTCACAATGAGATTGAGTTATTGTCATACCCTCAAGCTCGTGATTTACGAAATTAGGAGCAAGCAACTCATCTACTACTGTTATATCACCCTTATTCCAGGCATGATCATAAAATTGGTAAAAGATTTCTTTGTTCTGTTCTAACGTCATTGGCAGCATCTCCTCTAAAAAACTACAAAGGCTTACTTCCCCATGCACTCAAAAAGTACCAGATCGCTCGGAAATCGCTTGATACCATGTCCTTCATCGCCTGATCGCTCAGTTGCACTAAATGTTCTTCGGTCATAGACGGATTCATCTTACGAAGAAATGGACGTACCAGAAGGAAGCCTATCTGTGAGTTTTCGTACATGTAGCCTTGTGAATCTCCTTCTGCGGAAAAATCTATCGCAAAAGACGCATGACGTATGTTTTGGTAACCGGCATCTCGTAGAAAGCCACTTAGCATAAGTGTGATGCCTGTTTGTTTCCCGTCAACAGAAAAACTTAACCCCGATACATGCATTGAGCGCATAATCAAATCGCCTAACTGCTCATAAGCAAGGCTATTACTAATAGTGCGTTCGCATTCGGTAAGACGAACAATTCCACCAGGACGTAGAATCCTCATACATTCCTGGAGCAGTCCGGGCCATCCAGATTTGGGCATAAACGCGAATAGCAGACGCGCGTTGACGAAATCAAAGGTATTATCAGGAAAATCGAGTGTTTGTAGTACATTCATGATGCGAAATGACGTGTTAGGCCATTTTCTGCTATTAGCATAGCCTATCATTTTTTCGCTCAGATCAATTCCCACAACATCCATATGACGATAGGCAGATGCAACATCAAGTACCCATCCACCAGGACCACAAGCGATATCAAGTACATTGTGAATGTTAGCCGGGTTAACATCTTGAGGAAGCAAGCCACCCATCTCTCTGGTCAAAAGACGGTCTTGTATCGTGAGCCTGTTCATCTCTGCCGCACTTTCAGCGTTAAAAACATAGGTGTTTTTCGGCGCGGAATTGTCTGCCTCCGATGCCATACAGCCGTTTCCTTTCTTGTATGAGACCGTATTTTAACGCATTGCATTCCTGGGATAGCGCACGTCATGCTCTGGTTGAGCGAGCACGTTCTGTAGCTCAATGGTTTTGCCACGTTGAGGGCTAACCGATATTTTCGCAATCGGCGTTTGCAATAACTCTTCAAGACGTCTCAGGTATACTTTTGCTGTCGAAGGTAGTTCTTCATAAGTGCTAATACCAGTTGTACTACATTGCCAACCTTCCATCTCTTCGTAGATAGGTTCGCATGCAGCTAAATCGCTCAATGTCGCGGGAAGACTATGGATAACTTTGCCGTGTAGCATATACGCAGTACAAATCTTGATTGTGGGGAAGGTGTCGAGCACGTCGAGTTTTGTGATAATCGCGGCATCGAGGCCATTGAGTTGAGCGACAAAGCGACCCGCCACCGCATCAAACCAACCGCAGCGTCGTTCTCGCCCCGTATTTGTGCCGTACTCGTGACCACGATCACGTAGTATTGTTCCCATATCATCAAACAAGCCTGTTGGCATTGGACCGCTACCAACTCGTGTAATATAGGCTTTGTACACACCGATAACACGGTCAAGTGAGCGTGCAGGTAAGCCTGCGCCAACGGCAGCATTTGAAGCCATTGTTGAAGATGAGGTTACAAAGGGATAGGTGCCAAAATCTATGTCTAGTAACGCTCCTTGTGCTCCTTCAAGCAAAATCGTTTTACGGTCAAAGAGTGCCTCATGCAACATCCCTTGCGTATCCGCGATATGCGAACGAAGCTGTAGTCCGTAGTTAAAATATTCACCATGAATCTCTTCGAGCGAAAGTGGCGGTTGTCCGTAGATTTGTGTGAGCATACGGTTTTTGTGCTGAAGGATAGTAGAGAGCTTGGCTCGGAAGGTATCGACATCGAGGAGGTCTGCCATACGGACACCTGTACGTGCATGTTTATCAACGTAAGCTGGTCCAATACCGCGTTGTGTGCTGTCGATCTTGTCAGCCCCACGTGCCTCTTCCTCCATGCGGTCTAAGAGAAAGTGATAGGGCATTACAACGTGTGCGCGTTCGCTGATGTAGAGCCGTGAAACGTCTATGCCTTTGCTTTGGAGTTCATCCATTTCCTGAATCAGGCCCTTGGGATCGACGACAACGCCATTGCCAATGATACAGGTGGTATTTGGGTAGAGAATACCAGATGGGACGAGACGAAACGCAAATTCGCCCTTCTCATGCACCACGCGATGGCCTGCGTTGCTCCCTCCTTGATAACGCACCACAAAATCTGCATGCATTGAAAGTTCATCGACGATTTTTCCTTTGCCTTCGTCACCCCATTGTGCTCCGATAACTGCAACTACCACCATAATAGTATTTCCTCTCGGTTTTCTTGTTTTGTCTCAGTAATGTACATGTTTCGTGTATTTGTGTTGGCACACGGCCCGTGTCACATTACAACCTGCAAGCCTTCAGTGTCAAGGCTGTTGGATGTAATTTAACAATAACTGGTCGGTGATCTGTTCGATGGGCGCACGATCATCACTGAACGCTAACCCGCCGTCTGGATGTCCTTGTGTCACCACTGGCACTACTTCATTTGCAACCTGGCCCATTACCGTCGTTGGTGGAATGCTTGCAAGATTGGAACGGAATGTATCTATCGAAGTACGGTTCATTGTTCCCATGATCTCTGTATTGAAGGTTCCGGGGACATTGAACACGTAGACGCTGGGAAAAACCTGACTCATCGTGTTGATGAATGCCTGCACGAGTCTAAAATCGTGCGTCGTGTGGGCTGTATTGAGAGCTACAACACCCTGTGAGGACAGGTGTGAACGAATTGTTGTAAAAAACTCGCGGGTCGTAAGCTGGAACGGAATGTACGGTTGTTGAAAGGCATCAATGGCGACAACATCGTATTGCTCGTGCGTAGTCGCTAAATAGGTTCGTCCATCCTCCACATGTATATGCAAGTTTGGCTCATTCATCGCAAAATATTTGTGTGCGACATTCACAATCGCCGGATCAATTTCTACGCCATCTATTGGCACAGGTCCATATACCTTTGTGAATTGACGCGCAATTGTGCCACCTGCAAGTCCGATGATACCCACACGATGAAGCTTATTGGGCGTAAAGCCCGCGTTGAAATAGGGAGCCGCAAGAAAATAATCCCAATACCAGCCTGTCAGCACTGTATTAGGATTGGCGTAGTAGATCGAGTGAATCGCCTGCCCCTCGTTCAGAATAAGCTCTCTTGTCCCATCGGATGCTTGCGTCACCTGTATATAGTTGTAGTACGACTCTTTATCATAGATTAAATTTGGAATGTCTTTGAGGGGTCCTAGTGGAAGTAACAACGCGACGATTACAAGTAAAAAGGATGGTCGCCAGATTGGACGTAAGCCCCATAGTGATGCCGCGAAAAGGAGCATACCAAAAATTAGTAACGTTCGTCGTACACCAAAGGTTGGTATTAGCCATAGCACAGGAAGAAACGCACCCAAGATGCTACCGAAGGTCGAAATGGCATACAATGAACCGCTTGACCTCCCGCTTTGTGAGACATCTTTTGTGAGCAGACGAATAGCAAATGGGGAGACAATGCCCAGGAGCGTCACAGGAATTGCAAAGAGCAGAATCGTTCCAACCAGCGAGCTTAGAAAAATGCTGACCGAAACCTGTTCAAGTCCTGTAACTGACCATTGTAAAATTTGTTGACTTACGAGCGGGATGAGCGATGTTGCGAGTGCTGCCACCGCCGTAACAATGCAAAGCACTTGCTCTGATGGATGGCGGTCTGCTAAGCGTCCCCCTACAAAATAGCCAACAGTGAGATAGATCAAGATTAACCCGATGAGGCTTGCCCACACGATGAGCGATGTTCCAAAGTATGGCTCCATGAGTCGTTCAGCACACATCTCCAAAGCTAAGCTAGTCATACCGCTTACGCATACTAGGACAATCAAGAAGTATTTCATGTGTGCTCCGTCTATGTGTACTGTACGTTATTGAAACTGAAATTGATTTTTGATCGTTGCGAAATCTGGCGTGGTAGCGGTCGCAAATTGGTCTGCTGACGCCTGTAACTCTATGATGTATACCTTGCCTTGATGGACATTGGCATAGACCTCGACAAATTCTTTTGGTTGTGCGGCTTCTTGATACGTGATGGCCTCTTTAAACCACGTCTCACCGCCGAGTGAGTCGGTTGCAGCGGGTGTGACTACTGCATAGTTCCCCTTCGTGGCGAAATTTTGCTGCAAGTCATTGGCAACGAGGTCGTTGGGACTACTTGTGGTTGTCCCTGGTGTCTTAAATGTTGCCATCTGGTCTGTTGGATCAGAGTTGACGAACTGTACGCCTTGTGTACCTGTCAATGGTGAGGCAGACCACCCCTGTGGATACTGTGTAGAGAAGCCGTTATCAGTGCAGAGCGTTCCGCAATAGGCAAAACCTGGATTGGGTGTTGTCGTAGGGAGTGTTGTCGCTGTCGGCGTAGGTGCTACCGTGTCCGTTGGTGCAACTGTTGCCGTTGGTGTTGGTACATCTGTTGGCACAGTGGTGGCTGTTGGAACGATGCCTTGCGTTTGCGAGTCTTTAGGAGTCGTATTACGTCCTTTTAAAACGTAGAGCGTACCTATGCCAACCACGCTAAGTAGGGCAATGACGAGACAAATACTTACGATAAAGATGATCGCGCCATTGTGTTGTTTTTGTGGTGGTGTAGGAACACTCCGATAGGCTTGTCCACCTTGCACTGGTTGTTGCTGGGGATATGGTTGTCCAGCATAATTGCCTGTCTGCAACGGGTGTCCTTGTGGTGGTACTTGACTAGGAAATCCATAGCTTGTAGGCGTACTTTGAGGCGAATATGAATTCGACTGTGGGGTTGTAGGGTATGGCTGCGGATAACCCGCATTGGGATTACTTGGCACTACCGACATTGCTTCTGTTGCGTCTCGGTAAAATCCTGTGCTTTGACCAGAAGAAGACTGCGGCATTGGCTGCGGTGGTATAGATGCTGACGGTGGGAGCGCGGCTCCTTGCATATATATTGGAGGAATCCCCCCACGAGGATTGTTTTGTGCTCCGAACGTTTCGTTAGGGTGATATCCGTTTGCTTGTCCATTGTGTGGTGGTGGTGTATGCATCATTTCGGTCTGTAGTGCTTGCGGAGCCGCGATAGGGGTACCGCATTGCCCACAGAAAGCCTCTTCTGAACTAACCTCGTTTCCACACATTCGACATTTCATGCGCGTCATCTATCCTTGCTCCAGGCAGCGTAATTTCTCTTGGTGTAGTTTGTCTATACGGGCGTATTATAACCTATTTATAACGCACTGACTACCTGACTAGCTCATTATCTTATGATCTCTGTGTTTACTCGATCACAATAGGTATTTTTTGCAGCCCCTCATGTTCGTAGTGATGATATGCGACTATCGCGGCTGGCGTAATGCGTCCCTCATGTCCTTGGAATTTCGAGTCGGTAAATGGTCCACGAATAATACACCATACCCACGGTATGCCTTGCTCTTTATTTACACGTTTCATATTTTCGCGGTCAGTGCTACTGGCACGAGCAAAGCCTGTTGGATGACTATGATACACACCTACAATCCGGTCTGGATGCTCCATCTCAACGGTCAATAAATCTTCTGGTGCAAACTCGAAATACACAGGTGATGCAAAGATATTACGCAGAGGGTATGCCTGTTCAACATGCCAATTGCCCTGCTCGTCAATTGTACCGAGTAAAACGCCGCATGCTTCAATAGTGCTACGGTGATAAACATCTACGAACAACGCTTTTTGTGCTTCAACGCTAAGAGAAATGTATGGTTGATTTGCTTGTTTCATAAATAGGTCGTTTGTTTTCCCTATATCATAGTATGTATAGATATTTTTCTTATGCCACCTGAACAAATTCCTACTATATCATACGTCGAAACTTAGGCAACCTTCTCATTCAATGAGCAGCCAAGGAATGATAGAATGGGAGAATGGTTAAATGAAAGGAAGTCATGTGTGAATAAAGTAGAGTTTCCAAATCAACAAGATGAAGGGAGCACCACTCCTAACGAGCAAACTATGATATCTACGGTAGAACACTTCTATGACGAAGACGCACTCATCGA
>CAXUHF010000204.1:0-6362 GCA_964250765.1 uncultured Ktedonobacteraceae bacterium | reverse complement strand
CTGCTTGCCTGCTCCATAAATGATTTACTTGGTCCTAATAGGGCAAGCCCTGTCATGCCACCACCCGCTCTATGCAATGAATTGCTGTTCCTACTAGTTTGTCAAAACTGAATCAGGGCACCCGCAAGGGGATGCCCCTCCCATACACGGGGCAGCGTGAAAATCGGCGTCATATGGGAGGGGCATCCCCTTGCGGGTGCCCTTGCCCCTAACACATGTCCTTTGACAGACTACTACCGACCCTCTGTAGAGCTATACTAATAATGACCGATGGCGTGTGGCTCGATCCGCTTTCTAAAGACCCAGTAGTTCCAGGCTTGATAGAGCATGACAAAAGGAAGAATTGATAGGCCGATCCAGCTTAAGACTGTCAACGAATATGCGTTTGTCGAGGCGTTCCTGATTGTTAAGCTCCATGCTGGTTGAAGGCTTGAGACCATGACGTTCGGGAAGAGACACAGGACAACGATAGCCGCCGAGCAGAGTATCACGACAAACGACATCGCAAACGCCCATCCACTTTGTCCTCGTGCATTCAGCCATAGCAGCATAAGCAAAGACGCAAGTATTATATAGTCCAACGGCACAATTCTTGGATTGAGCAACGCTTGCCGAAAGACGTTGGTTGCGGTAACACCAGTAGTAACGACAAGTGCAATAACGAGCAGGTTTATACCCCATATAAATGGTACCACGTGCTGTGAACGCTTCACAAGCTCACCCGTCTCGCGTAAGCTCAGGAAGATGGCACCATGTAGCAGAAAGAATATGTCGAATGCCAAACCTACCAGCAGTGCGAACGGATGAAACGGCGTCAGAAACGTACCCGCATAGTTGCCCTGTGCATTGATGGGTACACCGTGCATCAGATTTCCAATCACGACGCCCCAGAAAAAGCCGGGCAGCAAGCTGCCGAGAAAGATTATCCAATCCCAGAAGTTCCGCCAGCGTGGACTTTCATGCTGACTACGAAACTCGAATGCCGCACCACGTAAAATCAGTGCGAACAGAATTAAGAACATCTCAGGATAGAAGCCGCTTAACATCGTGGCATACCATGTAGGAAACGCGGCGAACAGACATCCACCTGCCGCGATGAGCCAGACCTCGTTGGCATCCCAGAAGGGACCTATCGAGTTCATTATCATGCGCCGCTCGGTATCATTCTTGCCCAGAAAGGGTAGGAGCATACCTACCCCATAGTCAAAACCTTCTAGGAAGAAGAATCCTGTCAAAAGGACGCCGATGATGAGAAACCAGAGTATTTGTAAATCCATGACATCCCCCTAGTAGACTGCGACAAGCTGCTCTTCTGGTGTCTCGGCGGTCTCTTCCTCATCAGAAGAACCCTTCTTAGCAGCTTTCGTAAGCAAGTAGCCATCTATGACAGCCAGAACTCCATACGCGAGAAAGAACATACTCAATGTCACTACAACTTCGGTCACTGTTACCGATGGCGAAACGCTGTCCACAGTTCTCAACAAACCGAATACTGTCCACGGCTGACGACCCATTTCACCAAGCAACCAACCAGCCGTATTTGCGACATAGGGCAGTGCAAGTGACGCAATCAAGCCCCGCAACACCCAACGATTGTTGAACAGGTCCTTCCTCTTGATCGAGAGGAATAATGCGGCTGCCGCTATGACGACCATCAATGCTCCAACAGCGAGCATGATACGGAAACTATAGAACGCAACCAGCACATCAGGAATATAGTTGCCAGGACCATAGAGATGTACATAGAGTGCTTGTATCTGATTGATACCATCAACCTTACTCGTGAAACTCCAATCCGAGAGAAAGCTTAACAGGTACGGAACACTAATCGAGAAGATGTTCGTGTGCAACATCTGATCAGGGATGGCGATGAGCGCAAGTGCTGCAGGCTGCTGAGTATTCCAGATGGCCTCAGCCGCAGCCATCTTCATCGGCTGTGCCAGAATGTCATACTGTCCATAGAGATGTCCTACGATAACCGAGACGATACTTGAGAGTAGAGCAGTCACAAGCGACAAGCGCATTGAAAGCTGATAAAATTCCTGGTCCTTGGTCTTCTTGAGCAAATGGTATGCGCTGATACCAATGACGAAGAAGGCACCAGTCGTGATGGCACCCGCTACAACGTGTGGTGTCTGATAAGCTAGTGTCGGATTCGTGATGAGTGCCCAGAAATTGGTTAGTTCAGCATGCCCCTTGTTCAAGGCATAGCCAACTGGATGCTGCATAAATGAGTTCGCCACGAGAATCCAGAAGGTCGAGAGGTACGAACCAAGTACGACCAGCCAGATGGCTCCTAGATGTAACTTCTTCGAGAGACGGTCCCAGCCAAAGAGCCAGATGCCCAGGAAGGTCGATTCCAGGAAGAACGCGAGCAGTGTTTCAAGGGCCAATGATGCGCCGATGACATCACCGATAAAGCGTGAATAGCTTGACCAGTTCATGCCGAATTGAAATTCTTGTACGATACCCGTAACCACGCCCAATGCGAAATTAATGACAAAGAGCTTACCCCAGAATTGGGTCATGCGCTTGTAGACTGTATTTCCACTACGAACGTAGAGTGTTTCCATAATTGCCACCAGCAACACCAATCCCAATGTAAGCGGAACAAAGAGATAGTGATAGACGATGGTGCTACCAAATTGTAGACGAGCTAAAGTTTCTGCACTCATGAAATGCGCTCCTTAAGAGGGCTTCTAGTTGCATGCCTCAGCATGTTTTTTGTGATATTTTTGTGTCATTGATAGTATGCCACCAGCCCCTCTTTAGCACATCAGGATTAATCCCGCACCTTTCACCCTATTTCCTATGCATGCATGACGAGCAAAAAGAGTAATTATACATAGGAGAAACATTCACCATACGGACTTTTGCGTAAAAAATAGGTGTTTTTTGGGCATGAAAAGACCTCTCAACCTGTCATAAAACAAGCTGGGAGGCTAATCTAATACCACCTTAGTGTAAATGTTACAATAACCTTAGAGACCCACGGACGCCCACAAGGGCAAGTCGGTTCAAATACAAAGAACATTATACAAATACACCACGGACGCCCACAAGGGGCTACCCTACTATACAACGTTCTTGCACGCTCCGCATGCCATATATAGTAGGGTAGCCCCTTGTGGGCGTCCGTGTGTCTGCGTCTATAACTTGAACTGTATTGAAGCCTTGTTACATGCTTTGCTGTTGCTCCGGCCTCTGTGAAGCTAGGATGCGCTCGCGCATGTTCTCGAATGTTGCCGCATCAATTTCGCCGTTGGCGTAGCGGCGGTTCAGTATCTCTAACGCTGTAGGTTGCTGAATGGGCGCATTCGGTCTTGGGCCATCAGTTGTCGGGGTTCCAAATGGCTGACCTGTATACGGTGCGTGTGGCATATAAGGAGTCATTGGTTGACCCCAGCGCATTCTTCTCATTCTGGTCCAGCGTATCAACGACCAAATGAGTAGACCGATAAGCGCGATCCACAGGAGCCGACTTAAACCAAACAAGAATACAAACGGGAGCACACCATGCATATGTCCATACATCATAATTATCTTCTTTCATAGAAAGGCTTGTATCGTAGTATCGTCGCAGGGAGACCGTAAGGGTCTCCCCTACACGTAGGGTTTCATGAACATGTAGGGGAAATCTTCGCGGTCTCTCTGCATTTCCACTCTTCCTTGTGTCTATGAGTATCATATCTCAAGTGTATGAAAAAATTTGCATACATACGTAAAGAGTGTGTAAGAATTATTGCATAGTGCAAGAAGACAAATTGTACCCCGAATTGCTATTTCTATTGCGTTTTGAAATCTGGATGCTTATACTGTAGATAGTCACCATGTTCACGTACATCTACGTGTTAGCAGATGGGGATTCTATGACTACAGAGGATAATCTAGCGCACGACACGACGGAAATATCTTCACACGTGCCATATATGCCGTCAGACAGACTGGAAGAGGAGGAGCAAGAGTCTGTGCAAGGAAATATTGCTATTAAAGGAACACGCAATGGCTTGCTCCTAACTATGGAGCCAGAAACGCCGTTTAGTGACATGCTTGGCGCACTCGCTGACCGTCTTGCGGAAGCTCCTGCGTTCTTTCGCGGTGCTTCGCTCTCTGTTGATACTAGTCGGCGTCGGCTGCTTATGAGCGAACGTCATCAATTAGAAGACCTGCTTTCTCACTATTATATGTCCGTTGCGTCACTCGAACAGAGCAAGACGACACGCAGAGAAATGTCAAGGACGGCTCCGTTGCAACTTGAAGAAACACCTCCACTAGAAACTCCTATCACAAAAGAGATACAAGATGTACGCGATCCACGCGAGTCGAGCGATACTCTTTTTCTACATCGCACAGTGCGCTCAGGACAAGCGATTCATCATAGCAGCAATGTTGTTGTGCTGGGCGATGTGAATCCTGGTGCGGAAATCGTCGCGGGTGGCGATATTATTGTATGGGGAGTGTTACGCGGTATGGTACATGCGGGCTATCCTGATAACGTGAACGCACTTGTGTGTTCACTACTCTTATCACCTGTACAACTCCGCATTGCGCACCTGCTTTCACGACCACCCGAAGGCTTCGAGGCACAACCACGTCCAGAAATAGCTTCAATTAAGAACGGGCAAATCATCGTCGAAACGTGGTCAAATGGACGAACGCCACGGAAATAATAGAAGTGTACCTGCTTTTTTTATAGAATTCGTGGTATACTCTTTAACAACGTATCTTATAAGAACAGCGTGTTCTTCTACCGCAGTCCGAACAGTTTTAAACTGGAGTGTCGTATGGATAGTCGAATAATCACCGTGACATCAGGGAAAGGTGGAGTCGGCAAGACGACAACGACCGCAAACCTGGGAACCGCGCTTGCTATGCAGGGGAAAAAGGTTGCTGTGGTGGACTCAGATATCGGTTTGCGTAACCTGGATGCGATTCTGGGTTTAGAGAATCGAATTGTCTATGACCTCGTTGATGTGGTAGAGGGACAGTGCCGCTTGCGTCAGGCCCTGATTAAAGATAGACGCGTACCCGATCTCTTTTTGCTTCCGGCAGCGCAGACGCGCGATAAGAACGCGGTCAATAGTGTGCAGATGGAACAACTGTGTCAGCAGTTACGGCAGGAATTTGACTTTGTGCTGATCGACTCCCCGGCTGGCATTGAGCAAGGCTTTCGCAACGCGATTGTTGGAGCGGATGAAATTATCATTGTGGCAAATCCCGAAATGGCTTCGGTGCGTGATGCTGATCGCATCATTGGGCTTGTCGAGGCGGCGGGCAAATTGGAACCACGTTTAATCCTCAATCGTTTACGCCCCGACATGGTAAAACGCGGCGACATGATGGATGTAGCGGATGTGCTAGAGGTGCTGGGTATCGAGCTTCTTGGAATCGTGCCAGAAGATGAGATGATTATCGTCGCAACCAACAGAGGTGAGCCAGCCGTGTATGATAAACATTCACGCGCAGGCCGTGCATATATGAGCGCAGCTCATCGTATTATGGGTGAGGAAGTTCCGCTCGATGATGTGGTCGAGTCACCGTCACTTCTGGAACGATTTCGCCGTATGCTCGGCTTGAGTCCTACCGTAGCCGATGAAAAGCGTTTCCGCTCACAGTCATCATAGAAGGAGGAGGGAAGGTATGGGTGTTTTCGAGTTTATGATTGGTCGCAAGAAGCAGACCCCCGGAGAACTGGCAAAAGAACGCCTAAAAGTGGTGTTGGTGCATGATCGACTCAAGGTCAATCCAGAGGTGCTAGAGATGATCAAAGCCGAACTGCTCTCCGCTATTTCGCGCCGCCTCGATGTCGATGAGCAGAATATGCAGATTAGTCTCGCACGTGAAAGCGGCTTAGACACTATTCAGGCGAATGTTCCTATCAGACGGCAAAAGGTCTCATTCGAGTGGGATCCACCATCGCATCCTACTGCAAATGCGAATGTTATGCGAGGCAAGCTCCACATGGAAGACAGCGAGTAGTCCATAACAGCACGGACGCCCACAAGGGACTACCCTACTATATAACAATCTTGCGTGCAGAGCATGCTGTGTATAGTAGGGTAGTCCCTTGTGGGCGTCCTGGCGTTCATCAAACTGCATGTACATATCTTCGCTTTACAATATGTATAACCTTCTTGTATAGAAAAAGGCAAATAAATGAATTAAAAAGTTAAGGACTTAATCGTATTTTCGATTATTCTTAACAACATCTCCATTGTTTCATAACCAAAACCAGACTGTACACAGATAAAATACTTACATGACCGAATACAACGCGTCATAAAGTAAGAGGGGCTGAGGAAATGTGGTGGAGGGTCGCTCCATTTTTATAGGTAAATGATTTCCAAGAATGTCTGTAGGGA
>CAXUHF010000203.1:0-6406 GCA_964250765.1 uncultured Ktedonobacteraceae bacterium | reverse complement strand
TTGGTGATTCCGCTCGCTTGATGACGGAGAAAGAGCATGTTTCACATGTAAAACCCCTTTCTTACTACAAAGCGTGAATGACACGTTGACGCAGTAAAGAAAATCCTGCACGTCCATAGCCCATTCTCTTGATTAACTTCAATTTATTTACTTTTCCTTCAACTAAACCATTGTTGTAAGGAAGAGTCAGCCCTGCAACGACCGCTACTTTGTCTCGTTCCATGCCAGCCACAAAGCCCTGAAGTTCGCGAATCTGGCTGGCTCGCACTTTTTCAAGCCATACCTCGAGCTGACCCCCAGTGCGCATGTGGAGCATTTGAGTGAACTGCTGGACCAACTTATATGCCTGATCTACCTCCTCGTGCAGAGATCGGAGCAACGCCAGCGTTTCTTGGTCCTCGGCCTTCAGTTCTTCAGGGCGACGAAGCAAGAGAAACACTGCATCTCGCGCGAGTACAGTGGCGCGTGGAAGTTGGCTCTCAGAGCCGGACTTCTTCTTGCCTCCTGGAAGGTAACGAATCAGTTGCCTGTAGACGTTACGGTAGGTGATGGTGTGGCCTGCAGCGACCAGTTCCCGATGCAACTGCGCGATGTTGTGACAGCCCGCTTCCCACCGCTCTGCAACCACGTTGAGGTGAGGATCGAGCATAGTCTTGTGCCGGGGCGATTTTTGTTCGGGGAAGGTGGCATTGCTCAACCAGCGCGAGACGGTCGCGTGGCCTACTCCCACCTGAGCAGCAATAGCCGTTTGCGAGAAGCCTTGTTTGCGTAAGGCGACGACTTGCTGGTATTGGGCCAGACGCTCTTCTCGCTTCGCCTGACTCTCATATGCTTGTTTTGGAGTCTTCTTCGGCGGTCCTTTGCCATACGCGATAGCAAGTGGGGTTGCTCTTGACTCCAGAGTGACCCGCGCTCGATAGGCAGCGAGATGGCGTGAGAGAAACCCTTCAAGAGATTTGCTCAGGTTGATCATCAAATGGAACCTGTCAGCGCATTGCGTCGCCTGGGGAGCCGATGTCTGTGCCGCAGCAGCATAATCTCCCCCACGATCACGGCTTACTACCCGGATTTCTGGATGGGATGCCATCCAGGCAGCTGCGGTTTCGGCTTTTCTGTCGGAGAGGACATCGAGGACCTGATGACTTTGCAGATCGATCAGAAGTGTACCATAGGTACGTCCACGCTTGAATGCGAAATCATCAATACCCAACTCGGTAATCTGCCCAATCGACTCGGTTGGCAGAGCCATAATGCGCCGGAGAATGGTATGGCGCGAAGTCCGTATCCCCAGTCGAGCTGTGACACGAACTCCCAGCCTGCCGCCGGTCGCGAGTCCAATGACCTGCACGATGTGAAACAGGCGCGTTGTCACTCGTGCAAAGGTATTCACAAAAGGGGTCAGGCGCTCCACAAAGATTTTTCGGAGACAGGTGGGTGTATCACAAAAGCATTTGCGCACCTGCACCAGAAGACGAACTTGTCGACCACCGCAAGGCAAATCGGCGAGCGTTCGCAGGTAGCGGCTATGAAAGCGTGCGGATGGTTGGTTACAGAGCGGACAGCATGGGCAAGCTTGTGTTGAAAGAGCAGTGATCGTAAGCACATCATCACTCATTTCGATATCCATGACGGCTAACTGCTTTGGGAGAGCGGCGACTTGCTTCACTTCCATCTTTGTCAAGATCCTTCTACAAAAGTCTTTTATTGATGTAGAACGATCTATCTATGAACAAGTAGCAAGCGGGCGGAATCACCAAGAGTGAGCCAGAACCACTTTTCAGGGCATTTACTAATATCATCGTTGAGTTTCTGAGAAACCTCTTCCCAGGTCAACTCTTTGATTGGTTTTTGTACAAATGACATAGCTGCATTGCTGACTAAAATATCCACAGGGCCAAATTGAGCCTGAGCTTCAGCCACCATGTGTTCAACGTGCTCACGATCACGCACATCAGCTTGTATGGCAATGGCTTCACCACTCTCCTGAATAGACTTGTACCACTTCCTCCGCACTTCTGCGACTTGTGTTGTAGTTGACAATGATACGCATCCCTTTTGATGGGAGTAATCGTGCTGTCGTTGCTCCAATGCCACGACTTGCACTAGTAATAAGAGCTACTTTGGAATGTGACATTCTTGATGAGAACTTCTTTCGAGATGGATATATCAATGAGGTGTCTTGGCCCACACACATGTGTACATGAGTTGGTTCAATGCACTTTTTTGAAGTCATTCATGTTCGTGCGATAGGTATAACGACTACAGATGATATACCTTAGCTCTCTAAATCGTGGAGTCGATGACTTATAACCTGGGCCGCATGGCTTACCGCAGTAATGGCGGACGGCAACATGGTGTTATGCAGGCGGAATGCTGGACCCGCAATGCTGATCCCTGCGAGCACCTGTTGTTCTTGACCAAAGATCGGAGCGGCAACTCCTCTCACCCCTATATCAACCTCCTCGTCGCTGACCACGTACCCTGCTACACGAATAGCTTTCAGCTGGGAGCGGAGAACCTCTGGATCAGTGACTGTGTGCTGTGTGTACCGTGGAAGTGGCTCTGCATTGAGTACAGCATCAATCTCAGAGGGTTTGAGGTACGCAAGTAGCACTTTCGCTGAAGCACCTGCGTGTAATGGTAAGACTTGCCCACGCTCATAGGAGAGCCGGACACTGTGAGGACTCTCAATGCGTTCAATGCAGACCACATGTAAACCAGAGCGACGTGTAAGCAGGGCAGATTCACCTGTCTGAGCGACGAGCTCACGCATCACCGGTAACGCAATTTCGGAGAGGCCCAGTCCCCTTCGTGCAATTCTGGCCAGTTGAAACACCGTTGGTCCCAAGCGGAACTCTCCGTTGGTATCTCCTTCTTCTATCAAGCCCGAGGCACGTAAGCTTGAGAGATAGCGGTAGGTTGTACTCGGCGACATGCCTAAATGCTCGGCAACTTCTATGGCGGTGAGAACAGGTTGTCGTTCATTAAACAGCAGTAGGATATCAATCGCCCGGTCCGCGGTAGTATTACGCGTTGGAGAAGAAGCACCTTCTGTCTTCTGTACAGTATGTTGTCTCAATAGACTTTTCCTTGTAATTCTTATTATATAATACAGAGCTATCGAATTATGACATTTATCATAGCATTCATACATGTTTCTGTCAAATGAGATTGAGTAGAGTGCAGGACAGGTGCTTTGACCTCACTGAGCAATAATTGCATGAATTAACCCACCTATGTAACCATGACGCTCGTCCTTTGTTCGCGTCAAAGTGGCAGGCATCCTCAATGTCGCTCAAGGAGAGCAATTTCAGGTCATAGCTCGTGTCCAGGTACTCAAATCTATCGAGCCGAGATGCTCAAAAGATGGGTGAGCTACTTTGAGGAAGGGCGAACTGGGTTAGTCGTCCACTGCGAATGTAGGTACTATGATTGCCAATGTTCTACATCTCTGGATTGCCCTACCACTCGAGTAGCAGATGCTTGGGACCGCGTAACATCACATGCGATTTATAAGGTCCTGGTACGCCTAGAGGTGCAACGTAGGCAAGTGTTTGATGAGCACTTCAAGGGCAACGCGTGCCTCCAAGCGTGCCACAGGTGCATCAACACAGAAATGAATTTCTTTCCTATGGAGCATATCCTTAGGTATTCCAACTGGATGTAGCAAAGAGGTGCTCAATCTGGGTAGGTTGGCTCAATTGTCCCTCTAAGATCAGCTGTTCAATAAGCACAGTCAGCATCTTTCGATTCGCAGCAAGACCTGATGGATATGGGTCTTCGCCGAAGAGTGTTGCTTGCTGGGTAAAAGTATACCCAGGCAGAAAAAGGTAGGTATCAGCACTCTGACGAACACGACGATATGCCTCTTGTTTGCCCGCCTCAAACGTGTCATACAGCAGACGGACGAGATGCGGCTGTGCCAGAAGTTTTTCTTGTATTACAAGGATATGGTTCACTGGAGTAATACTGACTTGTTGCATAAAATCTCTGAGTATCTGTAGTGCCTGCTCTGAGGAAAGTAATCGAGAGACATGCTGGTCCTCGTAGAGCGGAACCATATATGCACCATCGCCAAACGCTGCGTCGATTTCACCTTTCACCAGAAGAGCATTCAGGCTTTGTCCCTCCTCCAATTCATGGAGACGTACATGTGAAGGATGATCATGAAAGCCAAGCAGGGTACTATGCCTTTGTGCTGGACGCCGACCGTTCAACCAAGTGATATCCTCTGGACGAATACCATAGAGTTGCTTCAGCATGATCCGCAACCAAATGGCGGCTGTCATATTGAAATCGGGAACGCCTACTCGCTTTCCTGCCAAATCAGCCCAGGAGCGAATGCCGCTTTGGGTATTCACCAGGATTTCTAATGGCCAAAATGTCTTTGAAAGAAAGATTGGAAGCGCAATCCACCCAAGATGGCTCCACGCATCCCTATTTTTGGCAACGATATAGCCTGAAAGCGAGAACTCGAATGCGTCGAAGGCATTCTTTTTGAGGTGATCAAGAAAGAGTGCCGTTGGATGATCAAGCTGCCAGTTCAGTTCAATTCCCTCTGGCTGAATACTTCCATCGAGGAGTGGTTGTAGTCTGGGATTATGCGAAAAGGCGACGTTCAAGCGCATCGTTCTCTCTCCATTCACTGCTTCTCCCTATGAGAAGAAGACTGTCTAATCATTGTTCTCGTACAACCTGCTTGTTTGTAGTAGCGCTAGTTCTGCCGGTCTGCTGCAGAAGAGCCTCAATAAGGGCACTTCTTTGAACGGATCTCTGTGACCGGAATACATGCCGCGACATAATGATCTGGACGCGGCAGAAGCACGGGGTCTGCATAGTGTGCTCGTAGTGCCAGGAGTGCCTCGAACAAGTGTGATCTCCGAGGTGTCGTGCCACGGAGTTCCTACAGGCAGGAGAGCAACACATCGAACCCCAAGTTGGCCCCATATCGGGTGCGGAAAGAGACTTCCCACAAGAGTCTGGCTTCTCCTCCATCCTGGGGAGACAAGGAATCCTGCCAGTCGGGTGGTCTGGAGGGGAAAGATGGCTCAGACACTGGCTTCATGTTAGAAGGCGGAACTACTCCTGCAGGGGAGGGTCCTGGCTATTGTGGTAGCCCCTGGTCGCCATCAGGAGGCCGACCGCCACACCGTGCAGGCACTCCTAGCGCGGACCTCGCTGCAATTTCTCTGGCCCCATCCGGCTCGGGTCTAGATCGTGGTACCCGATTTTTTCCGGGCGGATCCGAATTTTCACCACGGTGGCCTCTGGGGCCACCTGTCCAGCCTCCTCGGGCAGGTCATACTTTTTTGCATGATTTTTGAAGGTCTCGAACAGTTCCGCTCCGCTGACTTCTTCAATGGTGGCAGTTCCACGAAACTCTGCGTAACGCATAGGAGTGTCCGGGTCAATAGCAAGAACGTTTATACGAGGGTCGCCCTGGAGATTTTTGAGTCGCTTCGCGCCAGGTCCGGTGTGCGATACCAGCTCGTCACCTTCGATAACCACTCCCGCGATAACAGAGTGCGGGCTACCGTCGGGAAGTAACGTCGTGATGACTCCCGTGATCCTCTTGCTCAGTAAGGCAACAACTTCATCGGAAAACATGTTATTACTCCTTGATACTCGGGCCGCAGCGCACGGTTGCGGCCAACACTTCACTCTATGATAGATATGATTTGCGTTCATTACAATGTCCGGGTGGAACTGAACGAACGTCGGGTCGTTCACCGTTTGCGAGCCCTTCCTGTGCAAGCAGACTTGGCACCGTACTCCTAGGCTGCTGGCGAACGACCTGCCCCGGGAACCCCGTCCGGTCTGCCACCGGGACCACCGGGTCCGGGTCCACGCATGAGGGGATACTTGTCGCCGTACGCCTCGGTCGCGAGCCGCATCTGACCGGACCGGGTGACGACGCTGACCGACGGCCACGGAGGGTTTGGTAGCTCGTCCTCAGGCGTGGTGATCGCCCTTTCCAGGTGATCGAGGTGGATGTGCAGCGACGCCGCCATCGGGATCACCGCGTCCTGCCAGCTGAAGGGCCCGTACCGGACCTTCAAGGTGCCGCCCTCGAAGAGGTACGACAGCATGAGGTCCGGTGAGAGCATCGGGTGAGTGGTGGTCCACCGGAAAGCGAGCGAGTGCGGTGGCTTGCACTCGATGACCTTTCCGAGGGCAAACGCCTTGGCCTGCGGATTGAGATGAGCGTAAACGGTTGCACCCTCACGTAATTCGGGGAAGAACTCGATCGGATGCTGCCAGACCACCAGCCTGCGCGGGTCGGTGAGGGCAGCCCAGACAGCTTCGGTCGAATGATCCACCACCCGCTCGAACTCGATCCACCTCCCGTCCAGGTCGTCGCGCAGAACACCATCTGGTGGTGTCAGTGCAACCCCGTCACCCACCC
>CAXUHF010000202.1:3544-6615 GCA_964250765.1 uncultured Ktedonobacteraceae bacterium | reverse complement strand
TTGTCCTTGTAGGCATAGCAACTATTGTATTTGCAGCATGTAGCGGCATCGCGGGAGATAGTGCGAGTGACAGCCAACCAAACACGGTGCATATGACCGATTCGACATTTGGCGTAAGCTCCATCACAATTGCGAAGGGCAGCAAGTTGACGCTGGTTAGCGATACATCACAAGCGCACATCATCGACAATGGTACGTGGGGTAGCGATGGCTTGCCTCATCCAAAAATAGAGTCGGGCGCACCCGTTATCAAAGATGCACAGTTTTTGGACAACACACCACAATCATTTGGCCCGTTCAACACTCCTGGCACCTATCAACTCTACTGCACCATTCACTCCAACATGAACCTCACGGTTATCGTGAAGTAATGATACACAACAATATACAATTTTGCAGGGAGACCGCAAGGGTCTCCCCTACATGTCTTGTTTATATGTAGGGGAGACCCTTGCGGTCTCCCTGCAAAACGCGATTTACTTCGCAGAGACAACCACATCATCCACAAAGAAGGATGTCGTGCGCTGCGTGTAGCCAGTACGACCATTGAAGACCAATGTCACCGTTCGACCCGCGTACTGCGAGAGTTGTTTACTGACATTGAAGGTCACTTGCTTCCAATTCGATGAAGCATTCGTGTTACATACATGCTGCAACTGCCCAATTGTCTGACCATAGCTGTCAAGAATAGAGACAGTGAGGTCATCAGAGCAGCTTTGTGACTGACGCGTGGTAGACGCCTGCCACCAGTAGCTGATACTGACATTCGACGCATTGCTTGGAACTGCAAAATCTTGTGAGATGGCATCATCACAATAACTGTAGCCACAGAGATAGGCTCCGTACTGTCCAGTGTGTGGATGCTTCGCGTCAATCAGTTCGTAGCCACCAGCAGAAGACTCTTGCCAGGTGCTCGCGCCACTCTCGAAGCTCCCATTCTGCACAAGTGACCCGGTGAATGGTGGTTGTGTTGGCGTATCGGTTGCAACAGGCGTATCCGTTGGCACAACTGTTGGAGTATTCATCGGAACGGTTGTCGCCGTTGGACTTGGACTTGGCGTGCCAGGAGTAGGAGATGGAGTAGCAGCACCACCACCCGCGAGGTCACGAGCGATGTTGTAGATATCAGGTGAACCGATACCACTGCCCTCATCATAGCCTGCGGTTGCAGGATAGTACAGGTTGTTGCCACTCGTCACATCATGGAAGGGGGCATACTGTTGCTGTGAGTTCGCCAAACTGTAGAGTTTAGGGCTAACAAATCCTGCGACAGCCTTGTTTTGCGATTGCAGGTAATTGTTGATCATTGCCATGCTACCAGCCCATAGAGGCGCGGCAGCACTTGTACCACCCACGGTGATGCTGCCCGTCGTAGGACAACCAGCAGCAGTGACGGTACAATACACGGCATAGCCTGTGGCGGGGTCAGCATCAGCAGAGACATCGGGGACCTCGCGGTTGCCGTTGCTATACTGATTTTTGACGCCGGGACCAACCTGCCATGTTGGTTGGGCAAACGTATTACTGATACCACCACCACCGCCAGAACCCTTTGGACTACGCTGTGTATCGGTGGGATTACTCCACACCGACTCACTGCCATACGCACCACCATTAGTTTGCAGGTTTGTACCACCTACGCCAATGACGTTGGGATCGCTCGCGGGTGAGTCAACGGCAAGATTAGTGTCATTACAATCATACGCACCGGAGTCACCGGCTGCAGAGAAGAGCGAAAGACCCTGTGCGGCACCCTGTTTGAAAATGCCATCCAGTGTTTGCAGTTCGGCGGCACCCGTCTGCGTCTCGCACTCACCCCAGCTACTCGAAGAAATCTGTGCTTTATTGTCGGTCACAATCTTGTTATAGGTATCGTTGACGCCTTGTGTCGAGTTTGGTCCCTCGTATATGATCTGTGAAGCAGAGGGAGCCATCGCAGCAACAACTTCGATGTCCAGTTCGACCTCGATAGCACCTGCACCAGCCGAACCATCATACCCATCAACAAGCACGTTGCTGATACTGGGGTTGCCGATGTTGTAGGTCTGCTCATACTGCGTGATATCGCTTTGCTGGTAGCCATCCAGCTCAAATACAGCAACGGTCTGGTTGTTGCCCTTGACACCCGCTTGCTGTAGGGCCGCACCATCATAGGCACCGAGCAGGTCTGTTGGTCCGAGGCCAGCTAAGGCGCGTTTGCCTTGCGTAGCCTTTTTGCTGCTCGTGCTTTTGAGGTTATAAAGAGGACGCATGTGCGTACTGTTATCCAGTCCGCCAATAGAGACGATAAGTGAGGAGACCGTACTGGGTACGGTTGGTGCGCTCGCATTGGCATAGAAGGTATGCGCACCAACTTGATAATTGTTGATCTTGACGGCAAAGGCGGCTTCGGCCTCTGCTACATCGGCACTGGCGTCGATGAGCAAGCCATTGGAAGAGACATGTGAAACAGCGAAACCTTGACTGTGCAGGTAGGTCACAACCTGCTGTTGTTGCGCAACAGTCGGGCCGAACTCGGCGGCGAATTGCTGCGGCGTCAGATAGTGATGATACAGGGGCGAATGTGGGTTGTTCTGATTTGCCAGCAAGACATCCAGTTCTTGCTGATTACGTATCTGTAGCCCAACCGAGAGATTCAGCTTCTGTTGCCCACTGGCGGTCCCAAGCAGATGAGCATTCCCAATAAGGGGAACTGTCTGTCCACTGATGGGATTGCGTGAGTCTTGTCTGGCGCGTGCGATAAGCGTGATGCCGAAAACGCCGACGCCAACAACAATCACAGCGACCGTGGCAAGTACAAGCTTGTGTACAATGCTACTACGTTGCATGTAGTTCTCCGAATTCCATACGACACACTACGATAAACGGCTTATACAATTTGTCAGAGTATATATAAAATTTTGATACAACTTGACACTCTGACATATAGAGATAAACGCCAATACACGTAGGCTTTGTGGAGATTGCGACGTGGTAGGACAATTGGTTTCAAGAAAAATATACAATGAAGACGATGTGAGGGGGGGGGGGGGCGCGCGGGGGGCGGCCCCCCCCACCACAATTTTTTTTAT
>CAXUHF010000202.1:0-3534 GCA_964250765.1 uncultured Ktedonobacteraceae bacterium | reverse complement strand
TTTTTTAAAAAAAAAAAAAAAAATTCACCTGTTGTGTGGGGTGCCCCCGCGGCGGCCCCCCCCCCCTCACATCCTCTTTTTGAATTAAGAAATCTTCGTTTGTTTGCGGATAAATGCGCCCATCTGTTCGATGGATTGCTGACCTTCAGGCAAGACATAGGCAAAGGCTTGGAAGACGTGCCACATACCATCCCAAACAGTGAGTTCAACAGGAACGTTCGCTGCTTTAGCGTGCTCCTCCACCTGACGAGAGTCATCCAGTAGCACTTCATCGTTGCCAACGTGAATAAATAGTGGAGGAAATCCATGCAGGTCGGCATTAACAGGCGAGATCAAGGGGTTATGTACATCCTCTGTCCCCACATACATACCCGACACAAACGTGATGGCCTGTCCAGAAATCCAGGGATCAGCGGCGTCATGTGTCGTTCGACTTTGAACAGTACCCATGAGGTCAGTCCACGGTGAGAGCAACACAGCACCCGCAGGCATGGGTACATTCTTATCACGTAATGTTTGTAGCAACGCAAGTGTCAAACCGCCACCAGCAGAGTCGCCACCCACGACAATATGCTCTGGCTTTGTACCTTGAGCAAGTAGCCAACGATATGCGGTGAGCGCATCATCAATTGCGGCTGGAAATACATGTTCGGGTGCGAGACGATAGTCAATCAAAAGACCCCGTATACCTGATGCTGCGCTGAGACGTGCAACCAGATCACGATGTGACTTAAACGATCCCAACACATAGGCACCGCCATGCAAATAGAGTAGTACACGTTCCGTGTCAGCATTAGTAGCACTGATCCATTCTGCTGGCACACCGCCCGCATTAACCTGCTCTACATGCGTATTCTCAGGAAGTGGTACAGGGTGTCCGACATAGTTCTCAACCAGCAATTCCAGGTTCGCTCGCTGTTCTGGTAAAGGTGCAGGTGGAGCGTTTTTGAGTGTCAGCAGGTAGGGGCGAATATTCAAGCTTTCTGGGCTAGGCATTGATGAACCTCCTCGTTCAATAGGAACTCGTCATACCCTGAAATAACACGAGACAAAAACATCTCGTGTTGAGGTAATACTCATGATTATAGACAGCTCGCTTTTGACACGTCAAGGAAAGCAGGGAGTTTCAAAATTAGCATGTGCAAGGGAAATGGCTATCATTGTAAGCGATAAAACAGTATAATACTAACAGACCTGCTACATTCACCCCTAGAAAAAGACAGGAGGAATATGTGAGTAGCGTTAACAACAAACCGTCAATCGAAGCTCAACATGATAGTACCACAGACAATGCGTCTTCAGAGGATATGAAAAGGAAGGCGTTAATTCATTTATTACAGTCCTGGCGTGAAGGCGACGAACAAGAGCAAATAGAAACGCTGAAACTCTTGCAACATGCTGCGGAAGAGTATCCAATTTCCTTCGGAGATACAACTGTAGGGGTCTAATTCATTACACCCTTTTCGACATAGGCAACTGTCGGGGTTTTTTGAAACGTTTCTTCTATCCTGCTAACATCGTCGGTGGGGACGTGGGTGTAATGAATTAGACCCCTACACGATTGGTGGCATCTAACAAAGAGCAAAGGAGCTATCACAACATGGATGCAACTGTTGCACGCAAATTGTACCGCGCACTTGAGCCATATCACGCGATGATTTATTTTGTACCGGAGGCAAGCGAGCGATACAAAGCGTATGGTATTGGTGGACGCATGGGTTATTTTGCTTCCCGTGGCGCACCAATGGGTCCAGTCTCGGCTGATCTGATTATTTCGGCGTTCTACAATTTTAATCCAGGACTAGTGCGCAGCGCGATTCCCACCTCATGGCAACGCGCCACACCCGCACAAATTATTGATGCACGCTTCGCAGGGGCTGATGCCGCGCTTCGTCGCGTACTGGGCGAGCGTATTTCTAGTCCAGAGGTAGCGGAGGCGGCTCAACTCGCTCGTGAGGCTAGCAATGGATGTACACCGCAAGGACGCATTACCTACGCAGCCCATGCAACACTCGAATGGCCTATGGAGCCGCATATGGTCTTATGGCATGCAATCACGTTACTGCGTGAGTTCCGTTTTGGTGGGCATGTCGCCGCACTGATGACTGATGAAGTTGGACCATGTGAAGCACTTGTAATGCATGCTGGAACAGGTGAGGCTTCGCGTCAGGCATTGCAAACAACGCGCAGTTGGTCCGACGAGGAGTGGGAAACGGCTGCTCACGGCCTACAAGAGCGAGGTTTACTTACGTCCGAAGGGAAGCTTACCGATGAAGGCAAGGCACACCGTGACAAAGTGGAGCAGATGACAGACCAGCTTGCACTCGCACCCTGGCAACATCTTGGCGATGCCAAATGTGAACGTCTACGTGAACTCGGACGCCCTCTGAGCCGTGCTATCATTGACGCAAAAGCCATTCCTAGCGGTTTGTAAGGACGTTATTTTTTCATTGGAGAAAGGATGATACATACATGCCAGTTGATCCACAGGCACAGGCATTCCTTGATATGCTCACAACACTGAATGTTCCACCCATGAATACACTATCGGTTGAAGAGGTTCGTGCTTCATACGATGCAATGGCTCAATTTAGCGGTACACCAGAAGAGGTGCATAACGTTGAGGATCGCATGATTCCAGGACCAGCAGGTGAGATACCAGTACGCGTCTACACACCAGAGGGTGCGGGTCCATTTCCTATCCTGGTCTTTTTTCATGGCGGTGGCTGGACGATTGGTACACTCAATGGCTATGACGGCGTGTGTCGTGCGCTGGCAAATTCGGCTCAATGTATCGTCGTTTCGGTTGACTATCGGCTTGCCCCTGAACACAAATTTCCGGCGGCAGTTGAGGACGCTTATGCAGCGACGGAGTGGGTTGCGCAAAACGCGGCAAGCATTTCCGGCGACTCCGCACGTATCGCGGTTGGTGGTGATAGCGCGGGAGGCAATCTCTCGGCTATCGTTTCACAGATGGCACGTGATAAAGGCGGTCCTAAACTTGTGTATCAATTGCTGATCTATCCCGCAACCGACTACTTCATTCCTGGCACAGCTTCAATGCATGAGAATGCCGATGGCTATTTCCTCACGCGCGATTCGATAGTCTGGTTTTGGAATCACTACGCCAATAGCGAGGAGGACGCGCACAATCCCATGATGGCACCGCTCCATGCCAAGGATTTCCATAATTTACCACCCGCACTAGTGATTACCGCCGAGTACGACCCGTTGCGTGATGAAGGCGAGATGTACGCAGCGAAGTTGCAAGAGGCAGGCGTGACCGTAACCTCGACACGCTACAACGGTATGATACACGGCTTCTTCACAATGGCGGGCCTCATGGACCAGAGCAAAATCGCCATCGCCGAAGCTGCCGCCGCCTTGCGTGGCGCATTCGCGTAAAACGGATGGACACAATTATGCGGTGTAACAAAAGAATGGGAATACGAAACGCCGTAGGGGTCTAATTCTATTACACCCCATACGCATTAACTTAAAGAAAAGGGGTGACAAAGAGAGGCTCCATCTGAC
>CAXUHF010000201.1:0-6833 GCA_964250765.1 uncultured Ktedonobacteraceae bacterium | reverse complement strand
ACCCTCTTCGCTATAGTCACCAGCTCACCTGCACATGCAGGTGGTTTCTCTTGACGTGATGTATATTACCATAGACGTTGTGACTTGTCAACACTTTTTCGTCAATTGCTACAAATATTAATTAAAGGAATATTCGTATGAGGGCATTGCTACAGCGTGTAACTAGGGCAAGTGTTACTGTGGATGGTCAAGTTGTTGGGCAAATTGACAATGGTTTTCTTATTTTGCTTGGCATTGGGCAAGGCGATAGCGAAGTGCAGGTCAAGCAACTCAGTGATAAAATTGTTCATTTACGTGTGTTTGAGGACGATGAAGGCAAGATGAATCGCTCTTTACTTGAGAATGCAGGGCAAGCACTCGTTGTGTCACAATTCACACTCTATGCCGATATGCGCAAGGGACGACGACCTAGCTTTATTGGAGCCGCTACGCCCGCACTCGCGGCTCCCCTTGTCGAACACTTCAAAGAAGCTCTTACTGCACACGGCATTGCGGTTGAAGGAGGCGTATTCGGGGCGCATATGCAGGTGGAACTGATAAATGATGGTCCTGTCACATTGTGGTTGGATAGCGAAACACTGTAAAACAGGGAGACCGCAAGGGTCTCCCCTACGTATGTGCAACTCTACATGTAAGGGAGACCCTTGCGGTCTCCCTGCTATCCCTCACCTAATCGATAGGCCAACTCAATCGTTTGTTCTGTTGTCAATGCTCGCCCCGCGTTCCATGCCTCATCCCAGCTTTGTTCATCTACACGGAAGCGAAGCTGCATTTGAACTGCCTGTATGAAGGGATTTGTTCTTGCCCAGTGCGTCATGCCTATGGTGTCCATCAAGCTTTGTGTAGCTCCCTGTAGTTGTGCTGTGTAGAGGCTTGCTGTTGCTTCGTCTGGCTTTCCTCTCAAGCCAATTGCGAAAGCTAGCCAGCCCATACCGGTTGTCACAAATTGTTTGTGTCCGATTTCATAACACAAGCCAATGCTCTTAAGAAGACACACGATAGCTTCGGCGTAATTTCCCTCTAAAATCAACATTCCACCTTGATCCTTCAACACATCAGCAACCGAGGTCTTATCATCTAACTGCTCAAAAAGCTCTCTACTCTGTCGATAGAACGATCTTACTGGCACAAAATCAAATTGGAATCCAAAAGCTGGGGCTAATACACATAATAATTGAGCACGTAGCCACAACTCATTTGTCGGCTCAAGGACCTGTAAGCCTTCCTGGTAGACGCGCTTTGCCCCTTCGTAATCGCTCATGGCAAGAGCCGCCCAGCCTCTATGCATTAGTGCGGTAGCTAGTCCACTTGGGTCATTAAGTTTGTCCCACAGGGCAAGGCTTTCCTCAACCAACGCTACTGCTTTGTTCTGCTCGTCTTGCAAGCATGCTAAACGGGAGAGTTCGCTCAGTGCCTTGGCACGTGCCGCAAGAATGGTCTTTTCACTTCCCTGACCGAGTGGCACCGATATCACAGCACTCAGCCAGTCACGTCCTTCCGTCAGATATCCCTGCCACTCCCAGTATGGTCTTAGAGCGGCAGCGAGACGCAGGCATATCTCAAGCGCGCATCGTCCCGTACTTGGCACCGTATTACTTGATAATGTTTTGCTACCTGCAACGTCTCTGAACGCTTCAGTCCCTCCTCGGTCAAAAAATAATGGTAGACGTATGCTCATATCAGCTCTAGCTTGTTGAAGCGACCATTCTAGCGCGGCACGGAAATTATCGCGGTCCAGTGTCAGCCTCTCCAACCACAGACGTTGTTGTGGACCACGCAAACCTTGTTCTGCCGATTCCGCTAGCTGGAGGTAGTAACAAGCGTGCCAGTCCCTCCATTGCTCTAACTCCTCTTGTTTGTTCAGCAATTCACATGCATATTCACGCAACGTTTCCAGCATCATGAAGCGTGCCTGCTCAGTTGTCCCTGATAGTCGGGCAAGTAAACTATTGTCTACTAGTTGCTCTACCATATCAATTACAACAATGGAATCGAAGAAATCCTCTCGCTCGACTGTGCCTTGTTGCATCATTGCTTCAACCGCCTCAAGTGCCCAGCTCCCATTAAATATACCCAAGCGAGGAAACCACACTTGCTCATGCGAAGAGAGCAGTGCATAACTCCACGCTATTGTGTTACGCAACGTCTGTTGTCTACCAGGGAGATTTTTAGCACCTCCCGTCAGAATAGCAAGTCGTGCATTCGAGAGCCGCTTCAATAAAAGAGTAGGCGATAGTACTCGAACTCGTGCAGCCGCAAGCTCTAGCGCGAGAGGTAAACCATCAACTTTGACACAAATCTGGGCGATGATGTCTTTGTTTTCCTGAGTTAATGCGAAGGAAGGCATAGCGGCTTGAGCACGCTCGACAAAAAGCTGAATAGCTTCATAGTGTGCGAGGTCCGCTGTCTCTAACGATACATTAAGAGCAGGCACATCCAGAGGAGGAATACTGAGGACACATTCACCATAGAGATGGAGTATAGAACGGCTTGTCACCAACACCTTGAGACCAGGGGCTGCTGCTAGCATTTCATCTACGACGTTTGTTGCAGCTCCCAGATGCTCAAAGTTATCAAGCACGAGGAGTACGTTTTTGTTATGTAAGTATGTACAGAGACTTTGTACAAGAGAAACATTAGGCGCAGGTTTCACGTTTAATGCCTGAATAACACTCATAGGCACGAGTGCAGCATCGCTTACACCTGCCAGTGCTACAAACCATACTCCATGCTTGAATGTACCGACAAGTTGGTGTGCCATGTGTATGGCGAGGCGCGTCTTACCACTTCCTCCCGATCCTACAAGTGTTATAAGACGTGCATCGTTCCGTCCAAACAGTTGTCGGAGCCGTTCCACTGCCCATTCACGTCCAATGAGCCGCGTAGTAGGAGCGGGAATATTATGCTGAAAGAGTGTCACAGGAATGTTTGTGGTATCGAGAGGCATTGAGGAAACACGCTGCTGTAGTTGGTCGAGAGGTGACATATGCCATTCTTCAGCATCAAAAAGTGTGGGTCCCACTTGTGCAAGCTCTAGTAATTGGAATGCCTCTTCTTGTGTAGTGATCGCATGCCATTGAGTCAACGTCACAAGAATACTTCGCACTTCCAAATGAGTAAGATGCGAATTTCCACTTCCATGCAACTTGCGACTCAAAACCTTTGGATGAAGCCCAACCTCCTCAGCAAGCTTCTTTTGAGAATACCCACTGGAACGAAGGAATGCTTGTATGCAGTCGCTCAGCATATTCCCATGTGTTCCTTTACTCATGCTTGTTCCTCCTTACTAAGCAATAGTACGTCCTTGCTGCATTTTCGTGGACGATGAGTAGACAATGAGTTACCAAAAGCGATGTGGAGGAGAACCCATACAAGTATACTCATATCGTGTCCACAAATCAAGAGAAAAAGGGAAGGAAGGAATTATGCATGTGTATGCTTCAAATCTCTATGCAATGCTATGATAGGTTCTTTGAAATCACTCTCGATGAGAAAGAGAACGCCGAACTCTTTGTGGAAGATATTGTCAGTCATGTCTTGCTTGACCTTTTCGGGGAAGGGATAGTAGATGATGTGACAATTCAAATCTCTTCTGATCTGCCTATAGACCTTCATTCTTATTCTATTTCTATATGTGCTCAATGTTCTTGCGAAAGTTTTGTCTTATTCCCACGCTCACAGGAGCACATGAAACGCGCCATCGTACAGAGTATATCTTCTATCTTTAAAGAACTTCTTGTAACAGTGAAATTTGATACTCTACTGCTATATCCCTCTCAATGGGAATGTAGGCATAATGCCGAACTTTCTTGCAATGTTTCAACACAGTTCATATAAATCGTAGGAACTACGTTGACACATCCGAAGATAATACGGATTTAACAAAACAGTCAGGATGTAGGGCCTTAATTCATTACGCTCTGATATGGCTTGTGATGGGAGATGAGGGCGTAATGAATTAAGGCCCCTACGACGAACATCAAATCAACCTTGTATAAGCTGTAGTCAAAAAGGAAGCAATAGGAGAGGTAAGCATGATGACGAAGATACACGTAAAGCAATCCATTGCTATCAACCTGCCCGCCGAGAACATTTTTGCCTATTTGAGCAATCTTGAGAACTTTTCGGACTGGTCCAGCGTCATCATCTCTACTCAAGCTACCTCCTTATCAGGAGTAACAGGCGTGGGAACAACGGCGAAAAGTACAGTTCGATTTTTGGGAAATCGGTCGGAGATGACACTTGAGGTTGTGGAATGTGAACCCGCCAATTTCCTGACAATCAAAAGTACCTCCGGCATTGCTCCCTGCCTCTTTCACTACCAGTTCGAGCAACTACAAAATGGTAGCACCAGTATTGTATATGATGCCTTGATCTCCCTTATGGGAACTATTGGAGACCAAGCAGAGCAAGTAGTTATAAACGCGATGCACCGTGATACAGAACACGACCTGCTAACACTAAAAGATATGTTGGAAAACAATACTGCGGCCTATGGTCGTGCGGTAAGAGCGTAGTCTTGTCAAATTATAGAATGTGGAATTGGAGTAAACTGCACATGAATATTGGGTTATTGGAAGACAATCCAGCGATCCTTGAGTTAATGCAAACCGCGCTTGAGCTAAACGGACATACTATCTTTACCTATACACATGGTCGCTCTCTTTTAGACGCTCTTTTTATGAATTACAATGCTGTTCCTCCATTGCCCACATCCCATTCTTATGATGTCCTCATCGTTGACCTTAATCTACCAGATGAGTTATCGGGGCTAGATGTAATCTCCTCTATTCACCACTTGCTTGATTCCAATGTTCCCCCTATTATTGTTGTGTCCGCTGCAAGTATAGACCAGCTAGATGCACTCCGTGTACAGTTTCCCATGCTTCCTATTGTTCGTAAGCCATTTGCGATAAAAACACTTTTACACGCAATCTCCTCGGTGCAATTAAAGAGGGAACATGAGTCGGAGTTACAGCGTTCATTGCCTAGAAGAATTATCAACTAGGATAGTGTTTTGACATGAAGCAGGTTGTTATGTGTCTTTTTGATCAGTTTCCTCTTTTTGCATACTTGTATAAAGCGGCCTTATGGCATACACTTTATGTGTTTCTTCTACATTAGCATTATCCTCATTAAATAGGAGCAAATACATAATGGAATTAGCCGTTTTTGGAGCATCAGGCCGTACAGGTCGCCCACTTGTACAGCAAGCGTTGGACGCTGGACACGATGTTATCGCATTAGTACGAACACCTGCGACATTTCCTATCAAGCATGAAAGGCTGACGGTGGTTCAAGGTGATGCACTGAATGCCTCCGACGTTGACGAAGTTGTACAAGGTGCCGATGCCGTTCTGAGTGTACTAGGGCAAAGCAAGAACTCTCCAAAAGACTTACAAACGGTGGCGACAAAAAATATTGTTGCTGCAATGGAAACATATGGTATCACGCGCTTTGTAAGTTTGACCGGAGCGGGTGTCGATGCACCCCAGGACAAGCCAAAGTTCATCAATCATGTCATCAAGTTCGCGCTCAAAACGTTGCAAGGAGCGGTCTTAGCCGATGCAGAACAGCATGTGAAAGTTCTGCAAGCGAGCCAACTGGATTGGGTGATTGTGCGCGGCCCCATGCTCACCGAAGGACCCTACACAGGAAAATATCGCGTCGGTTGGGTTGGCGTCAACACCGGCACACGCATCTCACGCGCCGATGTCGCCGACTTCATGCTCAAACAAGTCACCGACAACACCTATATACATAAAGCACCAATGGTGAGCGATTAGACCCCTACCGTGGTTCTGTGGTATTCTAAAACAGCTATAATGAAATGAATAGTGTGAAATAAGCTGAAAATAGAATATTTATGCCAGAACAGACATCTCTTTTTGGATCAGATGAAACTCCCTCTATCCTACAATCAAACAACGTAAAACAAGCAGAGCCGCTTGCATCACGTATGCGCCCACGAACTCTTGATGAGATTGTGGGGCAAGAACATCTTGTGGGACCAGGGCGGCTTCTGCGGCGTACTATTGAGTCGGACAGGCTCACCTCGATCATTTTGTGGGGACCACCAGGAAGTGGGAAGACAACGCTTGCCGAGGTAATCGCACATTCTACACACGCGCGTTTTGTACGTTTGAGCGCGGTCTCGGCTGGTGTTGCTGATTTACGTAAGGTGATGGATGAGGCAAGCAAGCTACGTCAGTTCTCACAACAACACACGCTTCTTTTTATCGACGAAATTCACCGCTTCAATAAGGCGCAGCAGGATGCCGTGTTGCCACATGTCGAGCGAGGCGTCGTCACGCTCATCGGCGCGACAACGGAAAATCCAAGCTTCGAGGTCAACGCTGCACTCCTGTCACGATGTCGTGTGTTCACGCTCAAAGGACTCAGTGAAGAACAGGTACAGGATATTCTGCGTCGTGCGCTAACTGATGAGAAGCGTGGACTTGGCACAATGCATCTCTCGATTGACGATGATGCTCTTGCTGCTATCGCGGTCTTTGCCAATGGTGATGCACGAACAGCTCTTAACGTGCTTGAGCTAGCAGCACAAGGCAGCGTAGGAGGGGCACAGAGTAGAGGCAAGACAATTCCACTTGCACTTGTGGAAGAGGTCATGCAGCATCGAGCCTTGCTGTACGACAAGAGTGGCGATCAGCACTATGATACAATTTCGGCTTTGCATAAATCGCTCCGTGGCTCCGACCCAGATGCGAGTCTCTATTGGCTAGCGCGTATGATTGAGGCAGGAGAAGACCCACTTTATATTGTGCGTCGTCTAATTCGTTTTGCCTCTGAAGATGTCGGTATGGCGGACCCAC
>CAXUHF010000200.1:0-6946 GCA_964250765.1 uncultured Ktedonobacteraceae bacterium | reverse complement strand
GCATCTATCAAACTCATCCTGATGGACCCCTCCAATTTTCGTTGTGTGAACGTCGCAATTATTCGATATGCGTACCTCTTTCTTCTCTTTCACTCGTGTTTCGTATAGAAGGGGTGTACAACACTGGAAAAAGTACTAAACTTTGTGCTATACTTTCTTTAGTAGCATCTTTTATCGTAGTGAAGTCGTGTTAGTAAGTGGAAGAGATCATTCGCTACAGACCCCTGTTATCATCTTGTTTCGTATTGTAAACCACACGTACTGTAGAGGTTCACATCAGTGTACCTCTTTATTTGCGTAGGATGTTTGCGAAGAGATGAGAGCGTATCCAACGACGGATTTCATGGAATGCACCATGTGTTGTCTACATGCTTTATAGAGAAACTTTACACACTGAAGGAGGACCTTGTACATGCAACAGCAGCAGCATTTTGTGGATTTGCTCATCGACGCCCTCCTGGACGAGGGTTTTACAGTAGAAGAGGCTCGGCGTCTTATCAAGCTCCAAGAAGAGTACGAAGAGCGGCTGGCAACAGAGGAGACGAACTATCATCGTTTTGCCCGTTGGCTTGTTGAACACGGGCGGCTCAGCGATTGGTAATGTAGGGTTAGGTAGAACAAGGCACATATGTATTAACGTAAGGTGACAAGGGCGCCCGCAAGGGGACGCCCCTCCCATACGACGCGATATGCTGAGAAGAGGCTTAGTCTATATATGGGAGGGGCGTCCCCTTGCGGGCGCCCTTGCCTCATAAGGACATCTTTTTCCCTCCTACAATTTAGCATCTCAACCGCTTGCGATGTGTTTTTGTTGTGTTGTAGAATGTATTGTAGCGGAGCAGATGGGACGGCGTGGCATTGCTACGCCGTTTCTGTGTTTTTACACACAGTCGTGAACAACCATGATGGTTGCTCACAAGAAAGGCAGGGCCTCATGAAAGCGGTTGTTATGGCAGGAGGGGAAGGATCGAGGCTACGACCATTGACGATTCGGCGTCCGAAGCCAATGGTACCCATCGCAGGAAAGCCAGTGATGGAGCACATCCTTAACCTGTTGAAACGTCACGGGATCACGGAAGTTGTTGTCACCGTCCAGTATCTCGCAAGCAATATAGAAGATTATTTCGGCAATGGTTCTCAACTCGGTATGCACATTACCTACTCACGCGAAGATGTGCCACTAGGAACAGCAGGTAGCGTCAAGAACGCAGAGGAGCAGCTCACGGAGCCGTTCATCGTCATTAGCGGCGACGCTTTGACCGATTACAACCTCACAGACCTCATTAATTATCATAATGAAAAAAAATCGCTCGCAACATTGCTTCTGGCGCACGTTCACAACCCCTTGGAATATGGCGTCATTATCACGAACGAAGATGGTCACATCTCGCAGTTCCTGGAAAAACCAAGTTGGGGCGAGGTTTTTAGCGATACAATAAACACGGGTATTTACGTTATTGATCCTCAAATCTTCTCTTACTTTGAAAAGAATAAGCAGTTTGACTTTAGCCAGGAACTCTTTCCAATGATGTTGCGCAAGGGTGATCCGCTCTTTGGCTACGTCGCGCAAAGTGGTTACTGGTGTGATGTTGGCAATCTAAGCGAGTACATGCGCGCCAATGCTGATGCATTACTTGGTCATGTCGAAGTCGAAATTCCCGCCAAGAACATTGGCAACAACATCTGGTGCGAAGAGGGTGTTGAGATCGCCGAGGATGCTCAACTTTATGGTCCTATTTATCTTGGACATGATTGTAAAGTCCGTCCAGGCGCAATTATCCACGGCCCAAGTTCGATTGGTCACTATACCATCGTTGATGAACGCGCTCAGGTTGATCGTAGTATCGTGTGGAATAGTTCCTACATTGGCGAACGCTCAGAGTTACGTGGTGCCATTGTTGGTTCCTCCAGCAGCATCAAAAGCAAAGCCGTGATGTTTGAAGGCTCGGTAATTGGTGATAACTCAATCATCCAGGATGGCGCGATCATCCAGCCCAATATCAAAATCTGGCCTGACAAAGAGATCGAGGCTGGCGCAGTCATCAACACCAGCATTATCTGGGGTTCGCAGGGACGCCGTGGTCTGTTCAGTCGCTATGGTGTGAGTGGTCTTGTCAACGTCGATATCACGCCCGAATTTGCTACTAAACTCGGTGCCACTTATGGTGCTATTCTTCCTAAAGGTGCTGTTGTAAGTCTGAATCGTGACACCTATCGCACCTCGCGTATGATTAAGCGTGGTATCAACGCCGGTTTGCCGTCTGCGGGTATCAACGTTCACGACATTAATCAGGTGCCAATTCCAGTGGCTCGCTACTATATTCGTAATACTGAGTCAGTCGGCGGTGTTCATGTGCGTGTCTCACCATATGATCAGCGTGTCATTGACATCAAAATTTTTGATCAATATGGCCTTGACATCAACAAAACGGTTGAACGCAAAATTGAAAATCTCTTCTTCCGTGAAGATTATCGCCGTGTGTATCTCGACGAAATAGGCGCGATTGAAGTTCTTAGCACTTCTGAGGTGAGTGGACGCTACCTGGAAGGCTTCAACAAGGTCGTCGATGGGGAAATCATCCGTCAGCGCAAATTTCAGCTTGTTGTTGATTACGCGCATAGTAGTGCAATGCAATTGTTACCAGACATCTTCACAAAACTGGGCTGTGAGGTGATTGTCCTGAATACAAGTTCTGACGAGCCGCCTTCCTCCCGTTCTGTAGATGAGGTAAACAAGGACATGCAGCGTCTCGCAACCATCAGTTCCGCCTTGAACACTGACATTGGTATTCGCATTGATCCTGGTGCGGAACGCATCAATGTCGTTGATGATCGTGGGCGTGTCCTGGATGGGATGAAACTGCTAGCTGCTATGACGAGCCTCATTCTGCGTCAGCAGCACGGTGGCACTGTTGCTGCGCCAGTTACAGCACCTAGTGCGCTACAACATATCGCCAAGCAATACGAAGGCTATATTCTACCTACCAAAGTGTTACCACATGCTTTAATGACTGCTGCTGGACGCGATGGCGTCATTCTTGGTGGTGATGGCAGAGGAGGCTTTGTGTTTCCTGCATTGCAACCCGCCTTCGATGGTATGCTTGCCATTGTCAAACTGCTCGAACTACTTGCCACATTCCAGATGAAGCTCTCTGACGTTGTGGATGACCTTCCCGCATACTACATGAGCACCACACGTGTAACGTGCCCTTGGGAGTCCAAGGGTAAGGTTATGCGCATCCTGAGCGAGCAATATCGTGAACGACGTACAAAGCCTATTGACGGTATCAAAATCGACCTCGGCAAAGAATGGGTCCTCGTTCTGCCTGATGCCGATAGTCCACTCTTTCATGTTGTCGCGGAGTCGGTCTCGAACGAGCAAGCACAAGCACTCGCCGAGAAATACGCCCGTGTCGTCAGTGGCCTACAACAATAGAGTTTTGATACTGATATAAAAAAGGTGCCAGGCATTGCAATGCCTGGCACCTTTTTTATATCAGTATCAAAACTCTATTGTTGTAGGCCACTGACGACACGGGCGTATTTCTCGGCGAGTGCTTGTGCTTGCTCGTTCGAGACCGACTCCGCGACAACATGAAAGAGTGGACTATCGGCATCAGGCAGAACGAGGACCCATTCTTTGCCGAGGTCGATTTTGATACCGTCAATAGGCTTTGTACGTCGTTCACGATATTGCTCGCTCAGGATGCGCATAACCTTACCCTTGGACTCCCAAGGGCACGTTACACGTGTGGTGCTCATGTAGTATGCGGGAAGGTCATCCACAACGTCAGAGAGCTTCATCTGGAATGTGGCAAGTAGTTCGAGCAGTTTGACAATGGCAAGCATACCATCGAAGGCGGGTTGCAATGCAGGAAACACAAAGCCTCCTCTGCCATCACCACCAAGAATGACGCCATCGCGTCCAGCAGCAGTCATTAAAGCATGTGGTAACACTTTGGTAGGTAGAATATAGCCTTCGTATTGCTTGGCGATATGTTGTAGCGCACTAGGTGCTGTAACTGGCGCAGCAACAGTGCCACCGTGCTGCTGACGCAGAATGAGGCTCGTCATAGCAGCTAGCAGTTTCATCCCATCCAGGACACGCCCACGATCATCAACGACATTGATGCGTTCCGCACCAGGATCAATGCGAATACCAATGTCAGTGTTCAAGGCGGAACTGATGGTTGCGAGACGCTGCATGTCCTTGTTTACCTCATCTACAGAACGGGAGGAAGGCGGCTCGTCAGAACTTGTATTCAGGACAATCACCTCACAGCCCAGTTTTGTGAAGATGTCTGGTAACAATTGCATTGCACTACTATGCGCGTAATCAACAACAAGCTGAAATTTGCGCTGACGGATGATTTCCCCATCGACGACCTTGTTGAAGCCTTCCAGGTAGCGTCCACTCACCTCAGAAGTGCTAAGAACTTCAATCGCGCCTATTTCGTCGAGATACACACGGCGATAATCTTCACGGAAGAAGAGATTTTCAATTTTGCGTTCAACCGTTTTGTTGATGTCAAGGCCATATTGATCAAAAATTTTGATGTCAATGACACGCTGATCATATGGTGAGACACGCACATGAACACCGCCGACTGACTCAGTATTACGAATATAGTAGCGAGCCACTGGAATTGGCACCTGATTAATGTCGTGAACGTTGATACCCGCAGACGGCAAACCGGCGTTGATACCACGCTTAATCATACGCGAGGTGCGATAGGTGTCACGATTCAGACTTACAACAGCACCTTTAGGAAGAATAGCACCATAAGTGGCACCGAGTTTAGTAGCAAATTCGGGCGTGATATCGACGTTGACAAGACCACTCACACCATAGCGACTGAACAGACCACGGCGTCCCTGCGAACCCCAGATAATGCTGGTGTTGATGACTGCGCCAGCCTCGATCTCTTTGTCAGGCCAGATTTTGATATTGGGCTGGATGATCGCGCCATCCTGGATGATTGAGTTATCACCAATTACCGAGCCTTCAAACATCACGGCTTTGCTTTTGATGCTGCTGGAGGAACCAACAATGGCACCACGTAACTCTGAGCGTTCGCCAATGTAGGAACTATTCCACACGATACTACGATCAACCTGAGCGCGTTCATCAACGATGGTATAGTGACCAATCGAACTTGGGCCGTGGATAATTGCGCCTGGACGGACTTTACAATCATGTCCAAGATAAATAGGACCATAAAGTTGAGCATCCTCGGCGATCTCAACACCCTCTTCGCACCAGATGTTGTTGCCAATGTTCTTGGCGGGAATTTCGACTTCGACATGACCAAGTAATGCATCAGCATTGGCGCGCATGTACTCGCTTAGATTGCCAACATCACACCAGTAACCACTTTGCGCGACGTAGCCAAAGAGCGGATCACCCTTGCGCAACATCATTGGAAAGAGTTCCTGGCTAAAGTCAAACTGCTTATTCTTTTCAAAGTAAGAGAAGATTTGAGGATCAATAACGTAAATACCCGTGTTTATTGTATCGCTAAAAACCTCGCCCCAACTTGGTTTTTCCAGGAACTGCGAGATGTGACCATCTTCGTTCGTGATAATGACGCCATATTCCAAGGGGTTGTGAACGTGCGCCAGAAGCAATGTTGCGAGCGATTTTTTTTCATTATGATAATTAATGAGGTCTGTGAGGTTGTAATCGGTCAAAGCGTCGCCGCTAATGACGATGAACGGCTCCGTGAGCTGCTCCTCTGCGTTCTTGACGCTACCTGCTGTTCCTAGTGGCACATCTTCGCGTGAGTAGGTAATGTGCATACCGAGTTGAGAACCATTGCCGAAATAATCTTCTATATTGCTTGCGAGATACTGGACGGTGACAACAACTTCCGTGATCCCGTGACGTTTCAACAGGTTAAGGATGTGCTCCATCACTGGCTTTCCTGCGATGGGTACCATTGGCTTCGGACGCCGAATCGTCAATGGTCGTAGCCTCGATCCTTCCCCTCCTGCCATAACAACCGCTTTCATGAGGCCCTGCCTTTCTTGTGAGCAACCATCATGGTTGTTCACGACTGTGTGTAAAAACACAGAAACGGCGTAGCAATGCCACGCCGTCCCATCTGCTCCGCTACAATACATTCTACAACACAACAAAAACACATCGCAAGCGGTTGAGATGCTAAATTGTAGGAGGGAAAAAGATGTCCTTATGAGGCAAGGGCGCCCGCAAGGGGACGCCCCTCCCATATATAGACTAAGCCTCTTCTCAGCATATCGCGTCGTATGGGAGGGGCGTCCCCTTGCGGGCGCCCTTGTCACCTTACGTTAATACATATGTGCCTTGTTCTACCTAACCCTACATTACCAATCGCTGAGCCGCCCGTGTTCAACAAGCCAACGGGCAAAACGATGATAGTTCGTCTCCTCTGTTGCCAGCCGCTCTTCGTACTCTTCTTGGAGCTTGATAAGACGCCGAGCCTCTTCTACTGTAAAACCCTCGTCCAGGAGGGCGTCGATGAGCAAATCCACAAAATGCTGCTGCTGTTGCATGTACAAGGTCCTCCTTCAGTGTGTAAAGTTTCTCTATAAAGCATGTAGACAACACATGGTGCATTCCATGAAATCCGTCGTTGGATACGCTCTCATCTCTTCGCAAACATCCTACGCAAATAAAGAGGTACACTGATGTGAACCTCTACAGTACGTGTGGTTTACAATACGAAACAAGATGATAACAGGGGTCTGTAGCGAATGATCTCTTCCACTTACTAACACGACTTCACTACGATAAAAGATGCTACTAAAGAAAGTATAGCACAAAGTTTAGTACTTTTTCCAGTGTTGTACACCCCTTCTATACGAAACACGAGTGAAAGAGAAGAAAGAGGTACGCATATCGAATAATTGCGACGTTCACACAACGAAAATTGGAGGGGTCCATCAGGATGAGTTTGATAGATGC
>CAXUHF010000199.1:0-6985 GCA_964250765.1 uncultured Ktedonobacteraceae bacterium | reverse complement strand
AAAGCTCTGCAATCCTTAACTTGACGCCTATGGGGTCTAATTCTATTACACCCTCTCGGCAATGCACAATGTTTGAGGACATGCATCAACGTTTCACCATTCTCCCAACATGGTCAATTGCTAAAAAGGTATATAGAATTAGACCCCTACAGTTTTTCGCTCCATAGCCTCACCATCGTCTCATATTGCTCTCTCACGCGTTGCTCGAAATCCAGCCAGTATTGCACATCTTGAGGACGATAGCACATTGGGTCGGTTTGTGCTGCTTGTTTATCCTTTAACAGGATACGGCCTACGAGTTGGAGCTTGAGCGGATACCAGTGTTTCGTACCGTCTTGTCCATACATGACTGAACGCTCTAGTAGATATTGACGCTCTTGCTCAGTGAAACCTGCTTGTATGCTTTTGGCTTGTGCGAATGCTTCGGCGTCTTTTGTGTCGAAGGGTTTGAGCGTAAGCGTGTAGAAGATGTTGAAAAAAGGACTGGTGCGAGACCGCTCACCCAGGATATTGACGACTGCATCCATCAATGATGTACGCGTGACCGTAATAAGTACAAGCCCTTCTTGCGCCATTGAGCGTAGACCAGCGAGAAAGTCCAGGTCAAATTCTTTGTGCTGTCCGAAGCCTTCAAATTCGTCGATGCAGAGCACTGGACGTACCTGCTGCTGTTTATACAACTTTTTTACCGCGATTGCTACCGTCTTCAAATCAACTTTGCCGCGTAGCGGTGTCGTTGGCATAATATTGAGGACTTCTAAGGCTTTTGTGGCAAAGTCCGTAACGGTGTGACACTCTGGGCTTGTGGCATCGAGATAGCCAATGCGATAGTTTGTTCCTAGCATTGCATCGGAAGGAGCCACGAGCATTAAATAGTTCAAAAGCCATGTCTTGCCAACGCGACGCTCGCCCACAATCGCTGTCGAACTGCCGTTATGGGTGCGATTAATTAATGTTGTGCGGATAAGGCTGCGTCCATAAAACTCGTTAGAATCAATAAGAGGCGCGTTGAAGGGAAAAATAAGGTCCGGTGATGTTGGAGATTGTCCTACAGGAATGTTGTCTGTCGTCGAGATGGGATTTGCCGATGCATTGTTTGCTGCGGTTATAGACTGAGGAGACGTTGATGCTTGCTGTGATGCAAGCGCATTTGGACCAGGATTCATTGCAATATTTGGTGGGTTTGTTGAAGAGATCGTTATAGTTGGCGAAAACGTGAAACTTGGTGGTAGTGGTGTTGGATTCGTTGCAAGTGTGTCAAGAGATGCTGGCTCATTCATAGGTGGAAGTGGAACGAGCCATGCAATGAGTCCAAGCATAACACCGACTGGACCAATGACGAACGAGACAAGAGCGAGCACATGTTCGTCGGTGGTGATAATTCCAAATACGAGGGCAACAACACAAAGGGCAATGCCAATAAGTAAGAAAGCAAGTCGCCACCCTTGAAACCGCTTCCGTTGTTCGTGTGTCGGTGTCGTCATACGTCATCCATTCTCAACCCTCTAAAGCAAATATAACGTTATAGACATGCCTATATTACCACTACTACCTGTTCTCGACAAGTGATTAATTGTTGTGCTATACTGCTGATAGAAGAACGGCTATGTAGGAGGGTAACTGGATATGTCCAAACTCTGGGATGACAAGATGAAGCGAATTTTTGCCGCCGCTCCACAGGATTATGTAAGTTGGCTTTTGCCGGGAGCACGTTTTATTGGTAAAGCATCGCTCGAACTAAAAACTCTAACACGTACAGTTAGCACAGATGCGCTATACAAAGCCGTTTTAGACGACGAACTAGTTATTTTGCATGTCGAATTTCAGAAGCGGACCGATCCAGATATGGAAAAACGTATATGGGAATATAACGTTTTAGCTACACTAGAACATAATTGTCCGGTCTATTCATTTGTCATTTACTTGATGAGAGATGGTAAAATAGAAGAGCCTCCTCTCGAATGGGGACTAGCAAAATTTAAAAAAGTACACGTCTTCCAATACACGAATATCAAATTATGGGAATTGACAGTAGAAACACTGAGAGAGAAGCATTTAACTGGCCTACTTCCTCTATGCTTACTTACACAGAATGGAATGAGGCACGAGGTTGCCGAGGATATTTTTGAGAGTCTTGTCGATAAGAAAGAGTTGCTTACACTAGCCCTGACATTTGCATCAATGATTTTTGAAGGTGAGACTGATCAGCAATGGCTCAAAAGGAGAATTGGTATGTTAGACGATATTATCCGTGAAACATGGTTTTACAAAGACCTTTACCGAGAGGCTAAAGAAGAGGCTAAAGAAGAGGGTTTGCAAGTACTACGTTTGACACTTTTGGATATCGTACAAGACCGTTTTCCAACTATTGCTAACCTCGTAGAAAAACGAATTGAGCCTGTCAAAGACTCTATGGTATTGCGACGGCTCATTGTTGAAATGAGTACGGTACAAAATGCAGAAATAGCACAGCAGTACATCGAAGGGTTAGGCAAAGAGAATGTATAAGGCTACCCTTAGGCTTTCTATAATTTCCGCTACAATAGCGTGTAGCCTCTCTATATCGGACATAGCCTACCTCACGCCCCATTCCCACAAGCCGAATGACGTTTTCTTGTCTAATGGATGTCCTGATTGTGTTAAGATAATACCCGCCTCGGCCCGATGATAGGACTCGTGCGAAATCAGATAGCCTATAAACGCAACTGGATGCGGCTTGAACCCCTTAATTCTGCTCTTTGCCAATCCATCTTGTAGCAGCATCACCATCGCAGCATCTGATTTCGTTAGAGATTGCAGTAATCGTTCTTTATCGCTTGATTGCTCTTTCTCAATCTTCTCTAGGCCCTTTAACAATTCGGCTGCGGCTGCTTTAAGCCACATTAGGCGTACATTGTGGATATGTGCGAACTGTTCACCTACGCTACGACCCTTTGACGCTGAAACTCCACTTAGTGCTTCGGGTTCGATTGCATCAAGCATATAGAGATTGATACGTGCGTGAATGTTCCATGTATCCAATAATTGCTCATCTAAGGATATGTCGCTCATCTCTGCTTAACCTCCATAGCGTTTTGCTTCATTGTATAACACAAAATGAAACTGTACAGTAGGTATCGTGCGTATAACAAATAAGATGCATACTCTTGGACAAAGAAGCATCGGGGCTACTCTCATGCATAGATAGAAATATGCAGAAGTAGCTTTATAAAGGAGAATAATCATGTTAGCATCATTATTGGTACTTGCTGACGGAATTACTGTGAAACTTGGTAGTAATGTTTTTTCTATTGGTCTCGATCTTATTCTCTACCTTGTCATTGCAGCAATCGTAGGTTATCTCGCGGAACGTGTCGTCAGGTCTACTGTGCCTTTTGGCGTTATAGGCTCAATCATTGTCGCACTCATTGGCATTTGGTTAATGACACACGTCCTTGTTATCAATGGCATTGGTGATATCTATATCTTCAAGGTTCCCTTGGTAAGAGCACTTATTGGTGCCATCTTGCTTGTACTCATCTGGCGAGCACTTACCTACAGAAGAGTCACACGACGCGCATAAAAGAGTACACATAATAAAACGGATGTGCCATCAGCACATCCGTTTTATTATGTGTACTTCACTTACTCTTTCAATAGAATTTTGAGATCGGTTGTCACTTGGTCGGGACTAAAATTATTGCCACCAAAGAAGGTACGTTCACGTCCCTGTTTGTCGATGATATAAATCGCAAGGGTATGATCGACAGACTGTTGCTGTCCCTGTGCATATACGTTGTATGCGGTCCACACGGGCGTCAACGTGTCCTGCGTTCCTATGAGGTAGTGCCAATAATTCTGCATATTGTGTTGTAGCGTAAATTTTTGTGCCGCTTGCTGTGTATCCCCTTTGGGATCGGTGCTAACGGCGACAACACCTACTTTAGAAGCATCACTTCCAAGCGTAGTCATCGACGAGTGCAAGCGTTCTGCGGTAAGTGGACATTGATCGGGACAATGTGTGTATAAAAATGTCAATACAACTGGTCGCCCCTTGAATTGTGACAGCGAAACCTGCTTCCCGTTCTGGTCAGTGAGCGTAAAGTTTGGTGCTGTTGTCCCGCCAAGGTCACTTCCCTGCAAGCTCGACGACCCTGCGGCCGCAGTACCTGAAAACGTGCCCTTATTGTTCTGTATGACGGTGACAATGACGACGACCAGTATTGCTAAAGTAATGACCGAGAGCCGCGAGGCGAGACGCCAGTTCATAATGTTTCTGTGCCTGACTTCCTTAGAAATGAAGGACTCTATCAATAACCATAATCGCAAAGATTGCCGCGAGATAGCAGTTGGAATACCAGAAGATAGTACGCGCCCAGTCTTTCGTTTGATCAACCATCAGTTTTATCGCCATATACAGCAAAATCCCACCAAGGATGACGGCAGATACAAGATAGATATAGCCCATTGTGTGTGTTACAAACAAAATTAGTGTTACCGCCAGCAGCATCAACGAATATAACATAATCTGCTTTCGCGTCTCACGTTCGCCCATCATCACAGGCAACATAGGCACATTGGCTTTCTCATAGTCTTTTTTAATGAGGAGCGATAAGGCCCAGAAGTGTGGTGGTGTCCAGTAGAAAATGATGGCGAACAACCAGAGTGCGGGCATACTCAATGAGTTGGTTACGGCAGCCCAGCCAACCAGTACAGGTACAGCACCAGCCGCGCCACCAATCACAATATTTTGTGCCGTTGAGCGTTTCAAGCCAAGCGTGTAGACAAATACATAGAACAAGATTGCGGAAAATGCTAGCACTGCGCTCAATAAGTTCACTAAAAAGTAGAGGACCACGAATGAACCAAGTCCTAGCACAATACCAAAGATTAGCGCTTGCCTCGGCTGAACTTTGCCTGCTGGTAGTGAACGTCGCTGTGTACGTCCCATCAACTGGTCAATATCGCGGTCAATATAGCAATTAATACAGTTCGCGCTACCAGCCGCCATCGCTCCACCGAGCAACGTGGCAAGGAGCAGGCCGAGTGAGGGAAAAGCACCTTTTGCAATCGTCATTGCCGCCGCCGTTGTTCCCAATAAAAGAACTGTTACATGCGGTTTAATGAGATTAATATAGCTAGAGATCGTTTGGCGGATTGGCCCAGCTTCTTGCTTGCGCGGCACCGATGGTGTCGCAACAACATCCTCTTCTGTGCCATGTAAAACCTTCATACAAAATCCCCTTTGATACATAGTTCGACATTGCCTATTGTCGTTCTCCCACCTGATGTCGCACTTGCAGAGGCAATGTCTCACCTTACAAATCCCTAAACACAAAAGGGCAGATGATACAATAGGGGCTATGTACTTCTCCTGACTACGAAGAATGGAGCACACACTGTATGAGTAAACTTACCTCTATGACAGAGGCCATCGCTCGTTATGTGCCGGATGGAGCTTCGATTGCATTAGGGTTAGCCCTGGAACCACTGATTCCCTTTGCAGCAGGCTTCGAGCTAATCAGGCAGCAACGCCGCGATTTGACTCTGATTGGACCTATTTCTGATGTGCTATTCGATCTACTTATTGGAGCCGGTTGTGTCACAAAGATTACAGCAGCATGGCTGGGGAATGTGAGTGAAGGACTGGGTCACTGCTATCGACGTGCCACCGAAAAGGCTATTCCTCATGCGATTACCGTAGAAGATCACAGCAACTACACTATAGGGCTGGCACTACTTGCGGCTGGCTTAGGCTCTCCCTATATTCCGACACGTTCGCTTTTGGGAAGTGACATTCCACGCCAGAACCCCAATTTTCGCCAGGACGTGTCGCCTTTTGACGGGACACCACTGTTGCTTGTACCTGCGCTTCGTCCCGATGTGACGATTTTACATGTGCAACGCAGTGATGAAGAGGGCAACATTCATCAGTGGGGCAACCTTGGTGTGTGCGAAGAGGCTATGTTAGCGGCACGTGATGTGCTTGTAATTGCGGAAGAGATTGTGCCCAAATCCGTGATTGTGAGCGACCCGAATCGCGTGCTTGGCCCCTCGTTTAAAGTGCGAGCCGTTGTCCATGAGCCATTTGGAGCACATCCTTCGATGGTGCAGGGTTATTATAACCGTGATCATGCGTTCTTCCATGACTATCACGAACAGACGCGCACGGTAGAAGGTTTTCAGCAGTGGCTTGCCACGTGGGTACAGCAGGTGCCGACACGCGCCGATTACCTTAAGCAACTGGGTGCAGAACGGGTGCAGAGTCTAAGTATTCAAGCACATCGCTATGCTGCGCCCGTTGATTATGGTTACTAGAAAGGAGGGATAGTATGACACATGCGACAGAGTATACACCGCGTGAATTGATGGTGGTATGTGCCGCACGCCAGATACAGGAAAACGAGCGTGTTTTCGTGGGCATGCGCCTTCCGCTACTGGCCTTTGCGCTGGCGAAACGCACGCATGCACCGAACTGTGTAGGTCTATTCGAGACCGGCATTATGCGTGATACTCCTTCGGCTGAATTGCTGTACACGATGGGTGATTTGCCAAATATCGCTGAGGCACTATGGACGACATGTACCGTGAACTTGTTGGGCTTAATGGCGACAGGCGAGATACAACTTGGCTTTATTGGGGGAGCTGAAATTGACCGCTACGGCAATCTTAACACCTCGACAATTGGTACGGATTGGTATGCTCCTAAAGTACGCCTTCCTGGAAGTGGTGGTGGGGCTGATATTGCCTCGCTTTCCCATCGTCTCGCCATCATTATGCCGCACGATAAGCACAGGCTACGCGAACGCGTAGATTTCATCACAAGCCCCGGCTATGGCTATCCCGATGAACACGGACCTGCGGGTGTGGCATGGCGGAAACGCGTTGGTTTACCGCGCGGTGGTCCGTCCTCCTTGATTACTACCATCGCCGTCTTTACCTTCGATCCCGACAATGGCGAGGCTATGCTGCAATCGTATTATCCCGGTACCTCTATTGAGCAGGT